>CALAGN010000149.1 GCA_937891785.1 uncultured Octadecabacter sp.
GTCTGTCTCATCTTCCACTCCTCAGTGGTTACGATGAGCCAAGAACACTCTCTTATCAAATGCCGCTATTTGGACCCATAAGTGCTGACGTCAGACAGTGGACATCTTGAGGTGGGCGATGGCGGGGAAGAAGGGGCAGAAAAAGCGAGTTTTGTTAGACGATGAGAAGGTGTCGATCTGCACGCAGGCGCGGGTGGTCTATCGATCGACAGCTCAGGATTTTGGACCTACGATCTGGATGATAGCTCTGGCGCTGTGCAGGCCTTGAACTCAGGCGATACGGTCAGCGACTCGTTCTCGGTTGAAGTCAGCGACGGCAACGGCGGCGTTGATACCCAATCCATTACTGTGGATATTGCCGGTGAAAACGATGCGCCAGTTTTCCCAGAAGCGCCTGATCCAAGTGGCGTCACAATCCTGTCCAATGTATCGGTTCTGGGATCATACAGCGCAACCTCAGGTTGCCAGACAAAAACCTTCACAGTTGACGCAGATGGCCGCTACCAAATTTCGTTTGGTGCGGCCATCTGGTACGACAGCGATTATGACGGTAACCTCTGGATCGATAACATTGGAGCAGGCGGAGACCATTTCGACTTTGAAACTGGCCTCGGCGTTTTCGCATCGACTGGCAACGTTGCGACAACGTCGGCGACAAGCACCGAAGGAAGCTATTCAGCTGTTTTGCACACTGGTGAATCCAGTCAGGCTGTCATTGAATCCTTCTTGGGCTATGATATTCCAAACGAAACCAGCTACGGGTCAGCAATGACGATGGAAGTGAATTTGCATGCAGGCGATACAGTAGGCTTCGATTGGCGCTTCGATGTATCGGACTATATGCCGTTCAACGATTATGCGTTCTACTTGGTCGAACTTGCCTAAAAAATTCGACATTCAAACAATTAAGGGCGCGCCATTCGGTGCGCCCTCCCGCAACCAAATTCCCCGAACAATCTCAATGCGCTATCAGCTACCCACGGGTGGCTTTTGCATGTCCAGATGTTGGGTCAACAATAGGTCAACAAAACAACCCAAACTGCGACGCAGAGTTGGCAAGGAAGCGTGCCTTTGCTTCTAACTGTCCTCGACTACTCTCCTCAGGCCGACATCACGCTTCGCCAACAATAATTCGATTTTCCCATCACTTGTGGGACAAAGTTCAGAGCAGATCATGTCCCACAAGCGATCACGGTCTGTTCGGAAAAGCGCCTGTTCCTGTTTGTCACCCAATACTGTGTGTTCGGCAAACGAGGGGACCCTCGTTGTCTTCGTCCCACCAGATCAGGCAGACGCTGCGCTGGCAGCCATGCGGGCAACGCCTGGCGGGCAAGATGCTGTCGCGAGTGGCGTCGCGGCGTAAAACCATCCGGGTCGCGTGGCGATGCGCACGCTCTTTGGCGGACAGCGTTTGGTAGATATGCTTGTCGGCGAGCCGCTTCCTCGGATTTGTTGATGATCAGTTGCGGCATCGGCGCAGATGCGGTGGACATCCCGAACGGGTTGGGTAGTTTGCGCGGATGACCAGCAGGAGCGCCACGTGGGTATCGTATCAGTCCAAAACTTGACGAAGTCCTATGACGGGGGCTTTACCGCGCTTAAGGGCGTCTCGCTTGAGATTGAGGAGGGCGAGATCATCGCCCTGCTTGGTCCCAATGGTGCGGGGAAAACGACGCTGATCTCGACAATTTGCGGAATCACACGGCCCACAAGCGGCACTGTCACCGTGGGTGGGTATGATATTATCACGGCTTACCGCGGCGCACGAAACCTTGTCGGGCTTGTGCCGCAGGAAATATCGCTCGAACCGTTTGAAAAGGTTATCAACACCGTGCGGTTTTCGCGCGGGCTGTTTGGCAAAGGCAAGGACGACGCCTACCTTGAAAAACTTTTGCGCCAATTGTCTTTGTGGGACAAGAAAGACAGCAAGGTTATGACGCTGTCTGGCGGCATGAAACGACGTGTTCTTATCGCCAAGGCGCTTTCTCACGAGCCACGCGTGCTATTCCTTGATGAGCCGACTGCGGGCGTGGACGTAGAGCTGCGCAAGGACATGTGGCAGATCGTGTCCGAGTTAAAGCAAGCTGGCGTTACCATTATTCTGACAACCCACTACATCGAAGAGGCCGAGGCAATTGCGGACCGGATCGGTGTTATCAACAAGGGTGAAATCCTACTCATCGAGGACAAAGACGCCCTGATGGCACGCATGGGCCAAAAGCACTTGCGCATTGATCTGACAGAGCCATTGACCGAGGTTCCCAAATCGCTTGCCAAGCAGGGGCTGACTTTGGCAACGGGTGGGCACGGGCTGATCTATACCTTCGACGCCAATGCCGAACGGACTGGCATTGCGCGCATCCTTGCCGAGGTTCACAAGGCCGGACTGCAGCTTGCTGATTTGCAGACCCAGCAAAGCAGTCTCGAAGATATCTTCGTTGATCTTGTGAAGGAAACGGCATGAATTTCCAGGCCATTAAAGCGATCTACTTTAATGAAATGGCGCGATTTTTCCGCACCTTGATGCAAAGCTTCATTTCGCCGGTCATTTCGACATCGCTTTACTTCGTCGTGTTTGGAGCCGCCATTGGCAGCCGCATTGATGAGGTCGAGGGCATCAGTTATGGCTCGTTTATTGTCCCGGGCCTGATCATGCTTAGCGTGATGACACAGGCCACGACTAACGCATCCTTTGGTATCTATTTCCCGAAATTCATCGGCACAATTTACGAGATGTTGTCAGCACCTGTCAGCTTTCTTGAGATTACAATTGGGTATGTCGGCGCTGCGGCGACCAAGGCGCTATTCATCGGCTTTGTCATTTTGGGGACGGCCTTTGCATTTGTTGACCTCAGCATTGCGCACCCGTTTGCGATGTTGGCGTTCTTGGTGCTCACCTGCCTGTCGTTCAGCTTGCTCGGGTTCATCATCGGCATTTGGGCGCAGAATTTCGAACAGCTTCAACTCATCCCGCTGCTGATCATCACCCCACTCGTTTTCCTTGGCGGATCGTTTTACTCGATTTCGATGCTTCCGCCGGTCTGGCAGATTATCACTATGTTCAATCCGGTGGTTTACTTGATCTCGGGCTTTCGCTGGGCCTTCTTTGGAACATCGGATGTGTCTATCGTGCTTAGCCTTGGTGCAATCACGCTGTTTACGGGTCTCTGTCTGGCGGTGATCTGGTGGATTTTCCGCACTGGCTGGCGCATTCGCCAATGACAGTATGTCTCGCGCGAAATATATGCGGGGTGCGCACAGTGGCAAGCCTTGTCGGGGGGGCTCTGACTGCCTAGATGAAGCAACATGAAACGTTGGATCCCTTTTATCAAATCTACGCCCTTTGTGGCTGTCATTCGCCTTCAAGGCCAAATCGCGAGTGGCGCGCGCGCCCTGAATGATGCGACCCTTGCGCCCGCAATCGAAAAGGCCTTCTCCAAAGGCATGCCGGCAGCCATCGCGCTTGAGATCAACTCGCCCGGTGGGTCGGCCGTGCAATCGTCGCTGATAGCCGCTCGCATCCGGCGCTTGGCCGAAGAAAAAGGCATTCCGGTTTTCGCGTTCGTCGAAGATGTTGCCGCCTCAGGTGGGTATTGGCTAGCAACTGCAGCCGACGAGATTTTCGTTGATCGCGGGTCAATCGTTGGGTCAATCGGTGTGATTTCAGCCGGATTCGGGCTAACAGGCGCGATTGAAAAGGTTGGCGTTGAACGCCGCGTGCACACCGCCGGAAAATCCAAAAGCATGATGGATCCGTTCAAACCGGAAAAGCCCGCAGACATAAAGCGTCTTAAGGGGCTGCTTGATGATTTACATGTGTATTTCATTGATCACGTCAAATCGCGGCGCGGTGCACGGCTGATTGATAATCCCGATCATTTCACTGGTGAAATCTGGGTCGGTGACAAAGCTGTTGAACAAGGCCTGGCCGATCAGGTCGGTCACTTGGTGCCAGTCCTTAAGGAACGGTTTGGCGATAAGGTGAAACTACGACACTATGGCGTGAAGCGGTCGATGTTTTCGCGGTTCGGCGCACAATTGATCGACGACACCGTTGCCAGTATCGAAGAACGCGCGGCATTTGCGCAATTCGGCCTCTGACGTGATTTTCAAGATCATAAGTTTGTTCTTGGTCGGGATGGCCGTGCTTGCCATGTTCGGCAAGATACGCTTTCCCGGACAGGAACGATTGGCTGCGGCCAAGTGCAAGAACTGCGGGCGCTACAGGATTGGCAAGGGGCCGTGCCCCTGCAGGAAGGGCCGCAAATGATCATAGACTGGGTTTATACGGGCCTCGGCCTTGTGATCCTGCTGCTTGCGGGTGACAGCCTTGTTAAGGGGGCCGTAAATATGTCCCTGCGCCTTGGTGTGCCTGCCTTGATCGTGTCGTTGACGATTGTCGCGTTCGGCACCTCCGCGCCAGAATTGCTCATTTCGATCCAGGCGATCCTTGAAGATGTACCGGGATTGGCTCTTGGGAACGTCGTTGGGTCAAATACCGCGAATGTGCTGCTGGTGTTGGGTATCCCTGCTTTGCTTGCAGTCATGCACACTAGCGAATGCGACACGCGCGCCAGTTACGTTCAGATGATCGCGGCCACGTTCCTTTTTATCGGGTTGGCGTACCGGGGGGCCTTTGACTGGGTCGCGGCGATTGTGCTGCTCACAGCCCTTGCTGCCATGCTGATCCATGCGGCCCGCGCAGCACAAAAACACCGTAAGGCCGACAAGATCGCAGATGATGATATAGAAGACCTTGAAGGCGCGGACCCTGATCTCCCATGGTCAAAGATATCGCTTTTTCTTGTGCTTGGCCTGATTGGTTTGCCACTTGGCGCAAGCTTGTTGGTGGATGGTGCCAGCAATATCGCAACCAGCTTTGGCATTTCCGACACCGTGATCGGCCTGACCCTTGTGGCGATTGGCACGTCCTTGCCCGAATTGGCGACAACTGTGATGGCCGCAGTGCGGCGTCAGGCAGATGTGGCGATCGGTAATGTTATTGGCTCGAATATGTTTAATCTTTTGGGCGTTATCGGCATTGCCTCGCTGGTTGGGCCAATCCCCGTCGATCCGCAGTTCTTGCAGTTTGATCTTTGGGTAATGCTGGGCGCATCCCTGATCCTGATCCCATTTGTATTCCTTCGCGCCGACATCACCCGCATTTGGGGTATCGCGCTAAGCGTTCTTTACGTCACATATCTGTTTGTGGTGCTGTGATGCCCCGCGCCTTGGTCACGGGGGCAGCTGCGCGTCTTGGGCGGTCGATGGCTTTGTATTTGGCGGATCGTGGGTATGACGTTGCGGTGCATTATCATAGATCGCGTGACGCAGCCGTGGCGGTCGTTGCCGAGATTGCGGCCAAGGGCCAGCGCGCCGTGGCAATTTGTGCCGACCTGCTGGATGAAGATGAAACCGCCGCGTTGGTCGATGCTGCCGCCGCAAAGCTGGGTGGGCCGCTCGCCTGTCTGATCAATAACGCGTCAATCTTTGAATATGATACCATCCAGTCAGCCACACGCCAAGGTTGGGACCGCCATATCGGGTCGAACCTGCGCGCGCCGTTTGTGCTTACCCAGCAGTTTGCCGCACAGGTGCCCGAACCGGTAATCGACGAAAATAGCGAGCCTTTGGCGCAGGGCTTGATCATCAATATGATTGACCAGCGCATCCGCAAACTGACGCCTGAGTTCATGACCTACACGATTGCGAAGGCTGGTTTGTGGGTAATGACACAGACCACTGCGCAGGGGTTGGCCCCGCGCGTCCGCGTCAATGCGATCGGGCCGGGGCCGACCTTGCAGGGTGCGCATCAAAGCACGGCACAGTTTGTCCGCCAACGAAGCGCGACGATTATGGGGCGCGGATCCGAGCCTGCGGACATCACAGCGGCGCTGGGCTATTTCCTCGATGCACGCGCAGTGACGGGGCAGATGCTTGTTGTGGATGGCGGTCAGCATCTAGCTTGGGAGACGCCTGATACCGTCGGTGTCGAGTAACCAGCCGACAAGTTGTGCACGTTGGCTTTTCAGAATCGCAAAACGGTTACAAATTCTTAATGTTTTCAGACGGTTGCCTTGAAAAAATAAATATCCTCCAAAATCAATTACTTAGGGAGCTGCCTAAAAAATAGGCAACGTCAGAAAACCCCCTGTAAACAAGGGAGAAATTGGACCCACGCAGAACTGTCCCCGTAGTTATCCACAAGAAAAGTGGATAGCTTTCCTCTTGTCCTTTCTGCGATATGGTTGCAGCCCACCACAGAATCAGAGCCACGCCGCATGAGTGATGAAACTACCAGCGATACGCCCGAGCCACTGACGGGCCATGCCCTCATTCAGGCCTATCTGCGCACGCTGGATTCGTCGCCTGGGGTGTATCGGATGCTCGATCACGAAAGCCGTGTTTTGTATGTGGGCAAGGCTCGCAATTTGCGCGCGCGCGTCAGCAACTATGCGCGGCCCGCCGGTCACAGCGGGCGGATCGAACGCATGATCCGCGAGACACGGTCGATGATGTTCCTGACCACCGCGACCGAGACCGAGGCGCTGTTGCTGGAACAGAACCTGATCAAGCAGCTCAAGCCGAAATACAACGTGCTGCTGCGTGACGACAAAAGCTTTCCCAACATCCTTGTGACCGCCGATCATGCCTATCCGCAGATCAAGAAACATCGCGGTGCGAAAAAAGAGAAAGGTGATTATTATGGCCCCTTTGCCAGCGCGGGTGCGGTGAACCGGACGCTGAATCAGCTTCAGCGCGCGTTTTTGTTGCGCACTTGCACCGATAGCGATTTCGAAAACCGCACGCGACCTTGTTTGCTGCATCAAATCAAGCGTTGCGCGGCTCCCTGCACGGGCAAGATATCAGAGGCCGACTATGCGCAACTGGTGAAGGATGCGCAGCGCTTCCTTTCGGGAAAATCAACCGAGATGCAGGCACAATTGGCGACTGATATGGCCAAGGCATCGCAAGAGATGGAGTTTGAACGCGCCGCTGCCCTGCGTGACCGCATCCGCGCCCTGACCCAAGTGCAGACCGCACAAGGTATCAACCCGCAAGGTGTGGCCGAGGCTGACGTGATTGCCCTGCACACCGATGGCGGGCAGGCCTGTGTGCAGGTGTTCTTTATCCGCGCCAATCAAAACTGGGGTAACCGCGATTATTATCCGCGTATCTCCGGTGACGAGGACATGGCCGAAGTCATGCAGGCTTTTGTTGGGCAGTTCTATTCTGACCGCGATCCGCCGCGAATGCTGCTGCTGTCGCATGGGCTGGACGACACCGATCTTGTGACCGCGGCCTTGTCCGAAAAGGCAAAGCGCAAGGTCGAGATTATCGTGCCACAGCGTGGTGAAAAGGCCGACATCCTACAAGGTGCCGCGCGCAATGCCCGCGAAAGTCTTGCGCGGAAAATGTCAGAAACGGCGACCCAGAGCAAACTGCTTCGCGGGCTGGCCAAAGCCTTTGATCTGGGTGACCCTCCGCGCCGGATTGAGGTTTATGACAATAGCCACATTCAAGGTGCGCATGCCGTTGGTGCAATGATCGTGGCGGGCCCTGAAGGATTCGAGAAAGGCCAATATCGTAAGTTCAATATCAAGGGCGAAGACCTGACGCCGGGCGATGATTTTGGTATGATGAAGGAAGTTCTGACCCGCCGTTTCAAACGCCTGTTGAAGGAAGATCCCGAACGCCAGGCAGGAAGCTGGCCGGACCTGTTGTTGATTGACGGCGGCAAAGGGCAAGTGAGTGCCGTGCGCGAGATCATGACAGAACTTGGTGTGGGCGACGTGCCGATGGTTGGCGTCGCCAAGGGATTGGATCGCGACGCAGGCAAGGAAGAATTTCACCGGACCGGACAGCGCATCATGGCGTTACGCCACAATGATCCGGTGCTTTATTTCGTGCAACGTATGCGCGACGAGGCGCACCGCTTTGCGATCGGTACCCATCGCGCCAAGCGTAGCAAGGCTATCGGCGTGACCCCACTTGATGATGTGCCGGGCGTTGGTGCGACACGCAAACGGGCACTTCTTGCGCATTTCGGCAGTGCCAAGGCAGTCGGGCGCGCGGCGCTTGCAGACCTCAAGGCCGTGGCCGGAATATCGGACAACATGGCGCAGGGTATCTATGATTATTTTCATGAAAAGGGGTAGTGGCCTCGAACTGGTCTACGGGGAGTGGTGCACGCCGCCATTTGGAGCTAGGAATGACATATGAGATGGAATCTACCAAATATACTGACTGTCCTACGCCTGCTTGCCGCTCCCGGTGTAGCGCTGATGTTTCTTTATTTCGCGCGCCCGTATGCTGATTGGTTCGCGCTGATCCTATTTGTGGTGGCCGCGACGACCGACTGGATTGACGGCTATCTCGCGCGTGCATGGAACCAGCAAACCAAATTCGGCGCGATGCTTGATCCGATTGCCGACAAGGCGATGGTTGTCATCGCGCTGCTGGTGATTTGCAGTGTGTCTGGATGGGGATCGCAGACGGGTTTTGATCGGTGGATTTTGCTGCCAGCGACACTTATTATGTTCCGCGAGACTTTCGTCAGCGGGTTGCGCGAATTTTTGGGCGATACGGCGGGCACTTTGGCGGTTACGAAGCTTGCTAAATGGAAGACCGCCGCGCAGATGACCGCGATTGCCGTGCTGTTTTCCACCGGTGCGTTCGACACGTATTTTCAGATGTCCACGGATGGCATGGATGACGCGCTGATCATCGCTGTGCTTGAAGGAACTGAACCTGATTTACAGGGGCTTATCTGGAAGCTGAACGGCGCATTCTATAGCTGGTGGATCGGTATCATCTTGCTTTGGGCGGCAATGATTTTGACCATGCTTACGGGCTTTGACTACTTTCGCAAATCGCTCCCCTATCTGAGGGAAAACGCGTGATCGATGTCGTCTATTTCGCTTGGGTACGTGAACGCATCGGGGTGCCGCGTGAACAAGTGGAAACCAAGGCGGCAACCGTGCGCGATTTGATCGCCGAACTGCGCGGGCGCGAAGAACGCTATGATTTGGCATTCTCGGACACAAGCGCGCTGCGGGTCGCCGTTGACCAAACGCTTGCTGATTTCGACGCCCCGCTGGAAGGCGCCCGCGAAATAGCGTTTTTCCCACCCATGACAGGTGGCTGATGGACATCCGCGTTCAAGAAGCGGCGTTCGATGTTGGTGCGGAACTGAACTCTTTTACTGCCCGCGCGGCTGGCGCAGGTGCCGTTGTCAGCTTTAGCGGATTGGTGCGCGATGTGAACGGTGGACTGCGCGCCATGACGATCGAACACTATCCGGGCATGACAGAAAAGGCGCTGACCGAGATCGCACAACAGGCCGTGACGCGCTGGGCGCTGGCCGATGCATTTGTGGTGCATCGTTACGGGCAACTAAAGGTCGGTGAGCTGATCATGATGGTTGCCACGGCGGCCCCGCACCGTGCCGATGCTTTTGCTGCAGCCGAGTTCTTGATGGATTACCTGAAGTCCCGCGCGCCATTCTGGAAAAAAGAAGAAACCGGCAACGGGGCCGATTGGGTCGCCGCCAAGGACGCCGACGAGGATGCGTTGAAGCGCTGGTAGCTACCGTGCCAATGCTGCACAGTGGTCGTGCTGCGGACAATCGATAAGGTGGTCGTTGATCAACCCGCAAGCCTGCATCCACGCATAGACAATCGTCGGGCCGCAAAACTTGAACCCGGCTTTTCTTAAATCCTTGGACATCTGTGTTGATAGCGGCGTTAAGGCAGGCACTTGCGCCAGACCGGTCCAGCGATTGTGGATCGGTTTGCCGCTCGTGTTGGCCCAGCACCACGCCGAGAAGTCATCCATCTCAAGATAGGCGCGGGCGTTGGTAATCGTTGCTTCGATCTTGCCGCGATGGCGAATGATGCCGGGGTTTTCGAGGCAGGCCAACACCTCGGGTTCGCCCCAGCCGGCAATCACTTCGGGGTCAAATTGTGCAAATGCGGCCTTAAAGTTGTCGCGCTTTTTCAGGATTGTGATCCAGCTAAGACCCGCCTGAAATCCGTCGAGGATCAGCTTTTCCCACAGCGCGCGGCTATCGTATTCTGGCACGCCCCATTCCGTATCGTGGTAATCGGTATAGATTTTTTTCTGTCCGGCCCAGCCGCAGCGTTCGCTCATGTCCTGCCCCCAAATGTTGATTCAATTGATCGCAAATTGAGTTTCTTTACCAGCCATTAAGCGGGGCAATGGGATACCTGCGGGGACCAAGGATGATTGCATGGCCAGTTTTGATCTTTCCCCCGGCGCATTGAATGCGCAAACGCCGATGGACCCGCTGCAATATGCGGTGGCCAGTCGTGATCGCGATGTGTTGTCGATTGTGCGCAAGGCACTTGAACGCGGCAACACTGCGCTGGCGTTTCAACCTGTCGTGCGTGCGGGCCAGCCCGATCAGGTTGTCTTTTACGAGGGGTTGATCCGTGTCCTTGATGACGGCGGGCGGATTGTGCCTGCGGGGCAATTCATGGGGCAGATCGAAGAAAAGGCGCTGGGCCGTGATATTGATTGCGAAACGTTGCGTCACGGTCTGGACATGCTGCAGGCAAATCCGACGCTGCGTCTGTCGCTAAATGTCTCGGCGCGATCCATTGGCGATGCAGCTTGGCGTCGCCGCCTTGATCAGCGGCTTGATAGCGACCCTGCCCTTGCGCATCGCTTGATCCTTGAAGTGGGGGAAACCTCGGCGATGCAACTCCACGAGGTTGTCATTCGCTTCATGGAAGAAATGCAGCCCATTGGTATTGCCTTCGCGCTTGATGACTTTGGTGGGGGGATGACGTCCTTTCGCCACCTCAAAGACTTCTTTTTTGATATGGTAAAGCTTGACCGTTGTTTTGTGAAAGACATCAATCATTCACCAGATAATCAGGTTCTTGCCGAAGCGCTAATTTCGGTTGCACACCAGTTCGAAATGTTTGCCGTCGGGCAGGGTGTTGAAACGGCGGCCGAGGCTGAATTTCTCGCTTCATTCGGCGTGGATTGCCTTCAGGGCTATCATATCGCCATTCCCAAATTCACACTTTGACGTCCTTACATGGCGGGTCTGCGTCGCCGAGGGGCTGAATCACGTTGCCCCAGGGTCGTCTAACCAATATGAAATGCTGCAACGGCGGGTGGGGCCCCGCACGCTGCATGTGCATAACTCCGCGTCGCCTTTGTCGCATTCAAAAAGGAGTCTCATATGACCAACGTTGTAATCGCTTCCGCAGCACGTACCGCCGTGGGTAGCTTTGGTGGCGGTTTTGCCAATACCCCCGCACATGACCTGGGCGCTGCTGTCCTTGCCGAGGTTGTCGCGCGCGCCGGCATCGATCCATCCGAGGTCAGTGAAACAATTCTTGGTCAGGTTCTGACAGCCGCGCAGGGCCAAAACCCTGCCCGTCAGGCGCATATCAACGCAGGTCTGCCGCAAGAAAGCGCCGCTTGGTCGCTCAATCAGGTCTGTGGTTCCGGCCTTCGTGCCGTTGCGCTGGGCGCACAGCATATCATGCTGGGTGACGCCAATATCGTCGCAGCCGGCGGTCAGGAAAACATGACCATGTCGCCCCACGCAGCTAACTTGCGCGCGGGTCACAAGATGGGCGACATGAAATACATCGACACGATGATTCATGATGGTTTGTGGGATGCTTTCAATAACTACCACATGGGCCAGACCGCTGAAAACGTAGCTGAAAAGTGGCAGATTTCCCGCGAAATGCAGGACGAATTCGCCGTGGCCTCGCAGAACAAGGCCGAAGCCGCGCAAAAGGCTGGCAAGTTCGCCGATGAAATTGCTGCGTTCACGGTCAAGACCCGCAAGGGAGACATCATTGTTGATCAGGACGAATATATCCGCCACGGCGCAACCCTCGAAGCGATGGCGAAAATGCGCCCCGCGTTCACAAAGGACGGCACCGTGACCGCCGCAAACGCATCGGGCTTGAATGATGGCGCAGCAGCGACGCTTTTGATGTCCGCTGACGAGGCCGAGAAGCGTGGTATCGAACCGCTCGCCCGTATCGCGTCCTATGCAACCGCCGGTCTGGACCCGGCGATTATGGGCGTTGGTCCGATCTATGCATCGCGCAAGGCATTGGACAAGGCTGGCTGGTCGGTTGACGATCTTGATCTTGTCGAAGCCAACGAAGCATTTGCTTCACAAGCCTGCGCCGTGAACAAAGAAATGGGCTGGGATCCAGCAATCGTGAACGTGAACGGCGGCGCAATCGCGATTGGGCACCCGATCGGTGCATCCGGCTGCCGTGTTCTGAACACGCTCTTGTTCGAGATGAAACGCCGTGGCGCAAAGAAGGGTCTTGCGACCCTTTGCATCGGTGGCGGCATGGGTGTCGCGCTTTGCGTTGAGCGTCCATAACGTCTGACACTTTAAATGGGGTCGCGTGTTAGATCGCCGCGACCCCATTCTTTTGCAGATTCTGGCGCGCAATAAAGTTGCGCCTATGTTTGCGCTCGTATAATATCATTGCTAACCGAAATTGGAGGATACACGATGTCACGCGTCGCACTTGTTACCGGAGGCTCCCGCGGGATCGGGGCAGCAATCGCCAAAGCACTGGCCGCCGAGGGCTATATTGTCGCCGCGACCTACGCGGGCAACGATGAAAAAGCTGCTGCCTTTACCGCCGAAACCGGCATCAAGACTTACAAATGGGACGTGGGAAACTACGAAGCCTGTCAGGCTGGTATCGCCCAAGTCGTAGCCGATCTTGGCCCTGTTGAAGTCTTGGTTAACAACGCGGGCATCACCCGTGACGCGCCGTTCCACAAAATGACGCCGCAACAGTGGCAAGAAGTGATCGACACCAACCTGACGGGCCTGTTCAACATGACCCATAACGTCTGGGGTGGAATGCGTGAACGCAAGTTCGGGCGTGTGGTTTCGATTAGCTCGATCAATGGCCAGAAGGGCCAGTTCGCCCAAACAAACTATGCTGCCGCCAAGGCAGGTGACATTGGTTTTTCCAAGTCGTTGGCACAAGAAGGTGCGCGCGCTGGCATTACCGTTAACGTGATCTGTCCGGGCTATATCAACACCGAAATGATGAGCACGATCCCCGAAAAGGTCATGAACGACGTGATCTTGCCGCAAATTCCGGTTGGTCGCCTTGGCGAACCCGAAGAAATCGCGCGCGCTGTCGTGTTTCTTGCATCTGACGAAGCCGCGTTCATTACAGGTTCGACGATTTCCGCGAACGGCGGGCAATACATGATCTAAGGCCACACGAACAATGACGAGGGGCCGGTCCAATTGGGTCGGCCTTTTGCGTTTGGGGGCAGCCAAACAGCCTGCGATTGAAGGTCTGCGCGCCCTCATTGACCACCGCCCGATAGTGGCACTATTTCTTTCGTTGGTTAAGGTTTAACACAGCAAAATGGATGACAGGATTGACCCTTTGATCCGAGCTAGGGGCGGCGGATGACACGGGCACGGGCGACAGTTTTTGGATTTGGTGCCGTCCTGCTGTGGTCGCTGCTCGCGCTGTTCACGGTCGGGTCTACACCTGTGCCGCCTTTTCTACTTAGCGCGCTGTGCTTTGCGATTGGCGGCGGGTTCGGGATGATCTGGCTGATCATCACTGGCCGGTTGCGCCAGCTTGCGGGTGTGCCATGGCATGTCTACGCATTTGGCACGGTGGGCTTGTTTGGCTATCACGCCTTGTATTTTTCAGCACTTCGTCTTGCTCCGGTAGCCGAGGCGGGGCTGATCGCATATCTTTGGCCACTTTTCATTGTGTTGATGTCGGGCCTGTTGCCCGGCGAACGGTTGGGCGCGGGCCATTTGATCGGCGCATTCACCGCATTTTTCGGGGCGGCCCTGATCATCGGGGCGGGGGCCACGGGGTTTCGTTCGGATGCCTTGTCTGGCTACGGACTCGCGTTTCTCTGCGCGTTGACGTGGTCGGCCTATTCGGTCGGTTCGCGCCGCTTTGGGGCGGTGCCAACAGGCAGCGTCGCAGTATTTTGTATCGCAAGTGCGGTGCTGTCAGCGGGCGCGCATCTGGTCTTTGAAGCAACCGTTTGGCCCGCAGACGCACGCGGGTGGTTGGCCGTCTTGGGCCTTGGCCTTGGCCCTGTTGGACTTGCGTTTTTCGTCTGGGATGTCGGGGTGAAGAAGGGCGATATTCAATTGCTTGGTGTCGCGTCTTATGCAGCGCCGCTGCTATCAACTTTGATATTGGTGCTGGCGGGGGTTGCCGCCGCACATTGGTCGCTACTTGTGGCTGCGGTCCTGATTGCGGCAGGTGCGGCGCTGGCAGCCAGTGCCAGCGCCAAAGTCGGATAGTCTTATTCAGCGCTAAGGCGTGAAATCTCTTCTTTCAGGTGGAGCTTTTTCTTCTTCATGCGCGCAATCTCAAGATCGTCTGTTGCAGGGCTGCGCTGCGCAACCTCAACTGCTTCTGACAGGGACTCGTGTTTTTGCTTCAGCGTATGCACGTGGGAACTCAGTGTCATGGTTGTCCTCCTGTATTGATTGTCTGTGAAACGATTGCACCACAGATTGACGGCGCTGTCACGCGGCGTGACAGAAAAAATCGTCACCATCCATGAAAGCGGGCAAAAGTTTCCAAACGCTTAACGTTAGATGTGCAAGGCGGCCCCATCCCGCAAAATCCTACGTGTTTGTGCGGTATAGCTTTCTTGGTCGCGTTCATGTGTCGCGCCACGATGTAATACGTAAGTCGGGCATAAGCGAAATGCCGCGCGCCCGTCCTTGCGCGCCTGCAGCAGGAACCGCTCGGGCGCGCGGCCTTCACGTCCTGCAAGCGGCAGCACCACAAGCGATCCAAGCCGACCGTCACAAGCAACGATGGCCTCTGGCAGACGGTCGATCCGCTGAATGAGGGTCAGATACCCTTTGGGGGCGAGGCGGCGCGCGCCGATGTCGATCCATTCGGCCAAAGACGTGTCACTGCGATGGGCAGTGTCGCGCCCGCTGTCGCGCGCTGCGGTCGTTGCGGTCTGCTGGTAATAGGGCGGATTAATGAAAACATGGTCAAAACTGCGATTGCGCAGATCGGCAGGCAGGGCGCGTAGGTCAGCGGTGATCACCTCGGCCTCGATCCCGTTGTGGGTGGCGTTGGCGCGGGCAAGGTCTGCATAGTCAGGTTGCACCTCAACACCGGTCACACGCAGGCCTGCCGTGCGTTTGGCAAGGCACAGCATCGCCGCCCCAACGCCGCACCCAAGCTCTAGTACCCGCTGCCCTGTTTTGGCCGGACAAGCCGCCGCAAGGAATACGGCGTCGACGCCTGCACGGTAGCCTTCGCGCGGTTGGGTGAACTGCAATAGTCCCCCGAGAAACGCATCACGTGTCGTTTGAGCGCTCACTTGGAGACTTCGATCCCGTTGTCGCGCATCGCTGCGGCGGCCATAAAGTGATCGCGGTCGGCAACCATCATCCGGCGCGGCAATATGCCCAGGCTGCCGTCAAGAATGCTCATGTTTACGTCCATTTCGAACACGTCTATACCTTCGCCGTCTAACAGGGCTTTGGCAAAGGCGATGACCGTTGGGTCGTTGGTGCGCAAAAGTTCTTTCATCCTGTCGACCTAAGGGTAAACCAACCCCAATGTCGAGTAACTGACGGACCCGTGATGAGCTTTGATAACTTTGCCACCAAACCGCACGAGCGCCTTGCCGAAACTTTGGCCGAGGAGATGGATGCAGTTAACGCGCTGATCCGCGACCGGATGGCGTCTGAACATGCGCCGCGTATCCCCGAAGTTACGGCGCATCTGATCGAGGCAGGTGGTAAACGACTGCGCCCGATGATGACATTGGCTGCCGCTAAAATGTGCGGCTATGACGGCCCCTATCACGTGCATCTGGCCGCGACGGTTGAATTTATTCACACCGCGACCTTGCTGCACGACGATGTGGTCGATGAAAGCAGCCAGCGGCGCGGGCGGCCCACGGCGAACCTGTTGTGGGACAATACCAGCTCTGTGCTGGTTGGTGATTATCTGTTCGCCCGTTCGTTCCAGTTGATGGTCGAAACAGGATCGTTGCGGGTTCTGGATATTTTGGCAAATGCCTCTGCCACGATTGCCGAGGGCGAGGTTTTGCAACTGACTGCGGCCAGCAATCTGTCCACAACCGAAGCGATCTATTTGCAAGTTGTGCGCGGTAAGACGGCCGCGTTGTTTTCCGCTGCGATGGAGGTCGGGGGTGTCATTGCCGGTGTCGACGAAGACCGTGTGAAAGCGCTGTATGATTATGGCGACGCACTAGGAATCGCATTCCAGATTGTCGATGACCTGTTGGATTATCGCGGTACAGATGCGACGGGCAAGAATGTGGGCGATGATTTCCGCGAGCGCAAACTAACACTGCCTGTGATTAAGGCGATTGCTTTGGCTGACGCTGATGAGCGCGCCTTCTGGGAGCGCACGATTGCCAAGGGCAAGCAGTATGACGACGATCTTGAGACCGCGATAGCAATTCTCGAACGGCACGGCACCCTTGAAACTACCCGCCTCGAGGCGTTGTCATGGGCGGCACAGGCCAAGGACGCTCTTGCGCCTTTGCCTGATCACCCGATCAAAGGGATGCTTCTTGATCTTGCCGATTATGTGGTTGCGCGCGTTAGGTAAGTAGTGGTGCAGGCGCGACCCACCAGCGCATCTCTGACACCTGAATAGCGCCCGCGATCGACACCGCGCGATCCATGTCCGCCACCAGCGCGACACAGGTAGAACCTGACCCTGACATCCCGGCAAATTCCACGCCCGGCGTTTTGCGCAGGCGGGAAAGTACGGCGATAATTTCCGGCGCAATGCCTGCGGCGGCGGGCTGCATGTCGTTACGCTGCTGGCTTAGCCATGCAGCAAAATCCCTGAAATTCATACCCGATGGAACAGGCGGCATCGCCGGATTTGTCTTTGAATGCATCTCTGCAAAAACGCGCCCTGTGGGCAGCGCGACCTGCGGATTGACCATGACCATTGCACAGGACGGCAGAGGTGGCACATCAGTCAAGGTTTCGCCGATTCCGGTCATCTGTGTTGGCGCTGGCGCGCGCAGACAGACAGGAACGTCGGCCCCAAGTGCCAGCACAAGCGGGTCATTTGAGTCAGGCAACGGCACATTCCAAACGCGGGCCAACAGGCGCAGGGCCGCGGCGGCATCGGATGATCCGCTGCCAATGCCGGCGGCATGGGGGAGGTTCTTTTCCAGATGTAGTGCTGCGCCGACCTGCACCCCATGACGCGCGCGCAAAACATGAGCGGCGCGCAGCACCAGGTTGCGATCATCACAAGGCACGCCTGCGGCAAACGGCCCCGAAACATCAATCGTCAGATAACGACTTGGGCGCGCTGTCAGCCTGTCCTGATGGCCCGCAAAAACCACCAGACTGTCAAGCAGGTGATACCCGTCCGCGCGCTGCCCCGTCACATGCAAAGTTAGGTTGACCTTGGCCGGGGCGAACTCCTCAGCCGTCGTCATTGGCGACGCGGATCGGCTCTGCGCCTTCTTCGATCAGGACGGCATCCAGACCGATTTCAAGTTTGCGGCGGATGCGGTCTGCCTCCTCGCTTTCGGGATCAAAAGACAGCGCTCTGTTCCATTGAAATCTGGCCTCGATGTCGCGGCCGACCGCCCAGAAGACATCGCCCAAATGATCGTTGATGACTGGATCGACGGGCTCAAGTTCAGCGGCGCGTTCCATTGGTTCGACGGCCTCTTCATAGCGGCCAAGGCGATAAAGCACCCAGCCGAGGCTATCGACAATCGCGCCGCTATCGGGGCGCGCATTGGCGGCCTTTTCGATCATCGACAGCGCTTCATCAAGGTTCACTTGCTTCTCGACCATGCTGTAGCCAAGGTAATTCAGAATATTCGGGTTGTCGGGCTGTAATGTAAGTGCGGCGCGTAGATCGGCCTCAGCGGCGGGCCAATCGCCCAAGCGTTCGTTGGTAATGCCGCGCGTGTAATAGGCCCACCATCGGTCGGCATGGCTGTCATCATATTGGGCAAGCGCATCGGTATAAGCGGCGTTTGCGTCTTGGTGGCGACCGTCTGATCGTAGGGCATCGCCCAGCGTGACCGTTACGAAGGGCTGATCTGGGTAGCTGCGCGCAAGTTGCTGCAAGACCTCGATTGCTGCGTCTATACGCCCGTCGCGACGCAATACCGCCGAGCGGCCCAGTTCGGCGGCGTAGAACGCGCTATCATCGCGCGGCACGCGGCCATATGTGGTGCTGGCAAGATCATACTGTTCAAGGCCCTCAAGCAGCTGCGCGGACAAGATCAGAGCATCAGCATTTGCCGGATTGAGATAGGCTGCAAGGCGCGCGTAGAATAACGTGTAGGCGTCTGCGGATTCGCCCTGAAGCGCACCCGCGACTGAAAACATCACTTCGCCAATGCCTTGGGTCGGGTTGATAACAGCCGTGAATCGTTGCGAACCGCCCGCTTCAAGCTGGGCGCGCAGGTCAGCCACATCGGGATCTTGCTGCGGCCCGAATGTGTTATCCAGCATGGTGATCGCGTCGGCGTTGCGGTCAAGCTGGCTTAGGATGCTGGCGTGGATCAACGAAACGCGACGGGTTCGTTGCAGCCCTTGGCCCGGGGGGAGCGACAGGATCACGTCTGCCCCTTCGAAATCCCCGACCGAAGCCAGCGCGAGCATTTTGTGATAAAGTCCGAAGGCGCGCAGGCTGGGGGCTTCGATCACGGCATCAAAGGCAGAAAGGGCAGCGCCTATGTCGCCCTCGCCGACAAAGGCCCAAGCCTGCGCTAAGCCATCAACGAGCGGACCAATTGTTTGCCCAGCTTCAAAGTTTACAAGTATGTCATCCCAAAGACCGTCATTCGCCGCTGCGGCCAATGCAACCATATGCGCGATCTGACTCGCAGCCCCTGCGTCTATCATCTGCTGGGACAAGGGGCGGGCCGCTTCGATATTGCCAAGGCCAAGATGCGAGGCGAGCGCATTTTCCATGAGGAACGTATTGCTGGGATCGGCGACGAGCGCGGTCATAAAATAGTCAGCTGCCGGAGCATAGTCGTGCGAAATACCAGCCTGCCGCGCTGCCAGGTAAGCCCCCAGATTAGTGTCAGCACCAACGGGCGTGGCCATGGCCAATGCCGTCGACAAGAGGGTCGCGTGGATCATTTTTCGCGGCACGGTATAGTCCTGAATTAGGTTCATTCGGTCAGAACCTAGTACTGGTCGTCAGGCGGGGCAATGCAAAGGCACAACTTTGGCGGGATGTCGCGTATTGAACGGCGTGGGTGGTGCGCCGCTCAATGATCTGCGCCTACATGTTGGGGTAGTTGGGCCCATCGCCGCCCTGCGGCACCGTCCAGTTGATATTCTGGCTGGGGTCTTTGATGTCGCAAGTTTTGCAATGCACGCAGTTCTGAAAGTTGATGACGAATTTATCATCGACAACTTCGTAGACGCCTGCTGGGCAGTAGCGCTGCGCAGGTTCTGCATATTTAGGCATATTCACTGACATCGGAATGGACGGATCTTTTAAGTGAAGGTGCGCGGGCTGGCTTTCTTCGTGGTTGGTCATGCTAAATGACACGTTGGTCAAGCGATCAAACGACAGCTTGCCGTCCGGTTTGGGATAGTCGATGACCTTGTGCTTGCTTGCTTCCTCGGTCGCGTCGGCGTCGTTTTTGCCGTGCTTAAGCGTGCCGAGCAGCGAAAAGCCGAACAAATTGTTCGTCCACATATCGAACCCGCCAACAGCCAGCGAGGCGATCAGGCCGAACTTCGACCAGAGCGGCTTGACGTTGCGAACCTGTTTCAGATCTTTGCCAATCGGGCCCGCGTGGACTTCGCTGTCGTAATCATCAAGTGTGTCACCGCTGCGGCCATCCGTGATCGCGGTAAATGCGGCTTCGGCTGCGGCTTTGCCCGACAGCATAGCGTTATGGTTGCCCTTTATGCGTGGCACGTTGACCATGCCTGCCGAACAGCCCAGCAACGCACCGCCCGGGAATGCCGTCTTGGGAATGGATTGATAGCCTCCTTCGGTGATTGCGCGTGCGCCGTATGCGACACGCTTGCCGCCTTTCAGTAGCTCGGCGACCATTGGGTGATGCTTGAACCGCTGAAATTCCATGTAGGGGAACAGGTAGGGGTTTTTGTAATTCAGGTGGACAACAAAACCGACATAGACCTGATTGTTTTCAAGGTGGTAGATGAATGATCCGCCACCGGCATTGCCACCCAAGGGCCAGCCCATGGTGTGGGTCACTGTGCCGATCCGGTGCTTGGCGGGGTCGATCTCCCAGATTTCTTTCATGCCAAGGCCGTATTTCTGCGGCTGGCTGTCTTTTGCCAGATCGAATTTCGCGATGACCTCTTTTGACAGCGATCCGCGCACGCCTTCGGACAGGAAAACATATTTGCCGTTAAGCACCATACCCGGTTCGTAAGAATCGCCAGGGGTGCCGTCGGCGTTCTTGCCAAACTCACCCGCGACCACGCCGCTGACTTCACCGTTCTCACCGTAGACCAGTTCGGAACAGGCCATACCAGGAAATATCTCGACGCCCATTTCTTCGGCTTGTTCGGCCATCCAACGGCAGACGTTGCCCATCGACACGATGTAATTGCCGTGGTTATTCATCAGCGGTGGCATGGCGATATTGGGAATGCGAATCTGGCCTGCTTCGCCCATCATATAGAAATTGTCGGACGTGACAGGTGTGTTAAGTGGCGCGCCCTTGGCCTTCCAGTCGGGGATCAGTGCATCAAGTCCGCAAGGGTCAAGAACCGCACCTGACAAAATATGCGCACCAACCTCGGAGCCCTTTTCAAGGACGACAACGTTGATGTCTGCGTCAAGTTGTTTCAGACGGATCGCAGCTGATAGACCCGCAGGGCCAGCGCCTACGATCACCACATCATAATCCATCGCTTCGCGTGTCATCTCAGCCATTTGGAACATCCTTCCCGATCGTAGGGTAATTTTCTTTCGTCTGTGATTATAGGAGTGCGCAAAGCTGGGCAATCGCCACGCGACGTTAAAGTGGCGTGGCGCGACGTTCTGTGAAAGGTGCTTTGCCGCTTGCCATTATAGGTGCGTCTATTGACAATCAAACTGTGGCTCACGCTATGGACTTCGTATAAGCACTTTACGCAACGAGATAAGAAAACAGGTACCGACATGGAAAAGATACCGATGACCCGTGCAGGGTTCGACAAGCTAGATAGCGAACTCAAGCATCTCAAGTCAGTTGAGCGGCCCGCGATTATCCGCGCCATTTCCGAGGCTCGCGAACATGGCGACCTGTCCGAGAATGCTGAATACCACTCGGCCAAGGAAAAACAGTCGTTCATCGAAGGGCGAGTGAAAGAACTTGAAGGGGCAATTTCGCTTGCAGATGTCATTGATCCCAAAAAGATGTCGGGCACGATCAAATTCGGTGCGACTATTCATCTGGTGGACGAAGATACCGACGAAGAAAAGACCTTTCAGATCGTTGGCGAATACGAGGCTGATATCGAAAATGGTCGGCTGAATATCAAGTCGCCTTTGGCGCGGGCCATGATCGGCAAGGACGAGGGCGACAGCGTCGAAGTGCGCACGCCGGGCGGTGACCGCAGTTATGAAATCTTGAAGATTAGCTATATTTAAGCGGCCTTTGGGGGGCTTCACATGGCAAATGGCCAGAACAAGGCAGATGGCCAGAACAAGGCAGATGCGGCGCTTGGCGCTACCGCGGCCCCTGATCGGGCGCGGGTGTCGGCGACCGAATGGATCGCCATCGCACTGAGCCTGATCTGGCTGGCGTTTGTGAGCGTCTTTTTCATGTCGATGCCCGCGAGCGATCCGGCCATTATTGGCGAAGGTCTAGATAGCTTGCGGTTTGTGATGACCTTGATGGCGATCTTTCTGCCTGTCGCGATGATTTGGGTCGCGGCTGCGGCTGCCCGTTCGGCGCGGATCGTGCGCGAAGAATCGCGCCGCTTGCAGGTTGCAATTGACGGGATGCGCCAGACTTATGTGGCAGATCGACAAGCGCGCGGGACAGGGATCGAATCTTCGGTCGAGCGCAAGTTGAACGAAATTGCAAAGGCCACGCAAAAGACTGAAACTGCGCTAGCGACATTCGCCACATCGCGCGAAGCCGCGCGCCCGCAGGCTGTGCTGACAAAGGCCGAAGACGATCGCGATGATCAACCGACCTTTGCGTTGGGCACGTCGGCAGACGAGATGGCACCGCCCATCGCGCGTCCTGACTTGATCCGTGCGTTGAATTTTCCTGATACCGAAAACGACGAGGTCGGCTTTGCCGCGCTGCGTCGTGCCCTCAAGGATCGGCAAGCCCGCCAGTTGGTGCAGGCAAGCCAAGATATCCTGACTCTGTTAAGCCAAGACGGCATTTACATGGACGACCTGCGTCCTGACCGCGCGCGCCCAGACATCTGGCGTCGGTTTGCCAAGGGTGAACGGGGTCGGGCCGTTGCTGCCTTGGGCGGCGTGCGGGATCGATCATGCCTTGCACTGACTGCGGGCCGGATGCGTGAAGATGGAGTTTTCCGCGATGCGGCGCATCATTTCTTGCGCAAATTTGACCAAACCCTGATCAGTTTCGAGCTTGAGGCGACTGACGAAGATATCGCAGCGCTTTCAGAAACCCGTACCTCGCGCGCATTCATGTTGCTTGGGCGTGTCACGGGTGCGTTTGATTAGCGCAACTGCCGCACCATCGTCGTCGCGCTTGTGAACCCAAAGACGTGCCGAAGTGGCCCAAGGCATTGCGCCTCGCACGCGACGAACCCCCGCCGCTCATAAAGTGCGCGCGCCCGCGGATTGGTGTCGATCACATCAAGGCGGACTTGATTATATCCACGTTCACGGGCTTCTTGCGCTATGGCATCCAACAGGGCTGTGCCTACGCCGCGCCCGCGGGCCAATGAGGTGACGAATATCCCGTCCATCAAGAAACGCTCGTTGTCGGTGTCGCGTTCCAGCATCGCCAAGACCATGATGCGCCAAACCGATCCAAACATTCCGTAAACCCGCCGCATGTCTGCAAACCCTCCGCCGACCAGGGCGCCGGTGTGTGTCTTGAACCCCGCAACCCCCAACAAAGTACCGTTTGTGTCATGGGCGCAGATAGCGTGCGTCGGGTCGAGTACGGTTTGAAAGAACCCCAAAGCAGCGTCGCGCGGTCCCATGACGCGACCCAGCTTTTCGCCGAACGCCTCCCAATAGAGCGCCGCAATAGTATCCCGGTCGTGCGCGTTGAACCCCTTTGAAATAATCATGCGGAGCGATCCCGTGCTGTTGCAAGACAATCCAGCATCACGGATGGTTCAAGGCTGCTCATAAGAAACTGTTTGCCAATGCGAGGTCTTCGGGTGTGTTGATGTTAAAGAACGCATCTGGGGTCGTGTCAAGAAACCGGACAGTCGCCGCGCCTTGATCCAAGGCCCAGCCTCCGACGCGACGTTGCCCGTTCATAATATCCGCACGCAACATATCGCGCAGTTTAACGGGCCAAATTGCGCAGGTTGGATGCATGCCGGAGGCTGTTTCGGCCAGCGCGATCGGGGCGTTTTGGACCGCTAGCAAAAGACGGGGCACCAGATCGGGCGGCAAGAACGGCGTGTCGGCGGCTACGCTGACCACATGATCCGCGCCGATGCGTGCAGCCCAGTCAAGCCCGGCCAGAACGCCTGCAAGAGGGCCGACAAATCCGTCAATAGTGTCGGGCAGCGTCACCAGATCGAATGCACAAAAGCGGGCAGTGTCACCATTCGCATTCAACGCAAGCTGCGCGACTTGTGGTGCAAAACGATCGACCACATGCGCCAATAAGGGACGCCCGCCAAGCTGGATAAGCGGTTTGTCCTGCCCGCCCAAACGGCGGGCTTGTCCGCCTGCGAGGATCACACCAAAGGGTTGCTGCACCACTTGTCCGATCTGTTCGATTGTCATTTGCCCGGTGCAGGACTATCCCGACCAAAGCGCAATCAGATTAGGCGTTCGTCATGCCCGATACCACAACGAAATCCGCTTATTGGCAAGGCGTCCGTAACGGACTACCGTTCATTTTGGTTGTAGGGCCGTTTGCTGTGCTGTTCGGTGTCGTCGCAAGCGAGGCTGGCATGGGGCTGGCGCATATCATGGGCTTTACCGTCATGGTGATCGCTGGCGCGGCGCAGTTTGCCGCGCTGCAACTGATGGTCGAGGATGCCGCGTTTGGTCTGGTGCTCTTGGCCGCACTGGCTGTCAATCTGCGGATGGCGATGTATTCGGCGGCCTTGCTTCCTTATCTGGGACAGGCACCACTTTGGCAGCGCGCGCTTATTGCCTATGCAAATTTTGATCAGACCTATGCGGCAAGTGTCGCCCAATACGAAGCCCGCCCGGATTGGAGCCTTCAGCAACGTGTGCATTATTTCTTTGGATTGGCCACGCCCATCGTTCCGGTTTGGGCCTGCATGACCCTTGTCGGCGCGCTTATCGGCAAGGCGATCCCACCGGAATGGGCGCTGGATTTCGCGCTGCCGATCACATTCTTGGGGCTTGTTGGGCCCGCCCTCAAGACACCAGCGCATATCGCAGCGGCGGTCGTTTCGGTTGTTGCGGCCCTCGCATTTGCCGGTTTGCCATCGGGGGTCGGGCTGTTGATCGCGGCACTTGCAGCAATGATTACCGGCGCATTTGTCGAAGTTCGGATGGGACGGCCCGCACCATGAGCTACTCTAACGCTGAACTCTGGCTGATGATTGCGCTTCTCGCGGTCGGGACGTTTCTGATCCGGTTTTCGTTTCTGGGACTGATCGGCGACAGGCCATTGCCCGATTGGGTTCTTCGGATGCTGCGCTATACGCCGGTCGCCGTTCTGCCCGGGATGGTCGCGCCTTTGGTGCTTTGGCCTGCCGCCAATGATAGCGTGGTCGAGCCTGTGCGCCTGATTGCAGCCCTTGTCACCCTTGGGGTTGGGTATTGGCGCGGGTCATTCCTTGCAGGTATTGGCAGCGGCGCGGCGGCGCTTTACTTGGGCTTACTGCTTACTGGCCAGCTCTGATCTGGGCGTCGATTTCAGTGATGGCACCGGAGTTATCATCTGAATCACTCTCGCGATATTCAGACGTGACGACATTTGGAAGCTGCGCGAATTGGTCGTGCAGATTGTTGGGAAAGAACGATACCCGGAAATTCTCGAAGCCGGGCAAGCTGCGCAAAATCTCGGCTGTCGCGTTTGTGCAGAAGGCTTTAGGGACTGCGCCGTATGCCATTACAGCGCGCAGTGCCATTTCGGCAACTTCGGGCGACACTTCCACGGTTTGTGACACTGTATAAAAGGTCACCCGCGAGTGATACGAGATGTAAAAGTCCGCTAATCGCGGGGTTACGCCAAAAATTACGTCATTGCGCTCAGCGATCGATGAGTGGGCGAATGTGCCTGCAGGGTCCCAAAGCACGCGCTGGCTGGCGTTGATCATCAGAGCAGTATGCGCGCCGTTGCCCGAACTGGTATTCTTCATCGTGATCAGGGTCAGCGTTGTCGGCCCGGGGTGGCTATAGATATTGCGGGCAACAAGCTCGTCGGGTGCCCAAACGGATTCGGCACCGCAAGCGGCCAGAAACAGGGGCAGAACCAAAGCGAGTAAGATGCGACGCATGTTTATAATACCCCCGATGTTGGCTGACTAGCCGTTGACCAAAGCCATGAAGATCAGCACGCAGATGCAGAAAATCGCGGTGCGTGTGGTGAGCTTAATAAAGCCATCAAAGGTCTTTTCCTGAACTGAAGTGTCCATTTCGCCGTGTTTATGGTTAGCCATTGTGCCAATTCCTTATCGAGGTTCGTGCCCAGATAAACGATTCACGCGGGTCTGTCACGCCTCGCCGTTGTCATCAGCCTTTGCATCGTCTGTTTTTTCGAGATCACGCGCCAATCGAAAGCCGATCCGATTGGGTTCAGCCTGATCAACCTGCTTGGGCAGGGCGCGCATCATCACGTTCAACTGACTGACGTGCTGGATAAGCTGGGTCTTGGCACCAGTCGGGTCGGCACCATAAAATGTCACGATGTCGGGATCGAAAAAACCCATGCCTTCGATGCGGATGACGCCGGCATCGCCCCCCGTGAACCCCATGGCGACCTCGTGTTCGGCGTCCAGTTGTTCCTCGAAGTTTTTGATGTAGATGATCAGCCGTTCATAGGCCCATTGTGCCGGGCTTTTGTTCTTGGATGGCTTCTTGACCGCGTCTGGTAGGTCTTCGACGCAAGGGGCGCATTTGTCCGGGTCGGTGTGCACCTCGTGGACGCGCGGCATCGCATCATTTTCGACAGCTTCAGCGGCAGTGGTGATGATGTCGTCCATGGTTATCCTTTCGGCCTACAGCGGTAGGGCTGTGGTTTCCTTGATCTCTTCCATGACGAAACTTGCGGACACATCCGACAATGAAATCCGTGATGTCAGGTGTTTGTAGAATGCGTCATAGGCAGACACATCGGCCACCCGCACCCGCAGCACGTAATCCAGATCGCCTGTCATCCGGTAGGCACTGACGACTTCGGGCATGACGCGCACGGTGCGGTGGAAAGTATCAAGCCACGCCGCGTCGTGACTATGGGTGCGGATCATCACCAAGACATGCAGGGGGCAGCCGATCTTGATCGGGTCCAGCAGGGCCACGCGCCCGGCGATCACGCCTGACTGTTCCATCACCTTTATGCGCCGCCAGCATGCATTGCGCGATAGCCCCGCCTTTTCGCTGATATCGTCTACGCTAAGGGTGGTGTCGTGTTGCAGTAAGGCAAGTATGCGCTTGTCAATTTTATCTAATTGGTGAGTCATATTGGGATGATGTCCCAACCATTATCGAAATAGCAATCTTTTTTGGGACCGATTAGGCCCATGAATTGCCTATGGTGTTCCAAAGCCAACAGGAGCCCACATGACCGATAGCACGCAGTCCAGCACCAAAAGCAGCGCCTTTGCCGCCGTTTTTCTTGATCATCCTGCGTCGGTGGATGAAACATACCTCCAGCATATGCGTTTCGCATTCACATTTGCCTTTTGGTTGGGTGTTGCGGCATTTGCCGCCCTCGTTCATGCGTTCATTCCCGCGCTTTGCGAAACGACCGCCGGCCGCATTTTGCGTCGGCTGCACGCAAAGATCGAAAACCGTCACGCGCATTAGGCGCGCTGCCTTAGATCGCTTGGAACCAATAGCCCCCATCATCGCCTAAGGTCCGCGATGCCCTGCCGTCCTGATGGAGGTGGTTCAGGTGCGCCAGCGATTCGACAAGCGCCAGCCCGTATTCCCCCGCGCCGATCTTGCGTTTGAACAGTGGTGCAAAGCAATCGCCAGCACGTTGCGGTCTTGCAATATGGGCAATCAGCCGATCCAGCGCCCCATGGTGGTTATCAACCAACTGCCGCATCCGGGTGGGCAGGCCCGTGAACGGCAATTTGTGCCCGCCAAGCACCAGCTGATCGGGGTTGGCGAACTGCGCCAAACGTTCACATGCCTCAATCCATTCGGCCAATGGATCGGCATTCGGTTCGGTCGGGTAAACGCCGATATTGGGGCTGATCGACGGAAGAAGTTGATCACCACCGATCACCAGATCATCATCAGCGCTCCAGAATGTCGCGTGTTCGGGGGCATGGCCGTTGCCCATGCGAATATCCCAATTGCGCCCGCCCATGGTGATGCTGCCACCCTCTTGCAGGCGGGTGAATCCCAGCGGCATGGGTGCGACGCAGTCTGCAAAATTGAAGGGTCGCTCGGCGAGGCGCTTTG
This sequence comes from uncultured Octadecabacter sp., assembly GCA_937891785.1. Classification (GTDB taxonomy): domain Bacteria; phylum Pseudomonadota; class Alphaproteobacteria; order Rhodobacterales; family Rhodobacteraceae; genus SW4. The sequence continues at coordinate 27,777 of CALAGN010000149.1, forward strand.
CCAGAATTTCGGCGTTCATGCCGGCGCGGCGGTAGAAATCAATTGTGCGGGCGGGATAGGCGGGCTGTTCGTCTAGCGTCAGCATCCGCGCCATAAGGTAGGCGGTGCGCGGCATAAGCAGTTCTGCGCCCTGATCTACAAACCACCCTGCAAGCCCCACATGATCGGGGTGATGGTGGGTAATGATGACGCGGGTGACGGGTTTGCCAGCCATCGGCCCATCCAGCAGGGTCTGCCAAATCGCGCGGCAGCGATTTGAAGCAAAACCTGTATCAATCACGGCCCATCCGTCGCCATCGTCCAACGCGTAGACGTTGACGTGATCCAATGCCATCGGCAGCGGCAAACGCATCCAAAGCACACCTTCGGCGACTTGGGTGGCTTGCCCTTCGGCGGGTGGGTCAGTCCAAGGGTATCCGATCACGCGACAAGATCGTCAGGTGTGACCGCAAGCAACCCATCCGCGCCTTGGCGAACATGTGTCAGCAGGCCGATATGTTCGGGAAGGAGCCGCTGGATATAAAATGCTGCAAGGCGCGCGCGCGGCGCGTCGCCGGTCATGGCTGCGGTCAGATGGTAATGTCCGCCAAGTATGCGCGCGAAGGCGCGCAGATAGGGGACAGCGCCCGCAAAACGGTCGTTCAAATCGTCCCGCGACACCAGCCATTCCGTGGTTTCGCGCAGGGATTCAGCTGCTTGCCAAACTGCCTCTGCAAGGTCCGGGTGGGCCGTGCGGGCCGCTTCTGATCCGGCTTCGATTTCATCAAGCAGGGCAAAGGCCGCTTCGCCACCATCCATCATTTTGCGCGAGACAAGGTCCATTGCCTGAATGCCGTTTGTGCCTTCGTAGATCGCGGTGACGCGCACATCGCGCGCATACTGCGCCGCACCCGTTTCTTCGATGAAACCCATACCGCCATGCACCTGCACACCCGTTTCGGCCACGGAAATTCCGATGTCGGTGCCGAATGCTTTGGCGATCGGTGTCAAAAAGGCCGCGCGGGCATTCCAAGCCGCATCGTCAGACAGATCAATCGCCACAGCGCAGGCCATCGCAATGGCGCGGGCGGCAAACGTATCAGCCTTCATCGTTGCCAACATCCGGCGCACGTCCGCGTGTTCAATGATCGCGCCGGTGCCGCCGGCGCTGCCCTGTTTGCGGTCTTGTGCATAGGCCAGCGCGTGTTGATAGGCCCCTTCGGCCACGCCGATGCCCTGCACGCCAACACCAAGGCGCGCGTTGTTCATCATCGTGAACATCGCAGCCATGCCGCCGTTCTCCGGCCCCACCAGCCAGCCTTGCGCGCCGTCATATTCCATAACAGCCGTCGGCGATCCGTGCAGGCCAAGTTTGTGTTCAAGGCTGACCACGCGCAGCGAGTTACGCGCGCCCAAATTACCATCCGCATCGGGGATGAATTTTGGGACCAAAAACAGGCTGATCCCCTTGGTGCCAGCCGCGCTGTCAGGCAGACGGGCAAGAACAAGGTGGCAGACGTTTTCGGTAAAATCGTTATCGCCCCAACTGATGTAAATCTTCTGGCCGCTGATGGCATAGCTTCCATCGCCATTTTGTTCAGCCTTGGAGCGCAATGCGCCCACATCGCTGCCCGCTTGTGATTCGGTCAGATTCATCGTGCCGCACCATTCACCACTGATGAGTTTCGGCAGATAAAGCGCTTTGATCTCGTCGCTAGCGTGATGTTCCAGCGCTTCGATTTGCCCCTGACACATCAGCGGGTTCAATTGCAGCGAAAGGCAGGCGCCCGACATCATGTCGTTCACGGCGGTGGTCAGGGTCATCGGCAGGCCCATCCCGCCGTTGTCAGGGTTGGCTGACATGCCGATCCAGCCACCTGCCGCAATGGCGTGATAGCCGTCGCCAAATCCCGGTGACGTGCGCACAATGCCGCTTTCCAGTACTGCGGGGTGCAGGTCGCCGTTGCGTTGCAATGGCGCCAAGATTTCATCACACATCTTGGCAGCTTCGATCAGAATCGCATCGACCATATCGGGGGTCGCTTCGCCAAAGCGGTCCGTTGCGACCACGGCATCAAAGCCGACCACATGGTCCATAATGAACCGCAGGTCTTTGATTGGGGATTGATACGCCATGGAAATCTCCGACACTTGGGCGCGGCTTGGAATCCCGAACGGGCACCGCTATGAGGTTTGCAATAAGCCGCAAACCTATCGCAGCCCGACAGCCCCGCAACTTGAACGCAGCGTCATGACACAAATTGAAACAAACACTCTGGCATCTGATCGCGATGGCATCGCCCGCGCGGCCAATGTCTTGCGTGCGGGTGGGTTGGTCGGGTTTCCAACGGAAACGGTTTATGGGTTGGGCGCAGATGCGCGCAATGATCGGGCTGTCGCGGCGATATTTGCAGCCAAAGGGCGACCGTCGTTTAATCCACTAATCGTGCATGTGGCTGATTTGAACGTGGCCGAAGCGCTGTGTGATTTTTCACCCGAGGCGCTGGCCTTGGCGCAGGCTTTTTGGCCCGGCGCATTGACGCTGGTGCTGCCTTTGCGGGCTGATTCGGGCATTGCGCCGCTTGTGACCGCGGGGCTCGACACGCTGGCCGTGCGCGCGCCTGATCATCCTATCGCCCAAGCGCTTTTGCGGGACTTTGACGGCCCTATTGCCGCACCCTCGGCCAATCTATCGGGGCGGATCAGCCCGACTGTAGCTGCGCATGTGATTGCCGGTCTGAACGGGCGCATTGATGCGGTTGTTGATGGCGGGGCCTGCGGCGTTGGTGTCGAATCGACGATTGTCGGTTGTGATGGCACGCCGACGCTGTTGCGCGCTGGCGGCGTCCCACGTGAAGCGATAGCAGCTTGTCTGGGTGGCGTGCTGATTGACGGCCCCGTGGGTGGAACGCTGACGGCTCCCGGTCAAATGGTGTCGCATTATGCGCCGCAAGGGTCCGTGCGTTTGAACGCGACAAATGTTGAACAGGGCGAGGTCTTGCTTGGCTTCGGGCATGTTGATGCTGCCCTAAACCTGTCACCGAGCAGCGATCTTGTCGAAGCAGCCACGAATCTGTTTGCGATGTTGCATCAGCTTGATGCGATGGGGGCCGTGCGGATCGCGGTATCGCCCGTTCCTGATCACGGTTTGGGTGCGGCAATAAATGACCGACTGCGTCGCGCTGCTGCGCCGCGCGATTAGGCGCGCCCAGCCTTGGCAGACAATAGCTGCGGGTCAATTCCCAGCACTTTTAGCGCGGCACGCCATTTGTGTTCATTCGCGCGTCCAAACAGAATGTCGGCAGGCGCTTGGGCGGTCAGCCAACCGTTCTGGGCAATCTCATCTTCAAGCTGTCCAGGCCCCCAGCCGGAATAACCAAGTGCCAGCATTGATCGCGCAGGGCCTTTACCTGCGGCGATGTCCTCGAGGATGTCTTGCGTGGCGGTCATGCTGATATCGTCGTTCACAGCCAAAGTGCCAGCGCCGGATTGATATTCACTCGAATGCAGCACAAAGCCACGTCCGTTTTCGACGGGTCCGCCAAAATGCACACGAATACCGTCGCCACCTTCACCCGTTGGGATTGAAAGCTGTTTCAGAAGGTCGCCAAAGCGCAGGTCAGGGGCAGGCTTGTTGACGATCAGCCCCATCGCACCATCGTCGCCGTGGGCGCAAACATAGATCACACTATGGGCAAAGCGCGGATCGCCCATGCCGGGCATCGCGATCAAAAGTTGTCCAACAAGGGTATCACTGACGGGTTCCATACGGCCTAAGATGTGGTGCAGTGCGACCACGCGCAAGGGGTGTGTGACAGCATTCTCGCCCAAATGTGACTTCCCATTGCATCGTTGATGCATAACTAAGGCGCAATGAAACGAATTGCCCTGACCCTTGCCGCGCTTGTCGCACTGTCTGTACCGGCTGCGGCCGATCCGATGGATGGCGTTGCCGCTTTTGACATCCTGCCCGGATGGCGCACGGATCGCGGCACGCATATGGCGGCGGTTCGGATTACCCTTGCGCCAGGTTGGAAGACATATTGGCGCGCACCCGGTGACGCAGGCATTCCGCCGCAGTTTCAGTGGGACGGATCGCAAAACATCGACGCTGCGCAGTTCCATTGGCCGATCCCCGAATTGATGAATCAGAACGGTATGCGCAGTATCGGCTATCATGGTGATGTGATTATTCCGATCGAATTGTCCGTGCGTGACGCGGGCGAACCCGTGCGAATGCGTGGCGCAGTTCAGATCGGCGTCTGCGAGCAAATTTGCGTGCCGATGTTGTTTGAATTTGACGCGATCTTGCCCGCAAGCGGCAGCCGGGATGTTGCGATTATAACGGCCCTCGCTGACCGCCCGCAAACACAGGCCGAGGCGGGCGTGGGCAATGTAACCTGCGCCATTTCACCAACGGAAGACGGCTTGCAGATTACCACCCGTGTTCCCACATCGCGCGCTGCCGACGCTGTGGTTATCGAGGCTGGAAATGACGCGGTTTGGGTGTCCGAGCCAAGCATGAACCGGGCCGGTGGCATCATCGTTTCGCGCGCCGAGATGATCCATATGGACGGCGGTGCCTTTGCGCTTGATCGCTCAGCCGTGCGGATCACCTTGTTGTCGCAAGGCAGCGCCGTTGATATTCGCGGATGCGTTGCAGGTAGCTAGGCTGTCCGGTGCAACGTAAGGGTCAGTGCGACCGTTGCGAAATAGACCAGCACCAGCCAAACGGCGAGGCCAAGTACGAACATCCCAAACGCCATAACCATCCCGCCATTCAGCATCGGTAGTGCCGCTGCGAGGGCCGCAATCGGCGCCCCTGTGATGACCACTGGTGCCAAGAACACAGCAAACAGACCAAGCGCACCGAACGCCGCGATTCCGGCTGGTAGCCGCGTGGCCAGTTCACGGCTGCGCAGCGCGCGACCCGCGGCACGAACCTGTTTGCTCACGTCTTGTTGCATCGCCATGAGCGACGGCACTACCAGCAGCACGATGACCATCCCAAAGCCAAGGCCGTAGACCAAGGTGATGACCGTTGGTTTAAGGAATTCTGCCTGACTGGACCCCTCATAAAGAAGTGGTGCGAGGCCCAGCACCGTTGTGAGCGTAGTCAGCAACACAGGGCGCAATCGATCGCAAGTCCCGTCGATGATCGCCGGAATAAGCCCGCGCGTTTTGGCGTAGTCGTCTATCGTCGTGACCAGAACGATTGAGTCATTGATGATGATACCTGTCATCCCGATCATCCCGACGATGGTAAACATGCTCATCGGAATGCCCCAAAGGTTATGGCCGTAAATCGTGCCAATCAGGCCAAAGGGGATAATTGCCATCACAACAAGCGGGCGTGTCCAGCTTGAAAAAACCCACGCAAGGGTCAGAAATATGCCTGTCAGCACAAAGATAAGACCCGTGCGCGCATCGCTCAGGAACTCGTTCTCCTGCTCGGTTAGCCCCGACAGGTTTGAGCTGACCCCAAAATTCTGTTCGATCTGCGGCAAGATGTCGGTGTTGATCAGGGTCGTGATTTCGCCGGCGCGGTCGGCGTCATCATCGGTCAGATCACCGGTCACAGAAATCAGCATGATCCCGTTTTCCCGCCGCACTGTGGAGAATCCGGTGCGCCGGTCAACTGAAACGATATCGGCAAGCGGCACATAATCGCCAGCAGCAGTGCGCAGCTGCGTCCGCTCAAGGAAGTCAGCGGTCAACTCTCCTGCGGGCAGTTCAACGCGGATCGTCGCGCTGCGTGGGCCGTCAGGGTAGGTTGCGGCTTCGATGCCGTTCAGCCGGTCACGCAGGACGCGGCCCAAATCATCAATCGTAAAGCCAAGTGCTTGGCCCTGCGGTGTCAGATCCAAGATCAGTTCTTCGTTGTCGTAGGCCAGCGTGTCCTCAACTGCGGACACTTCGGGAAATTGCGAAAGGGCGGTTTTTAATGCTTCGGACGCGGCCTTGAGGGTTTCAGCGGTGGCTCCGTAAAGTTGAATGTCTATATCGTCACCACCCGGTCCACTTGCCCAACTGCGAAAGCTTACGGTCTCGGCCATGGGGTGTTGACGCACATTCTCCTGAAGGGTGGTGACAAACGCAAAACTGGAATAAAGACGCAGATCGGCGTCGATGAGTTCGATCGAGATCGCACCCAACTGATCGGCATCTTTTGTGTCTGACCCAGCAATGCCGCGACCCGAGTTACCACCGATTTCGGCGATCACATAATCCAGCGGGTTGGTGCCATACTCGGCCTCATATTCGGCCCCCAGGTCCTCGGCGGCGCGTTGCATTTCGCGCATCATTGCAAACGTATCGTCGCGGGTCGCACCCGGCAGCATGGCAAAGTTGCCCGTTACCGACCCTTGCTCGGGCGCGTTAAAGAACCGCCATTGCACATCGCCGCGCACAAAAAGGGACACTTGGCTGGCAAGGATCACAAAGACACCAGCCATAACCGGATAGCGGGCCCAGATCACGCCAGCCATCATCGGGCGGAACCAGTTTTCGCGCACCCAGTCGAACCCGCGGTTCACGACACGGGATGGAGCATCATACCATTTGCCCCGCGCACTGGGCGACAGGGCGTGCGACATGTGATGGGGCAGGATCAGGAAACATTCGACCAGCGAGGCAAGCAGAACCACGATCACCGTAAAGGGGATATCGGAGATCAAATCACCAAACCGTCCACCAATGATCACCAGTCCGAAAAAGGCGATCACGGTGGTTATGGTGGCGGAAAAAACAGGGCTGAACATGCGTTTAGCAGCGTTTTCGGCGGCTTCAACAGGGCTTTCGCCCAACCGTCTGACGCGATAATCGGCGTGTTCGCCGACCACGATGGCATCATCCACAACGATACCCAAGGTTATGATCAGCGCAAAAAGCGAGATCATATTGATCGTCAGCCCCGCAAGATACATCAAGGCGATAGCAGCAAACATTGCCACGGGAATGCCCGCAGCAACCCAAAAGGCCGTGCGCGCATTGAGGAACAGAAACAACAGCGCAACCACAAGTGCCAGTCCCATTGCGCCGTTCGTCAGCAGGATATTCAACCGGCCTGTGATGTAGTCCGCGCGGGTACGAATCAATTCGACCGTCACACCGGCTGGCAGGCTGGCCTGAAGAGCTGCGGTAACCTCTTCGACGCGCGCCTGCAGTTCGATCGCATCACCACCATCCGAGCGGTCAACACGGATCGAAATGGCCGGATCGTCGCCAACGAAATAGGCGCGCTCGCGATCGACGCCTTCAACGTTGATGCGGGCGACGTCACCGACCGTTATTGTCGATCCATCGTTGTTCGTGCGCAGAACGATGCCGGCGATTTCATCCGCGGAACGCTTCGCGACGCCAGTTCGCACGCGCGACGATCCGGCGATATCACCGGCAGGGTCGGCGCTGACTTCCTTGGCAATGGCTGCGGCAATGGCAGACATCGTCACGTCGTATTGAATGAGCGACAGCGAGGGAACTTCGATCATGGTGCTTGGTGCGGCAACCCCGTTGATCGTTGACCGCGTGACGCCGGATGCAAAAAGCCGCGTCACTAATTCGTCAGCGAATCGGCCAAGCTGTTCAGGGCCCACTGGGCCGGTGATGATCACATCCGTAACGCGGTCGCTCCATGTGCCGCGCCGCACAACGGGATCATCGGCTTCTTCGGGGAGGTTACTGGTGGCATCAACCGCGATCTGTACGTCCTCGGCGGCCTGCGCCATATCATATCCGGGCTCAAATTCGAGGGTCACTGATGCGCGCCCTTCGCTTGATCGAGCGGTACTGCTTGTGACCCCGTCAACCGACAGCAGCGCAGGTTCAAGCAGTTGCACAATCGCGGCATCCACGTCCTCGGCCCCGGCACCGGACCACCCGACGGACACGCTGACAGTATCGATAATTACATCGGGAAAGAACTGCGAGCGCATCTTGGGAATTGCGGCCATGCCCGCGGCCAAAAGGACAACTAGCAAAAGATTCGCCGCCGTGCGGTGGCGCGTAAAATAAGAAAGGATTCCGCTGGCTGATCCCATGACTAACTCCCCATTCGGCCTTCAAGGCGTGTGACGACGTCGCTTGGCACCTCGTCTTGCTCAAGCTGTGACAGGATGCGGGTCTTGGCCTCGTCCGGCATCCGGCTCTCTTGGACAAACGCGATCAGGCGTGCGCGACGATCGGCATCAAGCGCGATCGTTTTGGGGATGGCGGGAGCGGACGTTTCGGCACCGGGGACAATTGGACGGACTCGGATTCCCGCCCCTAAGAGCGGCGATCGTTCGGCAACGACGGTCAGCCCCGTTAGCTCAGGCGCGCTGATAACTACGTCATTTCCCTGACGGCGCATCAGGGTCACGGGCACTTCACGCAAGCGATCCCCCTCGCCCACAACAAGTAAAGACCCGTCTGCCGCGAGGGCCGTCGCGGGCAGGCGGGCAACATTATCAAGGGCAGGTTCATCAATCGCGACCGTCACGAAATCTCCGGGGCGAAATCCGATAGTTGAGTCGAGCGTGGCAAAGATGACCCGTCCGGTAAGGCCCTCGCCAACAGCGGCCCCTTCGCGGGTGATCATTCCTGTCGCAGTCAGATCAACCCCGGCAACATCCAGTGTCGCGCGAATAGGTGCGCGCAAGAGCGTACCGTCATCCTCAAGAAGGCGGGCGTATTGCGACGTGGATACGCGGAAAGTGACTTCGAGCAGGGTGGGGTCAATCAACTGACCGATACGCTCGTTTGCCGTCACGCGGCCTCCAACGCTGACGGTAACGTCGGCCAATGTGCCATCAAATGCCGCCCTGATTTCGGTATTAGACAGCGCGCGTTCGGCCTCGGCCAAATTAATGGCAACGCGAGACATGCGCGTCGCCGCCTGATCAATCCTTGCTTGGGCGCTTGCGATGGCCTGACGACGCGACAACACGGCTTGGCGCGCACTGGAGGCTGCCAATTCGGCTGTTTCAACCGCCGAGGCGGATCCGACCCCGCGGTCTAACAAATCACGCTGACGGGTAAGAGCGGACTCGCGCAAAGTGGCTTGATCTTGGGCCGCAGCCAGTTCGTCTTGGGCCAGCGCCAACGCGCGCTGGGCGTCACGTTCCTCGGCTTGCCCGTCGCTAAGGTCAGCTGCAAGACGGTCAAGTGCGGATTGCGCATCTACTGGATCAATACGCAGCAGCACGTCACCGGCATGCACAGTTCCGCCTTCGACAAATGAATCCGCAGCCTCGAGAATTGTGCCGCCGACAGATGGGCGAAGTTCAAGCGTCTTTCGGCTCCGCAATTCGCCAAACACCCTAAGTTCGGGTGTGATTGTCTCGGGTGTTATCGTCACGACGTTGACTGACAAGACCCGCTCGCGCTGCGGGAAACTGCGCGGTTCGGCGTTTATGCGCGCTTGAACGGCACCGTACACAAGGCTGCCCGCCCAAGCGAAAAGCGCGAGGGTTACGGACAACAGGAAGATGCCAACCATGCTTCGGCGCAGAAATCTCATGACGTGTCGCCTCCAAACAGTATGGCTTTAGTTAAGACTTACGGGCGAAGGTCCGTTTTGGATGCATTTCCGAGCTTACTACGACCCAGCGCCCTATTTCCGTCGCTTGTGTTCGTTCAAACGTGGAAAAATTTCGACAAAGTTACAGGGACGGTGGCGGTAATCTAATTGCAGTGACAGAATGTCGTCCCATGCGTCCTTGCAGGCACCCGTGCTGCCGGGCAGGGCGAAAAGATAGGTTCCATTTGCAACGCCGCCCGTTGCGCGGCTTTGCACTGCACTCGTGCCGATTTTTTGCAGCGATACGATGGTGAACACCGTGCCAAATGCGTCGATCTCTTTTTCATAGACGTCGCGATGCGCTTCGACTGTAACATCACGCCCCGTAAGGCCGGTGCCGCCCGTGGAAATGATCACGTCGATATCTGGATCAGCGCACCACATGCGCAACTGATCGGCAATCTGATCACGTTCGTCACGCAGGATCGTACGGGCAGCAAGCGAGTGGCCCGCCTTGGTCAGGCGATCCACCAATGTTTGGCCTGATTTGTCTTCGGCCAAAGTGCGTGTGTCGCTGACCGTCAGAATAGCGATGCGAACGGGGTGGAATTCGGGGGTCTCGTCGATGCGGCTCATGATTGCAGATCTTTCAGTTTCGCTTTGAGTGCTAATAAATCTGCCCAAGCCTCGCGTTTGGCAGCGGGCGTGCGCAGCAGGTGGGCGGGGTGGAACATCGGCAGGGCTGGCCTGCCCAAAACCTGGGCCCATTTGCCGCGCATGCGTGTGATGCCAGACTCGCCCAGTAAAGCATGACAGGGTACGCTGCCCATCAGCACGATCACGTCCGGGTTGGCTAGCGTGATATGCCGATGCAGGAACGGCAACAGCATATCGCGATCGCTGTCGTCTGGGGGGCGATCCTGCGCAGGGCGCCACGGCACGACCGCGGTGGCATAGACCGACATCGGCATATCGCTGAATCCCATGCCAATGGCCGCCAGCATCTTGTCGAGCAGGGTCTTGTTGCGCCCGGCGAATGGCAGACCCGCGCGGTCTTCGTCTTTTTCAGGCGGTTCTGCGATGATCATCACACGCGCGCTCGCGTCCCCATCGGCAAAGACCAGATTACGCGCGCCTTTCTTCAAGCCGCAGTTATCGAACGTCGCAAGGGCGGCGCGCAAGGCGGGAATGTCAGCCGCACCCGCCGCAGCGCGCGTGGCTTCGGCCACCGGATCTACCTTTGGTGCGACAGCTATTTCTGGAACGGTTGAACGCGATTTGTTATCAACTTTTGGCGACTTTGGCGTTTCGGCGGACATTTCATAGCGGTTGATAGGCGCGTCGAGGATTGCCTCGTTCGCTCCCATTTCGACCTGCCATTCCAGCAGAGCACGGTTGTTCCAATATTCTGTCGCCGATTCCATGCCCCAATGTTTAGGCCCGCCGCACGGGAATGTGCAGCGGAAACTTGGCAGACCACCTTGCCGCCGCGCCGCTGCCTTCCTATAACCCATCAAATTCGGGACGGAGGCCATATGACATTCCGCGCGACGCATCTTTTGGGTATCGAACATCTCGCACCCGACGAAATCACCACATTGCTGGATTTGGCCGATCAATACGTTGATCTGAACCGGCGCGAGCATAAACACTCGGACGTGCTGGCGGGCCTGACCCAGATCAATATGTTCTTTGAAAACTCTACTCGCACGCAAGCGAGCTTCGAATTGGCAGGCAAACGTCTGGGCGCGGATGTGATGAACATGGCGATGCAGGCAAGTAGTATCAAAAAGGGCGAAACCCTGATTGATACGGCCCTGACACTGAACGCGATGCACCCTGATCTGCTGGTCGTGCGGCACCCGCATTCTGGCGCGGTTGATCTGTTGGCGCAAAAGGTAAATTGCGCCGTGTTAAATGCCGGTGACGGGCGTCATGAACACCCGACGCAAGCGTTGCTTGATGCATTGACGATCCGGCGTGCCAAGGGGCGTCTGCACCGGCTGAACATCGCGATTTGCGGTGATATCGCGCATTCGCGGGTGGCGCGTTCCAATATTCTATTGCTGGGTAAAATGGAAAACCGCATCCGCCTGATTGGTCCGCCAACCTTGATGCCGTCCGGCATCGAAGAATTCGGGGTCGAGGTCTTTGAGGACATGCGCGAAGGTCTTGCCGGTGTTGATGTGGTCATGATGCTGCGCCTGCAACGCGAACGCATGGACGGCGGCTTTATCCCATCCGAGCGCGAGTATTATCACCGTTATGGGCTGGACGCCGAGAAGCTCGGTTATGCCAAGGATGACGCGATTGTCATGCACCCCGGCCCAATGAACCGCGGTGTCGAAATCGACGGCACGATCGCTGACGATATCAACCGCAGCGTTATTCAGGAACAGGTGGAAATGGGCGTTGCTGTGCGTATGGCCGCGATGGATCTGTTGGCGCGCAACCTGCGCGCGGCGCGGCAGGCTAAGGCGGGCGAGGTGATGGCATGAGCGTTCGCCCCGCCCTCGCCGCCGATATGGACGCGATCAAACCGATCGCCGTGGCCGCGGAATTCGCACAGACCCGCGCGTTTTATGCAAAGCAAGGCTATGCCGAGCAGGTCTGTATTGGCGAATTCTACGAGGCTGGGGCAGACAAGATTGTATTCTGGAAAAAACTGGGGTCCGCGACATGACCAACACCATGCGAATCGCGGCTGACGAACATCGCGTTGTGCGTGTCTTTGTGATTGATCTGCCTGTCGATGAAGTGGCGGTGTTGATCACAAGACCCAACGATGGCGATCATCTGCCATGGCCCCTCGCAAATGCTATGGGCGCGACACATCTGGACGCTGATTCAGTCGAGATTTTCGATGTAGCCGAACTCGAAGGGGTTGGATTGGCCGGTTACATCGAGGAAGGGTTGGGGATGCCAAGTGCGGCGGCCCAACCTGATCGCGCGCTGCTTGACGGCATCAAAGGCACGGTCGTGATCGTATTTTCGGCCGCTTTCGGTGGGATCGCGCAAACGTTGACCCCGCGTGCGCCGCTGCGTTGGATCGCGACCTATCGCGACGACGAGGTAATCCCGACAATGATCCCTCTGCGTGCCGAAAGTGCGGACGGCTTGATGGCTGGCGGGCGCGCCAAACCATCGGAAGCGGCGATGAGCGGGCGTATTGCAACAGTTGTTCTCATTTTCTTGGGCCTGCTGGTCGGTGCGATGATCTGGATTGGGGGGTAAGATATGTATGACCTAACACCAACGGCGAAACTGGAAGCGGGCGAGAGCGTCATCGCCAGTTTCCACCCCGACCGCGGCGCCTATTGGAAAGACTACATAGTGCTTGCTGCTCTCGCAATGGCACTTGGCATGGGCGCGCTTTTTTTTGCGGGTAATCCGCATATTTGGACAGGCGCTGTGGGTGGAATCGCAGCTGTGGCTGTACGGGCGTTTTACGTGGCCTCGGACGAATTGCAGGTGCGCTGGGACTTGACCAACCACCGTCTGATGGGGCCGGGCGAGCGTATCGCGCGGCTTGACGATATCACGGGCCTGCGCACCTTTGGCAGCGCGGTGCAGATCGTAACCAGCACGGGCGATAAACATCTGCTCAAGTTTCAGGCGGACAAGCCCAAAGTCATCGCGCAAATTCGCGCAGTGATGGGGCAACGGGGCTAGATATGGCTGACCAGTATTTCACCAATGCGCGTCTGATTGATCCTGAAGCGGGAACCGATAGCATTGGTTGGTTGCGGGTTAGCGATGGCATGATTGCCGACGTTGGGGTCGGTAATGCGCCAACGGCAGGCCTTGATTGTGGCGGCAAATGCCTTGCCCCCGGAATCGTTGATATTGGTGTCAAAGTCAGCGAACCGGGTGAGCGACATAAGGAAAGCTTTCGCAGTGCGGGTCGTGCAGCGGCGGCGGGTGGCGTGACCACTATGGTCACACGCCCTGATACCGATCCCGCGATCGATACACCCGAAGTTCTGGAGTTCGTCGCCAAACGCGCGCTGGCTGATAGCGCGGTGCGTGTTTTGCCGATGTCCGCATTGACCAAAGGTCGCGCTGGGCGCGAAATGGTCGAGATCGGGTTCCTGAAAGACGCAGGTGCTGTGGCGTTCACCGATTGCGACCGTGTCGTTACCGACAACAAGGTTTTTTCGCGCGCGCTGACCTATGCGCGCAGTCTGGGTGCATTGGTGATCGCGCATGTGCAAGACGCGAACCTGTCGCGGGGTGCCGCTGTCACCAGCGGCAAATTTGCATCGTTGCGGGGTCTGCCTGGCGTTAGCCCGATGGCCGAACGCATGGGATTGGATCGAGATATCGCCCTGCTGGAAATGACGGGTGCGCGCTATCATGCGGATCAGATCACCACTGCCCGCGCCCTGCCGGCGCTGGAGCGGGCCAAGGCGAACGGACTGGATATTACAGCGGGTGTGGGCATCCACCACCTGACGCTGAATGAACTGGACGTGGCCGACTACCGGACGTTCTTTAAGCTAAAACCGCCCTTGCGGAGCGAGGATGATCGGCTGGCCGTGGTCGAGGCTGTGGCCAGTGGGCTGATCGACATCATTAGCTCCATGCACACACCGCAGGACGAAGAAAGCAAACGCTTGCCCTATGAAGAAGCCGCGGGCGGAGCAGTCGCGCTTGAAACGCTGCTGCCCGCCGCTTTGCGTCTCTATCACGCGGGGCATCTGGACCTGCCAACCCTGTTCCGCGCCATGTCGCTGAACCCGTCGCGCCGATTGGGGCTGGAGACAGGGCGTCTGGCCGTTGGTGCGCCTGCGGACTTGGTATTGTTCGATCCTGATGCGCCATTCCTACTGAACCGTGCTAAGCTGCATTCCAAGTCCAAAAACACGCCCTTTGATGGCGCGCGCCTACAGGGTCGCGTGATCGGCACTTGGGTGGCGGGCAAGAACGTGACCGAGGAGTCTTAGATGTCGACGATTGAAAATACGGCCATTGTGCTGACACTCTGGGCGACGATTGGCTATCTGCTGGGGTCGGTTCCGTTTGGTGTGATCCTTGCGCGGGTTATGGGCCTTGGCAATCTGCGCGAGATCGGGTCGGGCAATATTGGCGCGACCAACGTCTTGCGCACAGGGAACAAGAAAGCAGCCGTGCTGACGCTGCTATTTGATGCGGGCAAGGGCGCGGTTGTGGTGCTGCTGGCACGCGCCTTGGCGGGCGAGGATGCAGCGCAAATTGCAGCACTCGCGGCGTTCATCGGGCACTGCTTTCCGATCTGGCTGGGCTTTCGCGGCGGCAAAGGTGTTGCGACCTATATCGGGATCGTGCTGGCACTGGCCTGGCCCGTGGGCCTTGCGGTTTGTGCGACGTGGTTAGTTGTAGCTGCGGTCCTGCGTTATTCATCGCTTGCAGCTTTGCTTGCGGCGGGGATGGGCCCAGTCTGGGCAAGCCTGCTGGGATATGGCAACATCTTCTTTCTGGGCGTCACGCTCGCGCTGCTGATCTATTTGCGTCACTGGGGCAATATCCAGCGATTGCGTGCGGGTAGCGAAACAAAAATCGGCGCAAAATCCTGATCCTTCGAAAAATAGTTTTGCATCCTTGATCCAATTGGCGAATGCTAGCCTCACTTTAGTATGCAAATTTTATTTGAAGGGAACGTATTATGGGTTTTGGGGACGCGATCCGCACCTGCCTCAGTAAATATCTCACCATTCAGGGCCGCGCGCGGCGGTCTGAATACTGGTGGTTCTATCTGTTTGTGATTCTTGTCGCCACGCTGCCGACCCAGCTGGGTATGGCTATGGAATCGGGGCCAATTATGGTAATCGGCGGGCTACTGTCACTCGCGCTGATCATTCCGACCATCACTGCCGGTATTCGCCGGTTTCACGACAAGGATAAATCCGGCTGGTGGTTCTTTATCGGTCTGGTGCCGCTCGTTGGGATCATTCTGCTGCTGTACTGGTTCGTGACGCCGGGTACCGCTGGTCCGAACCGCTTTGGCGAAGACCCGCTAGCATAGTCTCGCACCACAAATTTCCAAAAAGGCGCGCCCAACCGGCGCGCCTTTTTCATCAATAGCTATGCTCGCCGTAAATCCGAGTCAGATCACCGTTCCAATCGCCATTGTAGCGGTCAAGCAATTCGTCGGCAGGTGTCTTGCCTGTCTCAACGGTTTCTTTCAGCGCGTTCAGGAAATGCGTTTCATCCGCTAGCATGCCGCCCGCACCCGGCTTGGCGCGATTGCGCAATCCGGTTTCGGAAATCGCCACGGCCTCGCGCGCGATGTCATGCATCGAGATATTACCGACCTTGGCTTGCAAACCGTCCACAGATGCGGCCACGCGCAGCGCTTCGCGGGTGTCGGCGTCCCAGTCTTTCACCAGATCCCATGCGGCATCGAGTGCCTCTTGATCATAGGTCAACCCGACCCAGAATGCGGGCAGTGCGCACAGGCGCCGCCAAGGGCCACCGTCGGCCCCGCGCATTTCAATGAATTGCTTGATGCGCGCTTCGGGGAATACCGTCGTCAGGTGGTCCGCCCAATCCGAAAGCGTCGGCATTTCGCCGGGCAGCGCGGGCAGTTCGCCCTTTAGGAAATCGCGGAACGATTGGCCCAAGGCGTCGATATATTTGCCGTCGCGATAGACAAAATACATCGGCACATCGAGAACCCATTCGGCCCAGCGTTCAAAGCCCATGCCGTCCTCGAAGACCCACGGCAGCATACCTGTGCGGGCGGGATCAAGATCGCGCCAGATACGGCTGCGCCATGACTTGTGACCGTTTGGTTTACCCTCAAAGAATGGCGAATTGGCGAACAGCGCAGTGGCGACCGGCTGTAGAGCCAAGGCCACGCGCAGTTTTTGCACCATGTCTGCCTCGCTGCCAAAGTCGAGGTTCACCTGCACGGTGCAGGTCCGATACATCATTTCAGTGCCGTGTGTGCCGACGCGGCCCATGTAGTTGGTCATCAGTTTGTAGCGGCCCTTGGGCATCATATCCATCTGCTCGTGGGTCCAGATCGGAGCGGCACCAAGGCCGATGAACCCCACACCGATCTTGTCGGCCACATCTTTGACTTCACGCAGGTGTTCGTTCACTTCATCGCAAGTCTGATGGATGGTTTCCAGCGGTGCGCCCGAAAGTTCCAGCTGCCCGCCCGGTTCAAGGCTGACGTTTGCCCCGTCTTTTTCAAGGCCGATGATATTGTCGCCTTCAAGAACCGGCGCCCAGTTGTAGGTATCGCGCAGCGCCGTCAGCACAGCTTTGACCGACCGGTCCCCATCGTAGGGCAGCGGCTTTAGCGTGTCTTTGCAATAGCCGAACTTTTCGTGCTCGGTGCCAATGCGCCACTTGTCTTTGGGCTTGCAACCGTCGGCCAGATACTCGGCCAGTTGTTCGTGCCGCTCGATCGGGCCGCCGCCGGTTTGTGGGATAGACATGAGATGGGCCTCGCTTGGACAAATTAGGTGTTTAGAGGTGGTCTTAACGGGCGGCTATGTCAATCGGGTTTGCACAAACTTAGTGCAACTGAAGGTGCGGTTTTTGCCAGATGGTATAGCGCGCGTTCTGGGTGGAATGCGCGGCGCTGATCGCCTTTTCATAGTCGACGCCCTGAAGTGCCGCGAGCGCATCAAACAATGTGTCGGCCCCGGTTGCATTGCCGGGTATCATGAGGGGGGCCGCGCCATCCATATAAAAGGTCCAGATCAAGTCGCTGCCAACCGGGCCTTGGTCGGTTGTTTCAATCTCTACGCGGTTCAAGTGATCAATCGATACGGCACCGCCGCCTGTGGGGCCGAAATAGGTAATTTGGCGTTCGTCCACTTCGACCACGCCGGGGCCATCGTTTGCTTGGGGGAACCGTGCGTTGCGCGCGGCGATCACGGTCAGGGCTACTCCCGATGCCGCCACAATTGCGCCGATGGCCTGCCAGAACAGCCCGCCGCGCAGAAAAAGCCACGCACCAAAGAGTGTGAGCGCCACCCAGATTGCAGTTTCGGCCCAACGCAGCAGACCTGCGCGGGCTTCGGGACGGATGAATTCAGCCATGGGCGACCTGCGGTGTTTTGAATAGGTGAAGGGTAAAATGACCCGCGCGTTGAAAGCCAATGGCGCCGAAAGCGCGCTGTGCAGCAGGATTGGCTGCGGCAAGGATTGCACGGGTGACGTCGTTTCTGTGTGCTTCTTGCAGGTGGAGGGCAACGGCGCGACGCGCGTATCCTTTGCCGCGAAATTCAGGGGGCGTATAGACGCCACCGATTTGCACGGTGTGGGGCAGAGCCGCGTTAAAGCCGGTCATTGCAACGGGTGTGTCGTTGACCAACAAAATGCGGTGGCTGTCGTTGGCGATGAACATGGTTACATCGCGGGCGCCAATTTCGGCGGCATTGTCAGGGTCGATACCCATCGCCTCGACCACAAAGGCGGCGCGCCATTGCGCCATTTGGGTAAGGTTGTTCTTGGACAGCGCGGCAAGCTGACCGTCGCCCTCGGGAATAACAAGATCGGCAAGTTCAAGCTGCATCAGCGGTTCGCGCCCGTTCAGGCCTGCAGGGGCGTTGCCGAGGCTCAGGGCGGAAACTATGGCGGCGCATTGGCTGCCGTCACCGGCAAGACCGATCAACGGGCGGTTTGCGCAGATTTCAGCGATGTCGGCCCAGTTGCCTGACGGGCAATTGGGCATAACCATGCCCTCGTTGGTGATGCTTAACACATCGGTGATCGTGTCCGCGTCTTTGGCAAGCCAGACCCGAACACCACGCGGCGCATCGCTGTTCCAGCCATGCCGGCGTAAGTTGGACAGGGGAAACATTGCGGTGGCGATATGGGCTGTTAGAAATGCCGCGATTGCTGGCAGATCGGCCTGTACGGCGGCCCGCATCACCAATCCCCCAAATGTTGTTGCCAGACGGTCAGCGCGGCCACAGCGGCGGTATCAGCGCGCAGAATGCGTGGGCCAAGGCTGACAGCATGCGCGTAGGGCAAGGCATGCAGGCGTTTGCGTTCTTTGTCGGAAAACCCGCCCTCTGGGCCGATCAGAATCGCCCACGGGCCTTTGGTGGTCGCGGTAAGGAACTCGCCGGCGCCAACCAATGCTTCGTCGCAAAACATCAACTGGCGGTCCGCCGGCCAATCGTCCAGCACCTTGCCCAGTTTTTGCAGATTAGTGACTTCGGGCACATAGGTGCCGCCACATTGTTCGGCCGCTTCAATCGCGTGCGCCTGCAGCCGATCCTGCCTGATTCGTTCGGAATTGGTGAAATCGGTCTGCACCGGGCAAATCCGCATTGCGCCCATTTCGGCCGCCTTTTCAACGATAAAGTCGGTGCGCGCTTTCTTGATTGGCGCAAAGATAAGCCATAGGTCGGGGGGCATTTGAAGCGGTTTATTCTGCGCTTCGACTGTCAGTTCGACCCGCTTGCGGCCGGCCGCAGCGATCCGCGCTGTCCATTCCCCGTCACGCCCGTTGAAAACATGGATGACATCGCCCGCACCAAGCCGCATGACGTTGGCGAGGTAATGCGCCTGATCCGTCAGCGTGATGCCTTGCCCCGTGCCAAGCGGGGCGTCTACAAAGAGTCGCACAATTGAAGCCATAGGCGGAACATATGACCGGACACGCGCCGATACCAGAGCAGAGCGGACAGGTTGCCGATGCTGTGCGTGGAAACTGGGTGGATCGGCTCGCCCCCGCGGCCACACGCCCGTTTTTGCGACTAAGCCGCGCAGATCGCCCGATCGGGACGTGGTTGTTGCTGTTGCCGTGCTGGTGGGGGCTTGCATTGGCTGCACTGAGCACAGGACGGTTCGGGTTTTTTGATCTGTGGATTGCTGTGGGCTGTGCCATTGGCGCGTTCTTGATGCGCGGCGCTGGCTGCACATGGAACGATATCACCGACCGCGATATTGACGGTTCAGTGGCGCGCACGGCCTCAAGGCCGATTCCTTCGGGACAAGTTGGTGTGCGCGCAGCGTTGGCGTGGATGCTGGCGCAGACGCTGGTGTCGCTCTTGATCCTGCTGACGTTCAACTGGGCGGCAATTGGCTTGGGCGTGCTCGCGTTGTTGCCCGTTGCAATTTACCCGTTTGCCAAGCGGTTTACTTGGTGGCCGCAGGTTTTTCTTGGCATTGCGTTCAACTGGGGCGCGCTGTTGGCGTGGACAGCGCATACGGGGTCATTAGGCTGGCCTGCGGTGATGCTCTATTTCGGCGGGATCGCGTGGACGCTGTTTTATGACACGATCTATGCCCATCAAGACGTTGATGACGACGCGTTGATCGGTGTGAAGTCGACGGCGCGCCTGTTTGGCGACAATAGCCAGCATTGGTTGCGCGGGTTTCTAATGGCAGCGGTGGCGCTTGTTGGGTTGGCGGTCATCGGTGCGGCCATTGATCGGTCCATGCTTGCGCTAGTGGTGGCGCTGGGCGGACCTTGGGCGTTTGGCTGGCACATGGCGTGGCAACTACGCCAATTTGACGCAAACGATTCAATCAGCCTGCTACGCCTGTTCCGGTCCAATCGCGATGCTGGCATCATACTTGTGCTGTTTTCCGCCGTCGCGTTGTTCCTTTGATTGAACCTTCGCCTTTAGGGGCTTAGGAGGTTTGCAGTTACTCAGTTTGCTAGGACGCCATGCGCCTTTCCGCTATTTTCATACCCATCGCCGCCTTCGTCATTGCCGCGATCGTTTCAGTCTTTGCTGCACGCGCGACTGTTGCTGTCGTCGAGGACCGCTCGGTCGAGGCAGTTCAAAGCGCGTTGAACGAGCAGAATCATGACTGGGCCAATGTGCTTGGTGATGGGCTTCAGGTCATTCTTGAAGGTGAGGCCGCATCAGAGGTTATTCGGTTCCGCGCGATTTCGATCTCTGGAAGGATGGTCGATGCAAGTCGCGTGATTGATAACATGACCGTGACAGATTTGGCGGCCATCGCGCCACCGGATTTTTCGGTCGAGATTTTACGTAACGATAGTGGTGTGTCGCTGATCGGGCTAATTCCGGCAAGCTCGGACCGCGATGCGATTGCCGCGCAGATCAGTGACATCTCTGGTGAAGGCTTGCCGGTTGCGGATTTGTTGGAAACGGCAGACTATGCTCTGCCGCCAAGCTGGGATTCAGCGATGGATTTTGCCTTGCGCGCCCTTGCGCGGCTGCCGCGCTCGAAGATTTCGGTTGATCCAGGCGCGGTGGAAATCACCGCAATCTCGGAAAGTTCTGAACAAAAGATCAGCCTCGAGACCGAATTGCGCCGCATCGTTCCAAGCGATGTGCGTATGTCGCTCAATATCAGCGCGCCACGCCCGGTGATTTCACCATTCACTGTCCGCTTTATTCTTGAAGAAGACGGTGCCCATTTTGATGCCTGCGCTGTCAGCGCCGGTGTTGGAGAGCAAACCATTATGGCTGCAGCGCGCGCTGTCGGTTTAACTGGATCTGCTGATTGCACACACGCGTTGGGTGCGCCGTCACGCACCTGGCCTGTTGCCGTCGCGCGTTCCATTGCGGCAGTCGGTGAATTGGGTGGCGGAACGGTGACGCTGTCGGATGCCGATATAACGCTTGTCGCGCCGCAGGGGACGGCACAGAGCCTATTTGACCGCGTGGTTGGCGAGCTTGAGAATGACCTTCCCGATGTCTTCGCCCTTGAAGCCATCCTACCGGTGGTTCCTGATGCCTCTAGCGAGGGGCCGCCGCAGTTTACTGCGACGCGTAGCCCGGAAGGCGATGTGCAACTGCGTGGGCGCTTGTCAGATGAACTCTTAAATACAACCGCCGAGAATTACGCGCGCGCCCGTTTTGGTGGCTCCCAGATTAACATGGGTACACGTATCGTTGAAGGTCTGCCTGCAGATTGGGCTGTCCGCGTCCTTACCGGGATCGAAGCGCTTTCGATGTTGTCGAATGGGTTTGTTGTGGTCGAGCCCAACAGCCTTGCCGTGCGCGGCAATACCGGTAACGAAGAGGCAAGCGCGAGGATTTCGCGCCTCTTGATTGATAAACTGGGCCAAACGGAACAGTTTGAAATAGATGTGACCTATGTTGAGCAACTTGATCTGGTTGCGGGCCTGCCGACCCCCGAAGAATGCATCGCACAAATTATTGGGCTGTCTGCTGAACGCAAGATCACCTTTGAGCCGGGATCGGCGACGATTGATTCAGCTGCGCAGTCACTTGTGGATGACATTGCCGAAGTTCTGAAACTTTGTGCCGAGTTGCGCATCGAAATTGCCGGCTACACCGATAGCCAAGGTCGCGAAGAAATGAACCAGCAGCTTAGCCAACGGCGAGCCGAGGCAGTCCTTGTCGCGCTGCTGATGCGCCGTGTTCCCACCGGCAGCTTTTCGGCAATCGGCTATGGCGAAGTTGACCCAATTGCGGATAATGACACCGCAGATGGCCGCGAAGCGAACCGGCGGATCGAATTTCGCCTGATAACGCCCGAACCAATCGAAGAAGTGCTGACTGCGCTAGAAGAAGCTGAGGCCGAAATCGAAGCGGTCGAAGAAGAGACAGGAACGACCGATGAACAGAACTGAGTTTATCATTGCCACAGCGATCATTTTGTTCGTGGCATTCTGTCTGGGTTGGTTTGCAAGCTGGCTGGTGAATCGCTTTACCCGCATGACCAAAGCCGAGATCGGCGAGTTGGACAAGATGGCACAGTCGTTGCACGAAGCTGAAGAAACCCGTGATCAGGCGATCACTTATCTGCAACAGCGCGAAGCCGAGATCACCAATCAACTGACCCAAACCGAGGCCGAACTGCGTGCGGCGATGGACGGGTTGCGTGTTGCCCGCCAAGAGGCAGAAGAACTGCGCACCTATATTGAGTCTCAAAGCGCCTGAATGCTGCGTCTTGCGGTCCGGTTCGAAACCCCATCCAATGCCATCTGAATGAATGGGGATGAACATGATGTGGCAGTTCTGGGTTGATCGCGGCGGCACCTTTACCGATGTCGTTGCCAAGGCACCCGATGGTCAGTTGCACACGCATAAACTGCTGTCCGAAAACCCCGAAGTTTATCCCGATGCCGCCGTCCATGGCATTCGCGCCTTGCTGGGTTTAAGCGCGCGCGATCCCATTCCAGCGGGCCAAATTAGTGCAGTCAAGATGGGTACAACAGTGGCCACCAACGCCCTGCTGGAACGCAAAGGCGAACGCACGTTGCTGCTGATCACCAAAGGCATGCGTGACCTCTTGCGGATTGGTTATCAGAATCGCCCGCGACTTTTTGATCTGCACATTAAGCTGCCGGAATTGCTTTATGATGATGTGGTTGAGGTGGATGAACGCCTTGATGCGGACGGTGTTGTCGTCGCGCCACTGGACATTGATGCCGCCCGCGCTGCGCTGTTAACGGCCCATGCTCAGGGATACCGTTCCGTCGCGATTGCCTTGATGCATAGTTACCGTTTTTCGGATCACGAAAAGACGTTGGGCGATATTGCTCGCGCGGTCGGCTTTACCCAAGTGTCCCTTAGCCATCAGGCCAGCCCGCTGATCAAGATTATCGCGCGCGGTGATACGGCCGTGGTCGATGCCTATCTTTCGCCAATCCTGCGGCGCTATGTCGGGCAGGTGGCGGATGCCCTAGGTGCGTCTAGAGGCGGGTGTGAACGGTTGATGTTCATGCGCTCTAACGGCGGGCTGACGGATGCGGCGCTGTTTGAAGGGCGTGATGCGATCCTTTCGGGCCCTGCGGGCGGCGTTGTCGGGATGGTCCGGACGGCTGTTGATTTAGGATATGAGAAACTCATCGGCTTTGACATGGGCGGCACGTCAACGGACGTCTGCCACTACGCGGGCGAATATGAACGCAGCTTTGAAACCGAGGTTGCAGGCGTGCGGATGCGCGCACCGATGATGTCGATCCACACGGTCGCGGCGGGGGGCGGGTCGATCCTGTCATTCCGTGACGGGCGTATGCAGGTCGGTCCCGAAAGTGCTGGCGCCAATCCCGGCCCCGCTGCCTATCGCCGTGGCGGCCCGCTGACGGTGACCGATTGCAACGTGCTGCTGGGCAAATTGCACCCTGATTTGTTTCCAACGGTTTTTGGCCCTAACGCCGACCAGCCGCTGGATGTGGATGCCGTGCGTGCGAAATTTGACGATATGGCGCGTGAAATCGGTGGCGGCATGTCCGTTGAAGACATTGCCGAAGGTTTCCTGCGGATTGCCGTTGAAAACATGGCCAATGCGATCAAGAAAATCAGTGTGCAGCGCGGCTATGACGTGACCAAATACACGATGAACTGCTTTGGTGGGGCAGGCGGGCAGCATGCTTGTCTCGTGGCCGATGCGCTTGGGATGGAAAGCGTCTTTATCCATCCTTTTGCAGGTGTTTTGTCCGCCTTTGGTATGGGATTGGCCGACGTGCGCGCCATGCGCGAAATGCAATTTGGCAAAGGGTTTGATGCGCTGGCAGAGGCCAAGGCGAGCCTTGCCACATTGGCAACGGATGCCTGCGCCGAAGTCGCTGGGCAAGGCATTGCGGCCGATGAGATCAGCATCGTGACAATGGCGCATATTCGCCCTGATGGCGCGCAACAGACCCTCGCGGTGCCATTTGGTGCGCCCGTTGATATGGCCGCCGCGTTTGAGGCGGCACACCAGCAACGGTTCGGTTTTATCCCCCAAGGCGCGCGGTTACTTATCGACATCCTGACGGCCGAGGCGATTGGCGCTACTGGCGAAGCTGTGAATCTGCCCGAACCTGATGGTGCCGCGGGGAAAGAACAGACGCGACCCATGTGGTCGCAAGGTGCGTTGCATGACGTGCCAGTGGTCGACCGTGATACCATGCGAAGAGGTGACACCGTTCAAGGCCCCGCGATCATCACGGAACCCACGGGCACTAATATCCTTGAACAAGGCTGGCAGGCGGAATGTCTGCGCGGTGGCAACCTGATCATACGCCGCACAATCCCCGTGCAGCGCGAAACGGCGATTGGCACGCGCGTTGATCCGGTCATGCTTGAGGTCTTCAACAACTTGTTCATGTCCATCGCCGAACAGATGGGCGCGACGCTGGCCAACACCGCCTATTCCGTGAATATCAAGGAACGCTACGACTTTTCCTGTGCGATTTTTGATGAAGCCGGTGATCTGGTCGCCAACGCGCCGCATGTGCCGGTTCACCTTGGGTCGATGTCGGAATCCGTGCGCACCATCTTGCGCCAGAACGCGGGAAAAATACGCCATGGTGATGTGTTCATGATGAACAACCCGTTTAATGGTGGGACGCATTTGCCTGATGTGACGGTGATTACGCCCGTGTTCGAAGGGGATCGTATCGTCTACACTGTTGCCAGCCGCGGGCATCACGCTGACATTGGTGGCAAAACACCGGGATCGGCCCCGCCCGACAGTCGCCATATCGACGAAGAAGGCGTGCTGATCGACAACTTCTTGTTGGTTTCACAAGGGCAATTGCGGGACGGCGAAACGCGCGCGCTGCTGGCGTCAGGGAAATATCCGTGCCGTAATGTCGATCAGAACATGGCCGACCTATCTGCACAAATCGCCGCCAATGCGACTGGCGTGGCCGAACTGGTCAAGATCACCCGCCAATTCGGGCTGGATACAGTCCACGCCTATATGACCCACGTGCAGGACAACGCCGAGGAATGCGTGCGCCGTGTGCTGGACGTGCTGCGCGATTGTGAATTCACTTATCCGCTGGATAGCGGCGACCAGATCAAAGTGGCGATTGCTGTTGATCATGCCAACCGTTGCGCGACGCTGGATTTCACTGGAACCTCGCCGCAGAACGCGCTGAACTACAACGCGCCATTGGCGATCTGCCGCGCAGTCGTTCTTTATGTGTTCCGGACGCTGGTCGGCAACGATATCCCGATGAACGAAGGCTGCCTAAAGCCGCTGAACTTGATCGTCCCCGAAGGCAGCATGATCAATCCCGCCGCCCCCGCTGCTGTGATTTCCGGCAATACCGAGGTTAGTCAAGCCATCGCCGACACGCTGTTTGGCGCGCTGGGCGTGATAGCGGGCAGTCAGGGGACGATGAATAATTTCGTCTACGGCAACGACACCTATCAGAACTACGAAACTATTTGTGGCGGCACCGGTGCGGGTGACGGGTTCGACGGCACAAGTGCCGTGCACAGCCACATGACCAACACCCGCATGACCGATCCCGAGGTTCTGGAAACGCGCTTTCCGGTGCGGGTCGACGAGTTTTCGATCCGTCAGGGGTCGGGTGGCGCGGGGGCATTCAAGGGCGGGGATGGAATTGTGCGCCGCTTGCGGTTCCTTGAGCCGATGACGGTGACTGTGCTGACCTCGCACCGCGTTGTTCCGCCTCATGGGGCCGCTGGTGGTGGAACGGGTGCCTTGGGTGAAAACAGAGTCGTAAGGGTCAACGGGCGTGTCGATCGGCTGCAAGGCAACGACGAAACGCAGGTTGTCGCGGGTGACGTATTCGTGATGAAAACGCCCGGTGGTGGGGGCTATGGCACACCCTAGTCGCGGGCTGCTGCCAGTGCCCCAACGATTGCCAGTGCGCTTTCGCTTGACCAATCCGCATCGCCTTGCAGGCGTCCGATTTCCTGACCAGTTGGGTCAAGGATCAGCGTCACAGGCAAGCCAAGCACACCCATATCCCGCGCAAGGCTCGAGCGTGGATCAGCGTGCAGCGGCAAATTGGTGACGCCGATCTCGTCAAAGAAACGTTCCATTGCAGGGCGCGGGTTAGGGCCGGTTGCGATTGTGACGACTGCGATCGTGTCGCCGCCCAAAGCATCTTGCAAGGCGGACAGTTGCGGCATTTCCTTGCGGCACGGCGCGCACCATGTGGCCCAGAAATTCAGAACGACATACTGCCCCTCATAGTGGTCCAGCGCGATTTGTTCGCCGTTTTCGTGGGTGAACATGACATTGGAGCCGCGCATTGGTTCGCTGTGGAAATTCAGCTTGCGCATATCGCCCGTCCGCAACTCGGACAGGGCCGCGATATCGGGGGTTTCAGCCATCGCAGCATTTGCAAGCACGGCAAGGGCCGTATAAAGCAGCGCTGACTTCATTTTCCGTGCCGTCAGTTCAAACATGGGACCTCCGATATGACCAAATCCTCGAATGCAATGTGGGGCGGACGCTTTAGCGCTGGGCCGGACGCGATCATGGAGGCTATCAACGCCTCAATCGGGTTCGACAAACGCATGGCGGCGCAAGACATTGCAGGCTCGCGGGCCCATGCGGCGATGTTGGCCGCACAAGGCATCATTAATCCTAAGGACGCCGAGGCGATTGGGGAAGGCCTCCTCACGGTCTTGTCAGAGATTGAAGCAGGAACTTTCCCGTTCCGCACCGATCTGGAAGACATCCACATGAACGTCGAAGCGCGTTTGACCGAGATTATCGGGGAACCGGCTGGGCGTTTGCACACGGCGCGGTCACGCAATGATCAGGTTGCCGTCGATTTCCGCCTTTGGGTGCGTGACCAGTGTGATGCGGCCGATGGCGCGCTTGCGGCTCTGATGGCTGCGCTGCTCGGTCAGGCCGAGGCTGGCGCTGATTGGGTCATGCCGGGCTTTACGCATTTGCAGGTGGCCCAGCCTGTGACTTGGGGCCATCATATGATGGCCTATGTTGAAATGTTCGCCCGTGATCGTGCGCGGTTTGCGGATGCACGGGCGCGGATGAATCTGTCGCCGCTGGGCTCCGCGGCGCTGGCGGGCACGTCTTTCCCGATTGATCGCGATGCAACGGCTGCGGCCTTGGGCTTTGACGGGCCGATGCATAACTCGCTGGATGCGGTTGCTGATCGTGATTTTGCGCTGGAATTCCTCGCCACTAGTAGCATCTGCGCGATGCACCTTTCGCGCATCGCCGAGGAATTGGTGATTTGGTCGTCGGCGCAGTTCCGGTTTGTGAAAATGTCGGACAAGTGGTCCACGGGTAGCAGCATCATGCCGCAAAAGCGCAACCCCGACGCGGCTGAGCTTATCCGCGCCAAGATTGGCCGGATTTTCGGAGCGAATGTGGCGTTGATGACGGTGATGAAAGGTCTTCCGCTGACCTACTCCAAGGACATGCAGGAAGACAAAGAACAGGTCTTTGATGCCGCTGATCATCTGATGCTGGCGCTGGCCGCGATGACGGGGATGGTTGGTGATATGACCGCCAATCGCGATAGCTTGCGCGCCGCTGCTGCCACCGGATTTTCCACTGCGACTGACCTGGCTGACTGGCTGGTGCGCGAATTGGGTTTACCGTTCCGCGAAGCACATCATGTGACCGGCACCCTTGTGGCCAAGGCCGAGGCCGCGAATTTTGACCTGCCGGACCTGTCGCTTGAGGTCATGCAATCTGTGCATGAAGGAATTCGCCAAGACGTGTATGACGTGCTTGGCGTTGAAAACTCGGTAGCGTCGCGCGTGTCATATGGCGGCACGGCCCCCGCGCAGGTCCGCGCGCAGGTCGCCCGTTGGAAAGAGGTTTTGTCATGACAAAGTTTTCCGGTTTGATCCTTGTGCTAGCAGTTTTGTCGGCTTGCGGTGCTGATGGCCCGCCGCTTCGCCCTTCTGCAAAGGCGGGTGTCGCCGCGACAGGCGGCAATTTTACCGTTGGAGTGAATTTTTAATGCCCCCATTGCGGATAATTTACCTCGCGCTTGCAATCTGGGGCGCGATCCATCCGATGTACTATTTCGTTTCTTGGTTTCGGACCAATAGCTGGGATATCATGGCGATGGTCGATGCCTGGCACGTCAATGCGGCGGGTTCGGGCCTTGTCTGGGATCTGACGATTGCGGCGATTACCCTGACAGTGTGGATCATTGCCGAGGTTGCAGTGCGCCGTAACTGGCTGGCCTTGATCGCCATTCCTGCCACGTTCTGCATCGGTGTCAGCTGCGGTTTGCCGCTTTATCTTTTCCTGCGCGCAAAGCCTGTTATCTAGGTTCGCCAAAAAGGGTTGGGCTTTGCTGCCGATCTGATATGAGCGTTCCGACTGAATGGAAGGCTTGGATTTGGATCATTTCTTGTATCGCGACGGTGTTTTGTATGCCGAAGATGTGCCCGTGGCCGAGATTGCCGCCGCTGTTGGTACGCCGTTTTATGTGTATTCCACTGCGACGTTGCAACGCCACTTTCGTCTGTTCGACGAGGCTTTGGGTTTTGCCGATCACCTAGTTTGCTTTGCGATGAAAAGTTTGTCGAATCAGGCCGTTCTAACGCTTTTGGCGCAGGAAGGCGCTGGCATGGACGTGGTGTCGGGTGGCGAATATGCCCGTGCCCGTGCGGCGGGCGTTCCGGGAGATCGGATCGTATTTTCTGGCGTTGGTAAAACCCACGATGAAATGCGCATGGCGCTGACAGGCGGGATTCGCCAGTTCAACGTCGAGAGCGAACCGGAAATGCTGGTGCTGAACGAGGTCGCGCTGGAAATGGGTAAAGTTGCGCCGATTACCGTACGCGTGAACCCTGACGTAGATGCCAAGACCCACGCCAAGATTTCGACCGGCAAAAAAGAAGACAAGTTCGGAATTCCGATCAGCCGGGCCCGCGAAGTTTATGCAATGGCTGCGACGCTAAAGGGCCTGAAAGTCATCGGTATAGATGTGCATATCGGATCGCAACTGACCCAGCTGGAGCCGTTTGAAGCCGCCTACCGCAAGGTCGCCGACCTGACCGGACAGCTGCGCATAGACGGGCACGAGATTACCCGCCTTGATCTGGGCGGCGGCCTTGGTATTCCTTATGAACGGTCCAATTCTGCCCCGCCGCTGCCTATCGAATATGGTCAGTTAATCGAACGAACGGTGGGACATCTGGGTTGCGAGATCGAGATCGAACCCGGGCGCCTGATTTCCGGAAATTCCGGCATCATGGTTAGCAAAGTGATCTATGTGAAATCTGGCGAAGATCGCGATTTCCTGATCCTTGACGGCGCAATGAACGATCTGATCCGCCCCGCGATGTATGACGCATGGCACGATATCGTGCCGGTAATCGAACCCGTACCGGGGCAAAATCCCGCGCGTTATGATATTGTTGGTCCAATTTGCGAAAGTGGAGATACCTTTGCCAGAGCGCGAGATATGCCGGTTGTGGGTGCAGGTGATCTGGTCGCATTCCGGTCGGCTGGTGCATATGGCGCGGTGATGTCGAGCGAATATAACTCACGCCCGCTAATCCCCGAGGTTTTGGTAAATGGGGATCAATTTGCAGTTATCCGCGCCCGCCCTACCTTTGAGGAAATGATTAATCGGGATACCATTCCCGAATGGCTTGGGTCATCCTGATCCGGCCACAATAAATGGAGCGATCAACTGACCCCACGCCTTGATCCCCTTGCGCACCTGCGCGTGCCGGTCTTTGCCACGCAGGTAGGGATGCTGGCCGAGCGTGTCACTCAGGCGTTCTGGCCGTTCTGGACCGTTTTATTCGCGACGCTCGCGCCGCTGATGATGGGTTGGCAAGACCGCCTGCCAGTCGAGGTTGTTTGGGGCTTTGGCGTGGTGATGGTGCTGGCGCTGATTGCCGCATCGATCTGCGGTGGGCGTTATTTCACAATGCCCAAACGGGCCGAGGCGATGGCCCGGGTCGACGCCCGCCTTCCGGGGCGTCCGATTGCGGCGCTTGCCGATCAACAGGCAATTGGCGCTGGCGATCCCGCAAGCGAGGCGATCTGGCAGACCCACCTTGAACGCATGGCGGCGCGCAGTCGCGACGCCAAAGCGGTTGCACCTGATTTGCGTGTGGCGTCGCGCGATCGGTATGGCTTGCGTTATGTTGCGCTTTTGGCGTTTGTGGTCGCGTTCATGTTTGGCTCGCTTTTGCGGGTAGGGTCGGTCGCGGACCTTTCGCCGAATGGCGAGGTTGCGCTGGCCTCGGGTCCGGTCTGGGAGGGCTGGGTTGCACCGCCCGCGTATACCGGCAAACCAACGCTTTATCTGGCCGATATCCCAGTGGGGGTATTGCGCGTTCCCGAAGGCAGCACCGTTACCCTACGCCTTTATAGCGACGTGGGCGCCTTGACCGTGCATGAAACCGTGTCGGGCCGCGTGGGTGAAGTAGAAAGCGCAAGTGCGGCGCAGCAGGCCTTTGTGGTTGAGCAGGATGGGCGGCTTGAAATCGACGGATCGGGCGGGGCGGTTTGGGATGTGTCTGTCATTGCTGACGCCGCCCCCAGTGTCAGCATCACTGCTCCCATCGAGGCTGATGCCAATGGCCAAATGGCCCAAGCTTTCGTGGCCGAGGATGACTATGCGGTCGTGTCTGGCATGGTCACTATCACGCTTGACCTTGACGCTGTTGATCGCCGTTATGGTTTGGCGATTGCCCCCGATCCCATTGATCCGCTGATCCTTGATTTGCCGATGCCCTACACGGGTGATCGTGCCAGTTTCCAAGAAACCCTGATTGATAACCTGAGCGAGCATCCACTTGCGAACTTGCCGGTGACGCTGCAATTGCAAGTGACGGATGCACGCGAGCAGGTTGGCATGGCACCAGCAGAACAGATGACCTTGCCCGGGCGTCGGTTCTTTCAACCCATCGCCAAGGCGGTGATTGAACAGCGGCGGGATTTGTTGTGGTCCAAGGATAATGACCGACGTGTGCTTCAGGTCTTGCGCGCCCTGTCCCATCGCCCCGGTGATCTGTTTCGTAATGAAACCACTTATCTGCGGACCCGCCAGATTATTCGCGATCTGGCGAGCTATGAAGAAACCGGCATGACCGACGCGCAGAAGATTGAAATGGCCCAAGCCCTTTGGGATTTGGCCATCCAGCTTGAGGATGGCAATCTGGCCGACGCCCGTGAACGGCTTGCCCGCGCCCAGGAACGGCTAGCCGAGGCGATGCGCAATGGGGCAAGCGACGAGGAAATAGCTGAACTAATGAACGAGCTGCGCGAAGCGATGGATGACTACATGTCAATGCTTGCCCAGAACGCAGAGCCTGCCGAAGACGGTACAGATCAGCCCGACCGGGCCGAGGGTGACGGGCTTGATGTGTCGCGTGACGAACTGCAAGCGCTCATGGACCGGATCCAAGAGCTGATGGAAGAAGGCCGTATGGCCGAGGCCGCCGATCTGATGGAGCAGCTGAACGAGCTGATGGAAAACCTGACGGTGACGCAGGGCGAGGGTGGCGACGGCCCCCAGACGCCCGGCGAGCAGTCAATGGAAGAGCTGGCCGATACGTTGCGTGACCAGCAGCAGCTAAACGACGAAGCATTTCGCGATCTGCAAGAGCAATTCAATCCGGGCCGTAGTGAACAGCCCGATGACCAACCCCAACCCGGTCGTGGGCAGCAGGGTGAACAGTCCCAAGGTCAAGAGGGCCAAGGCGAAGACACCCCGCAGCAACCTGGTGATGGAAGCGAGCCCGTCCAAGACGGGCAAGACGGCGAAGGCATGGGCCAAGGTGACCGCAATGAAGCTGGTCGGCAGGCCGGTGACGGCGCGGGTGGCGAAGGCCAAGCTGGCACGGAGCAAAGCCTTGCTGACCGTCAAGAGGCTCTGCGCCAAGGCTTGCAGCAATTGCGAGACCGCCTTCCCAGCTTGCCCGGAGAGTCAGGAGAAGAGGCCCGCCGCGCGCTTGAGCAGGCCGAAGATGCCATGGATGACGCCGAAGATGCTTTGCGGGACGGTGATCTCGCCGAAGCGATTGATCGGCAAGCCGAAGCAATGGATGCCTTGCGCGAAGGAATGCGCAATCTCGGTCGTGCACTCGCGGAAAACGACGCGGACCGTCCAGACGAAGGCCAAGGTGGACAGCAGGGTGATGTGACCGAACAAACCCAAACGGAGCAACGCGACCCGCTGGGCCGCCAGATTGGCAACACGGGCCAATACGGGTCTGACGAAAACATGCTGCAAGGCGAAGATGTCTACCGCCGCGCTGAAGAACTGCTAGAGGAGTTGCGCCGCCGGTCCGCCGATCAGGGCCGACCCGAGGTTGAGCTGGATTACCTCAAGCGGCTGCTTGATCGGTTCTAGGCTTTAGCCTTCGGGCGCGCTTTCGATCCATGTCAGGATGTCTTGCATCTTGAGGTCCAGCCATAAGCGAGCGTTGTCTACCATCACGACAAAGCTTGCCAGCGGCTCTTTGATTTGCGGAACTGCGGCGCTGATTCGCGGTTCAAAGACGTAGACGGCGGTCAAAGCGGCAGCGATCAAAACGATCAGCCAAAACCCGAACCGGAAGCCGCGTTTGCGTTGCCGTCCAGAAACTGCGACCGCCTCGGCCTGATGCCCGCTGCCTTCGCGTTCAGTTGACGACCGTAGCGACGAGTTTATTTCTTCGATATCGGGCAGCAATTCGCGGCGTGATGCGGCAGCTGATGAAGCAGCTGATGATGCAGCTATGGCCCCTGATCTGCCGCGCAGGCGGGCCATACGGTGGCGCGATTCATCGTCACGCTGGTCTTGGGCGCTGGGCGCATCATCAATGCCAAGGTCAGGTTGCGTTTCGAGATCGGGACGAGCCTCGGCGGCACGGGCTGCTTCTTCGCGGTCTGCCTCTTCGCGCAGAATGCCAGCGACGGCTGGGTCGATCGCGCGGCGCTCGGGGCGTGGGGCTTGCGTCTCTGTGTGGGTCTCTTGGGGCGCAGGCTCTTCGTGAACTGGGGCGGCATCCGCCGATTGGGGTTCTTCTTCGGGTTCCGGATCAACGACAGGGTCATGCTTTGCTTCAGCGTCGCGCTGTGGTGGCAGGTCGATGCCTTCCTCGGCGGCTTCGGATGCGCCGGGGTACTCAAACCACGTATGTCCGCAGTTTGAACACTGCACATCACGTCCAGCATTCGGAATTACGTCGTCGGCAACTTCGTATTGTGCCCCGCAATTCGGGCAAATCAGCCGCATATTGTTTTCCTTACGCCCGTTAACGTGCAGTTTTCCTGCGCAGTTTACCATTATTTATCAGGCAAAGACAGAAGCGCAAAGGAATTGCGACTAATATGCGCGTGGTGAGATTGAAACTCGGCTCCATTTTGGGCAGAAGGAGTGCAGCAAGCAAAGGGGCACCCTGTGATCGCGCTCGAAAATGTGGCCTATACATACGGCGGCGGAGAGCTTTTTTCCGGGGTCGATTTGACCCTCGCACCGGGCTCTTTTCACTTTTTGACCGGCCCTTCGGGTGCTGGAAAGACAACCCTCCTCAAGCTGTGTTACGGCGAACTAACCGCAACGGCGGGTCATGTTCGGGTGTTTGATCAGGATACGCGAAGCATGGATCGCGATGCGATTGCGATGACGCGGCGGCGGATCGGGGTTGTGCATCAGGACTGTCAGTTTCTTGATCACCTGTCAGTTGGTGAAAACGTCATGCTGCCGCTGACGGTTGCGGGCCGTGGCGCCGAAGTTGGCGGAAATCTCAAGGATTTGTTGGGCTGGGTTGGGTTGACAGCGCAGGCAGACCAATTGCCACCGCAGCTTTCGGGTGGTGAACGGCAGCGCGCGGCCGTGGCCCGTGCGGTGATCATGTCACCGGATGTGATCCTCGCTGACGAGCCGACGGGCAACATTGATTGGGAGATGTCGCAGCGTCTGCTTACCCTGCTGATCGAGTTGAACAAGATGGGCAAGACAGTGCTGGTCGCGACGCACGACCTGTCATTGATCCGCACGGCCAAAGCGCAGGTCGCGACCCGCGTGTTGCGCCTTAAGGATCGTCGATTGCAACTGGCAGGGGCGGACTTGTGATGCCTTTTTTGTCGCGTATCATGGCGCTCTTGGCAGGTGATCCACAGGCCGATCGCACAGTGCCGCCAACGGGCTACACGGCGCGACTGACACTATTCACGTCGGCTGCGATGGCGTTTCTGGCGGTCTTTGCGCTGGCGTTGTCATTGGCGACGGGCCGTCTGGCGAACCGATGGTCGGCCGAGCTGGCGCAGACGTCTACCTTGCGTATATCCGCACCTGTCGATCAGTTGGCGGCGCAGACCCGTGCGGCCCTTATTGTACTGGAAACAACCCCGGGTGTGGCGCAGGCCCGCCCGTTGACGGCTGATGAGCAACGCGCATTGCTTGCGCCCTGGTTTGGGCCGGACCTGCCTGTGGAAACGCTGCCGATCCCGCAACTGATCGAGATCATCGAGGACAGCGACGGATATGACGCCACCGGATTGCGCGCGCGCTTGCAAGCCGAAGTGCCCGGTGCGGTGCTGGATGATCATACCCGTTGGCGGGAACCGCTGGTGGCGGCTGCGGGGCGGTTGCGCACCCTTGGACTTGTGGCGATCCTGTTGATTGCGGCCAGCACAGGCGCGATGATCACGCTTGCGGCCAATGCTGCCCTTGCGGCCAGTGCCCAAGTGATCCGCGTCATGCGGCTTGTCGGTGCGCGTGACATCTATATCGCGCGGGCGTTTGTGCGCCGCTTTACGTTGCGCGCCCTAACGGGTGCCACCGTTGGCATGATCGCCGGTATTCTTGCGGTGATGCTGTTGCCGCGCACAGACGTGGCGGGCGGGTTTTTGACGGGTCTTGGTTTCCAAGGTGCACACTGGCTTTGGCCGTTGGTCATTCCGCCACTTGCCGCTATTGTTGCCTTCTTTGCCACCCGTGCCGCTGCATTGCGCACCCTGAGGGAACAGTCATGAAATACGCTATTCAATGGGTTCGTTGCCTTATTTTTAACGCGCAGATGTATCTGATGATGTTGGTCATTGCGATTGTGTATCTGCCATGGACAATTTTCTCGCGTAATGGCGCGATCGCTGCCTGTCACGCCTATTGTAGCTGGGTGTGTTGGACGGCGGGCTGGATGATCGGCATGAAAACCGAAGTGCGCGGAGAGGTTCCTACAGATGAGGTTCTTGTCGCGGCCAAGCATCAGTCGTTCATGGATGTTTTGATGATTTATGGCGCTCTGCCGCGTGGCAAGTTCATTATGAAGCGTATCCTGATGTATGCGCCAGTCCTTGGCCAATACGGGCTGCGGATCGGGTGCATCCCCGTGGATCGTGGCAAACGCGGACAGGCGATCAAAAAGATGCTGGCAGATGTATCGAGCGGCGCTGCTCTGCCGGGGCAGTTGATCATCTACTCCCAAGGCACCCGTATCGCACCAGGGGTCAAGGCCCCCTACAAGGTTGGCACAGGGGCGTTGTACAAGGAAATGGGTCAGGACTGCGTGCCTGTGGCAACTAACGTCGGTGTGTTGTGGCCTAAACGTGGCATCTATCGCAGCCCCGGAACGGCGGTGGTTGAATTCATGCCGCGGATCAAAGCGGGCATGCCAACGGCTAAATTCATGGCCCAACTTGAGCAGTCTGTCGAAGCGCGTTCAAATGCGCTGATGGTGGAAGCGGGGTTTGAATTCCCCAAGACTATAGAATGACTGAGATTGCGGATATCGCCGCGCTTGAGGCGCTTTACGATGATGCTTCTCCGCGGTCGCTGATCAAGGTTGTGCGCCGTATCACGCCGCTTTACGCCACATGGATCAACCGCTCGCGGTTTTGCGTGCTGACGACCGTGGGACCAGAGGGCACGGACGGTTCTCCGCGTGGCGACATCGGCCCCGTGGTGCGCGTGGTCGATGATAAGACGCTGCATCTGCCCGACTGGCGCGGGAACAACCGCATGGATTCACTGCGCAATATTGTGCGTGACGGGCGTGTTAGCCTGATGTTCATGATGCCGGGTTCGACCAGCGTCGTTCGCGTGAATGGCACTGCGGTCCTTAGCGCTGATGCGGCAAACACCGACAGCTTCAAGCAGAACGGACAACACCCCAGATCTGTGATCGTGATCACAATAGCAGAGGCCTATTTTCAATGTGCAAAGGCGCTTATGCGATCAGAGTTGTGGACGACTTCACCCGCTGACGATCTACCAACGGCCGGACAGTTCCTAGAGGAACAAGAGGCCGAGTTTGACGCGCAAAGCTACGACGAGACCTACGTCGCATATGCAAAAGAAAAAATGTGGTAGCCTAGGCAGCAAGCCCCCTGGACCCTAGCCCAAGGTACTTCTTGCGCCGCGCATCACGCATCTCGACGCCTGAATTGCCTTGCATTTCTGCCAGCATGATCTGGATGGCCTTGCCGACGGCGGCGATGCTTTCGGCCTTGTGACGATGCGCGCCGCCAACAGGTTCTTTGATGATCCGGTCACAAACGCCCAATTCCTTAAGGTTCTGGGCCGTAAGGCGCAGCGCCTCGGCGGCTTCGCGCATTTTTTCGGCGTCTTTCCACAAGATTGATGCGCAGCCTTCGGGCGAGATCACTGAATAGATCGAATGTTCCAGCATCGCGACACGGTTGGCCGTGGCGAATGCAACAGCCCCGCCTGATCCGCCTTCGCCGATGATAACGCTGACCAGCGGCACCTTGATCGACAGACACATTTGCGTGCTGCGCGCGATGGCTTCGGATTGGCCGCGTTCTTCGGCGCCCTTGCCGGGATATGCGCCGGGGGTGTCGACCAGCGTCACGACGGGCAGGCCAAATCGGTCAGCCATATCCATCAGCCGAATTGCTTTGCGGTATCCTTCGGGACGGGCCATGCCGAAATTGCGTTCGATGCGCGTTTTGGTGTCGTGACCTTTTTCATGGCCGATTACCATTACAGGTGTGCCATCCAATCGGGCCAACCCGCCCATCACGGCGTGATCGTCGGCAAAGTTCCGGTCCCCTGCAAGGGGCGTGTATTGGGTAAAAAGCGCGTCGATGTAATCTTTGCAATGGGGGCGGTCAGGGTGGCGGGCCACCTGACATTTGCGCCATGGCGTTAGGTCGCCATAAAGCTGGACCAGCATCTCGGCGGCTTTCTTGTCCAGCGCGCTGGCCTCTTTTTCTACGTCGGTCCCTTCGTTGGCACGGGCAAGGGCGCGCAACTCTTCAGCCTTCCCTTCGATCTCGGCCAGAGGCTTTTCAAATTCAAGATAGTTGGTCATGCATCACGCTCCACTTGGGCTTGCCCTGATATAATGCTGGGGGCGTGCCAGATGCAACTCACCTTGGGCGCGCGTACTTGCATGCTTGCATTGGTAGGCCCTCGGCTGAAGGAGTCGCGCAATCATTCTGATGGAGAGTATTATGCGCATTTTTGCTTTGATCTTTATTCTGGCCGGTGGTCTGGCCGCGCCCTTGGCCGCGCAGGACATAAATTTGGGCACTAACGATGGCGAATGGGCCAACGACGTGGAATGTGACGACCGCTGCTTTTTTGGCGCGGGCATGGCGTCGACCATGACGTGGGAATATGTCGGGCTGGACGCTGAAGATTGTGCGACTCTTTTTGACGTGGGCGTGATCAAGGTTTGGGATATGACTTCATAGTTGGCGGCGATGAAAGTGGCGAGGATCCGCAGGACGGGGAATGCGATGATCGCCGCTTTGAGGGGCTGGCCGTGGCGCACGTCCTGCTGCCCAATTATGTGCGCAAAGATGCCAGCGATTGCCGCGCACTTTGTGCTTATGGCGTGATCGGCTTGCGCGAGCATTAAGGTGGGCATTTTGGAAGAGGCCCGCACGCAAACGCGCGTTAGTTGCCAATAATCACGAGCGCGCCAAAGCGGCGCTTAGCGCAAGCCTTGGCGATGTGAGCACAGGTGGCGACCCAATTAACGCGGCCGCGTCTGTCATCGAAGCTTGCGCTAAGACCACTGCACAATGGCCATTGACTGTCGCGGTTACACGGTCTGCGATGGCTTGGGCAAAGCCTGCATCATCGCCTTCTTCAAACAACGTCCAGACCTCGGGGATAAAGAGTGTCTCGAAGGTCGTATCGGTTCCGGCTTCCTCGATCGATTCGCGCAGGGAATCTTGGCAGGACGCCAGCGTGCTATTGAGCGCGACGACCAAAAGGACGTGCCCGCCAAGGCTTGCGGCTTCCTTCATCATCGGGCGGTCAATTCGGATTGCACCAGCGGCCTCGGCTGCGGGGCCGAGGGTCGTGCAGGTGCACAGAGTCACGCCCGGGCCGAATTCAGCCAGAAGTGCACGGCGGACATCCTCGGTTATGCCCTCGTTTTGGGCTTGTTCAAGGAGATCAGGGCGCACCACATGGTGCAGTTCGATCTGGGTGTCCAGTTGTGCAGCTAAGGCGTCGAAACGGGCCACATGGGCACCGGCCGTGTGTATCATCGTGATGGACTTAGCCACTGATCATCTCGGATTGACGCACGATCACTTCGGCTTGCTTGATGCTGGCGATATCAACAAGGCGACCCTTATAGACCGTCGCACCTTCGCCGCGTGCCTTGGCGTCTTCCATCGCTGACAGGATTTCACGGGCTTCGGCCACAGCTTCGGCAGACGGGGTGAATACCTCGTTTGCCAGCGCGATCTGTTTGGGGTGGATCGCCCATTTGCCGACCATACCCAACGTCGCGCTGCGCCGTGCTTGGGCGCGATAGCCTTCATCGTCGCTGAAATCTCCGAACGGGCCATCGACGGGAAGCACACCGTGGGTGCGGCAGGCGGCTACAATCGCGGCTTGTGCCGAGTGCCATGGATCCGAGAAATGACGATTGTCACCGTG
The DNA here is from genome assembly GCA_937891785.1 of uncultured Octadecabacter sp. GTDB lineage: Bacteria > Pseudomonadota > Alphaproteobacteria > Rhodobacterales > Rhodobacteraceae > SW4. The sequence goes on from CALAGN010000149.1 coordinate 66,707, forward strand.
CTGCATGTAGTAGTTTTCCTGCGTCCCGCCGATGCCTGTCGTTTGCATTCCCATAGAGGCTGCGAAATCAGCGGCGCCAAGGCTCATCGCGGCCATGCGCGGCGAACTCGCGGCGATTTCTTCGACGTGGGCGATGCCGGCAGCGCTTTCGATGATAACCTCGAATGTGATTGGTTTAGTGCGGCCTTTGGCGGATTCGATTGCAGTGACAAGCGCGTCGACGGCATAGACATCTGCGGCGCAGCCAACCTTGGGGATCATGATCTGGTCAAGCCGATCACCCGCCTGTTCCATCACATCAACCACATCCCGATACCAAAAGGGGGTATCAAGGCCGTTGATGCGCACGGATAAGGTCTTAGTGTTCCAATTGATGGTGTTGATGGCTTCGATCACATTTGCGCGGGCGTTATCTTTGTCGGACGGCGCGACGCTGTCTTCCAGGTCAAGGTTGATTACATCCGCCGCGCTTGCTGCCATTTTCGGGAACAGTTTCGTGTTCGATCCCGGGCCGAACAGCTGGCAGCGGTTTGGGCGGGCAAGGGGGGCAGGTTGTAGACGGAAGGACATGGTGCGCCTCGCGGTAATGATGTTTCGTTTAGGGTTGGTGAATGGGTAGATTATTGCGCCATGGCGCGCAAGGCGTGTTTGCAGTCGCAGCATTGCGCGCGCGGCATTTGTGGCGATTCAGGCGTTCTACGCTCATTTATTGCGTCGAATTAGGGAAATGCAGGAGAACTTCGCGCAGGTGCCGAGATTTGACGCTGAATTTGAAATGACATCGCAGTTGTTAACGTCCAAATATAGCGAGAACTAGAATCGGAGATTGCCATGATCAAGACGCCCTACCTTCTTTTCCTTGGCGATGCGCCAGACCAATTGGCTGCAAAAGTTGCCCAAGGCATCAAAGATTGGCGTCCAGATCACGCAGTTGGTCAGTTTCGCCTTCCGGGCTGTGGCGCTGACCTTGGCCTTGCCGACCTGACGCTGCAACAAGCACGCACAGCTGGCGCGCAGACGCTGGTAATTGGGGTGGCAAACCGTGGCGGCGTGATTTCGCAGGCCTGGAAAAAGGTGTTGGTAATGGCGTTGGAAGAAGGGTTTGACCTTGCCAGCGGGCTGCACAATCTTCTGCGCGACGAACTGGATCTGGTTGCTGTCGCCGAGGCTTGTGGGCGCAGCCTGCATGATGTGCGCGTCCCATCGGTGAAATATCCGATCGCCAGCGGGATCAAGCGGACTGGCAAGCGCTGCCTGGCGGTAGGCACGGATTGTTCTGTGGGCAAGATGTATACCGCGCTCGCGATGGACCTTGAGATGAAGAAACGCGGGACGAAATCATCGTTTCGTGCCACGGGGCAAACCGGCATTCTGGTAACCGGTGACGGTGTGCCGCTTGACGCGGTGATCGCTGATTTTATGGCGGGATCAGTCGAATGGCTGACGCCAGACAATGACGGCGATCACTGGGATCACATCGAAGGCCAAGGCAGCATATTCCATGTGTCTTATTCAGGTGTCTCCATGGCGTTGATCCACGGCGGCCAGCCTGATGCCGTGATCCTGAGCCACGAGCCGACTCGCACGCACATGCGCGGACTGCCCGGCTACGGGCTCCAATCGCTTGAAGCGCTACGCGATACCGTTTTGCCGTTGGCGCGCATCGCCAATCCGGCCTGTCAGGTGGTTGGTGTTTCCGTTAACACACAGCATTTGTCCGAGACCGACGCCCTTTCTTATCTGGCCGATGTCGAGTTGCGCATGGGTTTGCCAGCGGTTGATCCGTTCCGTCAGGGTGCAGGGCGGCTGGTGGATGCGCTTGCCGCGATCTAGTGTGACTGTGGCCGTGGCTGGCGCCGGAGCCTCCGGCGGGGATATTTTTGGCAAGATGAAATTGGAGCGATGCGCATGGTGATTTCGGTCCGCGAAGATGTGTTTCGGCTGGCCGAGGTGTTTACCATTTCGCGTGGCTCAAGGACCGAAGCCAAGGTGTTGACCGTGCATGTGGAACGTGACGGCGTGACCGGCTGGGGCGAATGTGTGCCTTATGCGCGCTACGGTGAAACGCTCCAGAGTGTCGCGGCGCAAGTGGGCGGGTTGCCGCCGGAGATCGATCGCGCAGCGCTGCAAGATGCTTTGCCAGCGGGGGCGGCCCGCAATGCGGTTGATTGCGCGCTGTGGGATTTGGCGGCGAAACAAGCGGGCAAACGGGTGTGGGAATTGGCTGGTCTGGCCGCGCCGCAGGCGGTGATCACGGCCTTTACATTGTCGTTGGGGGAGCCCGATGCGATGGAGGCAGCGGCGCGCAAGCATGCCCATCGGCCGCTGCTAAAAATCAAATTGGGCACGCCTGACGATATGGCCCGCCTCGAGGCCGTGCGCCGTGGTGCGCCTGATGTGCCGATTATTGTTGATGCCAACGAGGGTTGGACTGCGGAGGTTTACAGCGACCTCGCCCCGCATTTGCTGCGTCTTGGGGTGCAATTGGTCGAACAACCGCTGGCTGCGGGCGCGGACGAGATGTTGGGTGAAATTGCCCGCCCGTTGCCAGTCTGTGCCGATGAGAGCTGTCATGATCGTGGCAGTCTTGCGGGGCTGACGGGCAAGTATGACGTGGTGAATATCAAGCTGGATAAAACAGGTGGTTTAACCGAGGCTCTGGCGCTGCGTGATGCCGCCCGCGATCAGGGCTATGGTGTGATGGTCGGCTGCATGGTCGGATCGTCGTTGGCGATGGCCCCTGCTGTGATTGTTGCCCAAGGCGTGCAGGTCGTTGACCTTGACGGCCCGCTTCTTCTGGCCGAAGACCGTGATGAACCACTAATATATGACGCAGCGGGCGTGCATGCCCCAGCCGTCGCCCTTTGGGGATAGGAGACATACCATGAGCCGCACAGTTTACGTTAACGGAGAGTATCTGCCCGAGGGCGAAGCCAAGGTCAGCATTTTTGATCGCGGGTTTTTGTTTGCGGATGGCGTTTACGAGGTTACGAGTGTGCTGGACGGCAAACTGATTGATTTTGCAGGTCATGCCAAGCGGCTTGCACGGTCTTTGGGCGAGTTGGATATGCGCAACCCGATCAGTACCGATGACCTGCTTGAGGTGCACCGCGAGCTTGTGCGCACGAATGATATCACTGACGGCGTTATCTATCTTCAGATCACGCGGGGCGCAGCGTCGGACCGCGATTTTGCCTTTCCCGCCGATGATGTTGAGCCAACCATTGTGCTGTTTACGCAGTCCAAGCCGGGGCTTGCTGATAGCCCTACGGCGAAGGTGGGCATCAAGGTGATCAGCATCGCTGATGAACGCTGGGGGCGGCGCGATATCAAGACGGTGCAGTTGTTGTATCCCAGCATGGGCAAGATGATGGCGATGGCCGCTGGTTGCGATGATGCGTGGATGATTGAAGACGGCGCTGTGACCGAGGGCACCAGCAATAACGCTTACATCGTCAAGGGCGACACGATCATCACCCGCCATTTGGGCCACGAAATATTGCACGGAATCACCCGCGCCGCTGTATTGCGCTTTGCACGAGAGGCGCAGATGAAAGTCGAAGAGCGCCCATTTACGATTGATGAAGCCAAGGCTGCGGACGAGGCATTTACGACCTCGGCCAGCGCGTTTGTGATGCCGGTTGTCGAACTGGACGGCGCAGTGATCGGCACCGGAAAACCCGGCCCGATTGCCACTCGTCTACGCGAGATCTATCTTGAGGAAAGCCGCAAGGTCGCGATTTAACCTTCGCGGTCGGTAACGTTTTCCTTGAATGCAACTTTGAACGCGGCCTGTTTTTCGGGGCTAGTATCGGTCTGATTGGCTGTGCGCCAGTCGGCGTAGGGCACACCGTAGAACGCTTCGCGACCGGCGGCTTTGTCCATGTCGATATCACGTTCGTTTGCGGCCTCTTGATACCAGCGTGACAGGCAGTTGCGGCAAAACCCTGTCAAGTTCATCATGTCGATGTTTTGCACATCGGTACGGTCTTGCATCAGGTGCTTTTGCAGGCGGCGAAACGCGGCGGCTTCGATTTCAAGCTGGGTCTGGGCGTCCATCGGGTCACTCCTGTCGGGATCAAAGGTTGGCGCGAGTGCGCGCTGCTTCAAGGATGGGGGCAAGGCGTTCGGCCCACGAGATCTGGTCCTCGAAAGTATTAATCAGGTCGTTGCGCAGTTCAATCAGTGCATTGGGACGGCCCATTTGTAGCGCATGGCGATCAACTGTATCGCCGGGCAGGTGGCCCGCGTAGGGTTCATTGTCGCCGACCGTCAGATCAGATTCCAGTCGAAGCAGGTCAATCAACGGGTCCGATAGGCGATCGTCGCCTTCGTGTAGAATACCAATTTGCCACGGGCGTGGCGGGCGGCCGTTTAGCTGTGATGTAAAGCTGTGGACTGATAAAATGATCGTGTCATTGCGCCGCGCGGCAAGATCGGTAAGGGCGTCGTGATATGGATCATAAAGCGCGGTCCTGCGGCGGTGTAGTTCATCGGCACCTGCGTGACCGTTCGCGGGAATGACCGATCCGTCGTAGATTTTCATCAGCAGGGTCGGGTCGTCCAAACCGCGATTAGGGTCAATCACCAGTCGAGAGAAATTTGTAAGGATCGCGGGTGCATCAAGCAAAGCAGCAAGAGCATGTGTTACGCCCGCAGCACCTACATCATACGCGATATGGCGATGCATGTCTTCAGCGTGCAGGCCAAGATCGCCACCGTTCACCCAATCAGGCACCGTGTTCGCGGCGTGGTCGCAGGTCAGCAGCCATTTCGCCGGACGTTCAGCGCCAACAATTTCAAAAGGTTCGTAGGTCAATGTCCGTTCCAGCGCGTATGATGTTTCTCTAATGCATTTAGAATAGTTGTGGCGGGATGTGAATTGCGCAATAAGACCCTAACAATAGCGTTAGCGGTAACAGCGCGCGAAAACCTCAATAAGGACGGCCCAGATGAAACGCTCTCGGAATGTTAAAATCGTCGCAACGCTTGGGCCTGCGTCCAATGACTACGAGATGATCCGTGCATTGCACGAAGCAGGAGCCGACGTGTTTCGCCTGAACATGAGCCATGGCGATCACGAAGAAATCCGCGCTCGTCATGCGATTATCCGCAAGATCGAGGCTGATCTGGGCAGTCCGATTGCTATTCTGGCCGACCTTCAGGGCCCTAAGTTGCGCTTGGGCGTTTTCGCAAACGGTGAAGAAGAGCTGAAAGTGGGCGATGCATTCCGCCTGGACCTGAGCGATGTGCCCGGTGATGCAACCCGTGTGCAACTTCCTCACAAAGAGATTTTCGACGCTCTTGAGCCGGGTTCCCATCTGTTGGTCAACGACGGCAAGATCAAGCTGCGCGTCAAAGACTGTGGTGCAGATTTTGCCAATTGCGAAGTGACCGTTGCGGGCACGGTGTCCAACCGCAAGGGCGTGAATGTGCCCGATGTTGTGCTTCCGCTCGCCGCTTTGTCAGACAAGGACCGCAGGGATCTGGAGTTTGTTTGCGATCTGGGCGTCGATTGGCTTGCGTTGTCATTCGTGCAGCGCCCCGCTGATGTGGACGAGGCCCGCAAGTTGGCCAAGGGCCGGGCGGCGATCATGTCCAAAATCGAAAAGCCTGCAGCGGTTAAGGCATTTGACGACATTCTCGCGGTGTCTGATGGTATCATGGTTGCCCGAGGCGATCTGGGCGTTGAACTGCCAGTGCAGAACGTCCCACCGATCCAGAAACAACTGGTGCGTAAGTGCCGTGCTGCTGCCAAGCCGGTGATCGTTGCGACACAGATGCTTGAATCAATGATCGACAGCCCGATGCCCACGCGTGCCGAAGTGTCCGACGTTGCCACGGCTATCTATGAAGGGGCCGACGCGATCATGCTTAGCGCGGAAAGCGCCGCAGGGTCGTTCCCGATCGAAGCTGTGCAGACTATGGACAACGTCGCCCGCGAGGTTGAATCCGACCCGACGTATCGCGACATCATCGAATCGTCGCGTCGCGCAGATCGCAAAAGCGTTGCGGACGGAATTGTTTCCGCGGCGCGTGAAATTGCGGAAACCACTGATATCAAGGCAATCTGCTGCTATTCGCAATCTGGTACGACGGCCCTGCTTGTGGCCCGTGAACGTCCGCGTGTGCCGATCATTGCTCTTACTACGATTCAAAAGACCGCGCGCCGGTTGTGCCTTACTTGGGGGATGAATTGTGTGATGTCGGGCGATGTTAACCGCTTTAAGTCCGCCGTGGTCGAGGCCGTCCGCGCCGCCCTCGCGCAAGGGGTTGCGACCGAAAAGGACATGATCGTTGTCACGGCAGGTGTGCCGTTCAACACCCCTGGATCGACGAACATCCTGCGCGTCGCCCCCTGTGAGGAACGTTTGATTTATGCCGCCGAAGCAGAGTAACCTCTCTTTAACCATAAGGTTTGAAAGGTTGGCAAAATGAATCCTGACGTCATGTTTGTTATCGGATTGGTGGTCTCGGTCTTTTCGATCCCGCCTATTCTGGGTGCTGTCGCCGATGGCCGCGCGCCGCGTGCCGCTGCCATCACGGTTCTCATTGGCGGCGGGCTGATTGCCCTTGCCGTCAGCCAGAAACCCAGCAGCTATTCGATCAGTGAAATCCCGGATGTATTTGTGCGGGTCGTGGGGCAGTATATCCGCTAAATCCGCTTGCTTTGCATTGCTGTGCATCCTATAGCACCGCTTCAACCCGCGCGTCCGGCCTAAATGGCATGCCGAGTCGTGCGACCGACCGACCCAAAGAGGAGACGGAAATGCCGAAGATGAAGACAAAATCGAGCTGCAAAAAGCGGTTCAAGATGACGGCCTCTGGCCGGATTAAAGCTGGTCAGGCAGGCAAACGCCACGGCATGATCAAGCGTTCTACCAAATTCATTCGTGACGCACGCGGCACGACAATCTTGTCCAGGGCTGATGAAAAGATCATTAAGCCTATGATGCCATACGCGCGCTAGGGGGAACGGAATATGCGAGTTAAAGGCGGAACCGTCACCCATCGTCGTCACAAGAAGGTCACTGATGCGGCCAAAGGCTATTATGGCCGTCGCAAAAATACCTTCAAAGTTGCAGCGCAGGCTGTCGACAAGGCGAACCAATATGCAACCCGTGACCGCAAGAATCGCAAGCGCAACTTCCGTGCGCTTTGGATCCAGCGGATCAACGCAGCGGTGCGCAGCCATGACGAAGCGCTGACATACAGCCGCTTTATCAACGGTCTGTCGCTGGCCGGTATCGAGGTCGACCGCAAGGTTCTGGCCGATCTGGCCGTGCACGAGCCCGAAGCGTTTGGCGCGATCGTAAAGCAAGCTCAGGCTGCTTTGGCGTAAGACGTCACAACGCAGACTTACGAAAGGCCGCTCCAGAAATGGGGCGGCCTTTTTAGTTGGTCGGTCCGGTAGGATTTGACGTGCATCGACATTTACTTTTCGCCGAACATAATCTATAATTGCTCTTATGAGATTGACTTGTTTTATACGTCTTCCAAATTGAGAGGGCTTGTTAGGTCTAAAAATTCCAAAATTTCCCGCCGCGCTGCGTTAGGCAAAATTGCAGGCTTCTCTGCTGTTGGCTATTTTGCACCAACAATGGGAGTCATGGCCGTGAGCATTTCGGCCCCGTCAGCCCCGTCAAGAAGGTCACGTCCAACGCGGCCCACCAGACCTTCGCCGGCGTCCCCTGTCAGTTTTGCCGAAGATCCCAACTGGGTCAGACCAACCGTCGGGGAATCCGGCAACCCCAATCTTGATGTTCGAGGGCAGGCGTGCGTTGATTCTAGCGTCAGCGAAGAATCCTTTGCGGATTGTCTTTCCAAAGCCGGGCTGCAGATCGCCAACTGACAGATCTGACAGACACGCCGTGGCGGTAAATGATATCTTCTTTGAGGGCTCACGGCTCCGGTGCGCACGGTAGATTGTGAAAAGACCATTGAAAGGCTGGCGGGCTATTTGCCGCGCTGGCCTTTTTCTATTCAATCCCAGACCGACACGGAACACTGTGTGGCATTGGCGTTTAATGGCGCAGCATGGTTGATCCAATCGCCTCATACCCCCAAACACCGGATCCATAAGACCGAGGTCAACGCGATCTGCGATTTGGTGAGCGTACTTGCCTCGGCGATGATCGCGCAGGAACCGGATCTGCTGTGTTTTCACTCCGCCGCTTTGGAAATCGATGGCGGTTTGGTGTTGTTCCCTGCGGTACGTCGGTCCGGAAAGTCAACTTTGGCAGCCGTATTGATGGCCCGTGGCGCAAAGCTATTCACCGACGATTATTTGCCAGTTAAACGGAATCCCGAAGGCATCATCGTGGGCCGTGCCACAGGAATTGCCGCCCGCCTGCGCATTCCCGTGCCCGAAACATTTCCCGACGATGCCCGCGCGTACCTGAACGCCCATCCCGGACCGGCAAATAAACAATACCGCTTTATCGCGGGCCCATCTGTCGCGCCTGCGCGACGCCAATTGCCAATTCGCTCAATTGTCTTGCTTGATCGGCAGGACAGCGGCAAAGCCAACTCATCGGACGTGTCAGAATCTGACTTGCTCGGGCGTCGTGCCTATCAGAATTTTTCGCGGGGGCTTTTGGCAGGGGAAACCCTGTCATTGCTGATTCAACTGACCCAAACAGCACCCGCGCAACACCTGACCTATAGCGACCCATCCGAAGCTGCGGACCTGATATTGGACGGCCTGCCAAGGGTTGCAAACATAACGCCGGCGCCTGTTTCGTTTCCCGAACCTGGCCCAAGACCTGATGCTGCGCATTTTAGCCCGAACATTCCGTATAAGAGCACCGCGTTTGCCCGACTGCGCAAAGCAGGGGAAGTTTGGGTGGGGGCCAGTTGCAACGGCCTAAAGCTTCTAAAGTTTGATGCAGCGGCCGTCGGGGTTCTTGACCTCCTAGAGGACCCGATAACGCCTGAGGAAGTCGTACATCTCATATGGGACGCGTATCCTGATATGGACCCTGCCGAAATTGAAACCAATACCTTCCAGATTCTGCGCAACTTCTTGAATGTCGGCTTTATCGCGCGATCCTGACGGTTCCCAAACCTTGCCAACCCGCGCCCCTTTCGCTACCTCGCATAGCAAGCGACAAAGGGCACACCCATGGACGATCTGAAATCAAAATACCTCGACCTTATTGGCAAAGCCGCCGATGAAGCCACGCTCGAAGACCTGCGCGTGCAGGCCGTCGGCAAGAAGGGCGAGATCAGTCTGCAAATGCGTGAGCTGGGCAAGATGACGCCCGACGAACGCCAGACCGTTGGTCCCGCGCTGAATGCGCTCAAGGACGAGATTAACTCAGCGCTGGCAGCAAAGAAGGTCGCGCTTGGTGATGTTGCGCTTGACGAACGTCTGCGCAGCGAATGGCTGGACGTGACGCTGCCCGCGCGTGACCGTCGCGCCGGCACGATCCATCCGGTTTCCCAAGTCTGGGAAGAATGCACGACTATCTTTGCCGATATGGGTTTTGCCGTGGCCGAAGGCCCGCAGATCGACAGTGATTGGTATAACTTCGATGCGCTCAATATCCCCGGTCACCACCCCGCGCGCGCCGAGATGGACACGTTTTATATGCACCGCGCTGACGGGGACGACCGCCCGCCGCATGTGCTGCGCACCCACACCAGCCCTGTCCAAATCCGGCATATGGAAAAGCACGGCGCACCGGCCCGGATTATCTGTCCGGGTCGCGTGTATCGCGCTGATTACGACCAGACCCACACACCGATGTTCCATCAGGTCGAAGGACTGTGCATCGACAAAGATATCTCAATGGCGAACCTGAAATGGGTGCTCGAAGAATTCTTTGCGGCCTTCTTTGGTACTGCTGTGAAAACTCGTTTCCGCGCCTCGCACTTCCCGTTTACGGAACCATCAGCCGAAGTGGATATCCAGTGTTCCTTCGAAGGCGGCACCGTGAAAGTGGGCGAAGGCGATGATTGGCTCGAAGTTCTTGGCTCTGGCATGGTCCATCCCAAGGTGCTGCTAGCGGGCGGGATCGACCCGGCGCTTTGGCAAGGCTTTGCCTTTGGTATCGGTATCGATCGCCTTGCGATGCTGAAATACGGTATCCCTGATCTGCGGGCGTTCTTTGATTCAGACCTGCGTTGGCTGCGGCACTACGGGTTCGCTGGGTTGCAAGTGCCGACTGTGCGAGGCGGGGTGTAAGTGAGCTTTCGTTTCCGAAAGGAACACTTGGCGCAATCGCTTTCAATTGTAGCCGAAGCCGGAATTCATGGAATGCCCTACAACGGGCTAATGACCGGTGGAATTTTCTCTACAAGTGTTTGGAAATCGAAGCGGATGAGGGTGTCTATGCTTCCCAATCCTACTTTTTTGGGCGACGAATTTGAAAATTACCTTATTCTTGCTTGGAGGATGGGCTTGGTCGATAGGTCTGGGTATTCCGAAGTGGAATGGAAATCCGGCGCGAACAAATCTTCCTATAAAGTTGAGGATGAGATTGTCCGGCTGACTCCAGCGGGCTGGGACTATATGTCCGAGTTTGATCGCCCCCTCCTTCATCGATGGTGGGGAAATATTGTTGAGAACGTTCCAACAATCATACTTTCGGTGCTGACTGCACTATTGGTGGGCTGGATAGTATACTGGTTTGGCGCGCCTAGGTAAAAGGTAAGACGATTGATACTTCTGAAGCGCGGCCTTGGCCGCGCAGCGCCCGATCCGCCCCCACGGGGCGGGCGCTCTTCGCCCACCCCTCGGATCGGGCGCGATAAATTTGGATGGAAAGACGACACATGACAGACGACATCGAAGACCTACAGCAAACCTACCCCGGCGCCGGAACGTTCAAGTTCGGTGATAGCGCGGAACTGTGTCAGCGCCTGATCAAACTTGTGCGCCAAGGCAAAAAACGCGCGACCTGTGGCGCTGCTGCGGACTTTGCGGACGAGCCCGAGGCGATGCCTGTTGCCGGCCGCTGCGATATCGCGGCCAACTGGGATGGGACGCCTGCGCTGGTGATCAAGACAACCAAGGTCGAGGAAGTCCGGTTTTGCGATGTGACCGAAGAAATGGCGCTTGCCGAGGGCGAAAACGACAGCCTGTTGGGCTGGCGCAAGGATCACAAAGCGTTCTTTCGCCGCAACGGCGATTACGACCCCGAAATGATGTTGATATTTGAACACTTCGAATTGATCGAAGATTTGGACGGACGCGCCTTGGAGGCAAAGACATGAAATTCACCCTAAGCTGGCTGAAATCGCACCTTGATACCAACGCGACGGTTGATGAAATCACCGAAGCGCTGACCGATCTTGGGCTTGAGGTTGAGGGGGTCGAGAACCCGCTTGCGAAACTTGAGGCGTTCACTCTTGGCTATGTGACCCATGCCGAAAAGCACCCCGATGCTGACAAGCTGAAGGTCTGCAAGGTGGACACGGACGAAGGCGAGTTGCAGATCATCTGCGGTGCGCCCAACGCGCGGCAAGGGATCACAGTGGTTGTCGCCAAGCCTGGCGTTTATGTGCCGGGCATTGATACGACCATCGGTGTGGGCAAAATCCGTGGCATCGAATCCTATGGCATGATGGCCTCTGAGCGCGAATTGGAACTGTCCGAAGAGCACGACGGTATTATCGAACTGCCCAGCGGCAAGGTTGGCGACAAGTTCATCGATTGGCTGGCCGAAAATGACCCGTCCAAGGTCGATCCTGTCATTGAAATTGCGATCACCCCGAACCGCCCTGATGCGCTTGGAGTGCGTGGAATTGCCCGCGATCTGGCGGCGCGTGGATTGGGCGTGATGAAGGACCGCACAGTTGTGCCTGTGCCCGCGATCTTTGCCTGCCCCGTCAGCGTGACGATTGATGAAGACACGCTGGCGCAAGCGCCGGTGTTTTATGGCCGTGTCATCCGCGGCGTGAAAAACGGCCCCTCGCCCGCGTGGCTCCAAGACCTGCTTCGCGCGATTGGCTTGCACCCAATCAGCCTTCTTGTCGATGTAACCAACTTTTTCACCTATGATCTGAACCGCCCGCTGCACGTTTTCGATGCAGACAAAATCGCTGGAAATGCGCTGCGTCTGCATAAGGCAAAGGGTGGCGAAACCTTGGTTGGGTTGGATGAAAAGGAATACTCTTTCCAAGAAGGCATGACAATTATTTCGGATGCCGAAAAGCCCGAAAGCATCGCCGGCGTTATGGGTGGTTTGGAAACTGGCTGCACGATGGACACGGTCAATGTGTTCGTCGAGGCTGCGTATTTTGACACGATCCACACCGCTTACACCGGTCGCGCGCTCAAGATTAACTCGGACGCACGCTATCGCTTTGAGCGCGGCATCGACGCGGCCTTCACTCCCGAAGGGTTAGAACATGCGGTGCGGATGATCGTGGACAATGCAGGCGGCGAGGCGTCCGAGATTGTCATGGCTGGCGCACAGCCTGATTTCGCGCGCGCTTACAAACTTGATACCGCGCGCTGTTCTTCATTGGTTGGCATGGATATCCCTGCGGAAACCCAGCGGAAAACCCTGACCGACCTGGGCTTTGTGATGGAAGGCGATATGGCCCATGTTCCGTCATGGCGCCCCGATGTGCAAGGCGAGGCCGATCTGGTCGAGGAAGTCGCGCGCATTGCGTCCCTGACTAAACTGGAAGGCAAACCGCTTGCCCGTGTGAAGGCGGGCGTGCCTGCCCCGGTGCTGACGCCGATGCAGAAACGCCAGCAGATGGCGCGCCGGACCTGCGCGACGCTGGGCTACAACGAATGCGTTACATATAGCTTTATCGACAAGGCGGCAGCAACGCTGTTTGGTGGCGGTGATGATGCTACGATGCTGGGTAATCCGATTTCCAGCGAAATGTCACACATGCGCCCTGCGTTGATGCCCGGTCTATTGCAGGCCGCAGCACGTAATCAGGCACGCGGTTTCACGGATATGGCCCTATTCGAGGTCGGTGATGCGTTCAGCGGTGGCGAACCGGGCGAGCAACACGGCTTAGTCACGGGCCTGTTGATCGGGCGCACCGGCCCCAAAGACGTGCACGGATCATCGCGTCTTGTCGATATTTTCGACGCCAAGGCAGACGCCGAGGCCGTTCTTGCCGCTATCGGTGCACCCGCCAAGGTGCAGATCATGCGCGGTGTCGACGATAGCTGGCACCCTGGACGTCATGGAAAAATATGTCTGGGGCCGAAAAAGATTTTGGGCATTTTTGGTGAAATCCACCCCAAGATTTTGACTGTAATGGGGGTCAAGGGCCCCGCCGTCGGATTCACGATTTGGCCGGGCGCGGTGCCGTTGCCGCGCAATGTGGGCGCAAGTCGCGGCGCATTGATCGCCCCTGATTTGCAAGCGGTCGAACGAGACTTTGCATTTGTTGTCGATGCAGACGTGGATGCGCTGACGCTGGTGAATGCGGCGTCTGGTGCTGACAAAGTGCTAATTGATGGCGTGCGCGTGTTTGATGAATTTATCGACGGCAGCCTTGGTGACGGCAAGAAAAGCCTTGCGATCACTGTCCGGCTTCAGCCCAGCGATGCGACTTTGAAAGAGGCCGATATCGAAGCAGTAAGTGCCACGATCATAGAGAAAGTTTCCAAAGCCACGGGCGGCACGCTACGCGGTTAACGTGCAGCGATTGCCTCGGCCAAAAGATCATACACCAGCCTGATCCGTGGGCTGGTGTGAATCTCGCGGTGCGTGACTAGCCAGATCGGAAAGGTCACATGCAGGTCGTCGTGCATCACGGCTTCCATATCGGGTGCGCTTGCGGCGACATAGTCGTCCATCGGACATATCCCAAGACCGGCACGCGCCAATTCCCATGACACCAACCCGTTTTCCGAGGATGATTTGAACACATCAACGGTCAGCGGAATATCCATCGCAACCAAGTATTCGGCCATGCGGTTCGCATCGCCGAACGACACCCAGTCATGGCTGGCCAGATCCGCGCGGCTCGTGGGGCGGCCACGTTTATCAAGGTACGATTTCGCGGCATAGAAATGCCCCACCGCATCAAGCACGAGGCGGGCCACAAGGTCGGGCTGATCTGGGCGTTGATGGCGGATGGCAATATCCGCCTCGCGGCGCATCAGGTCTTGGATATCGTTGCTGGCGATAACGTCGATGGTCAGTTGCGGGGCGATCTTGCGCAGGGTCGCAACAACGCTGGGCAGGAACATCGCCGCAGTTATATCGCTTGCGGTGATCCGCACCTGTCCGCTGATTTCGGACCGCTGGCCGCTTGCTGATAGGGCAACACGTTCAGCCGCCAGCCCCATGTCCCGCGCGTGGGGCAACAATTCGCGGCCTGCGTCCGTCAAGTCTAGCCGTCGCCCGACGCGTTCAAACAGCATCACCCCCAGTTGGTCTTCAAGGGCGGCCACCTGGCGACTGAGGGTGGGTTGCGTCAGACACAAAGCGCGCGCCGCTGCTGACAGTGAGCCTGTTTCTGCCGTTGAAAGAAATGCGCGCAGGTGGGTCCAGTCGGGGGTGGTTTTGGCATGATCCATACGTAAATGTATAAAGACCTTGCGGATTTCGTCAATTCACAGCGTATCCATGCAAATGTAGGGTGCTTCGAAAGAGGGACACAAAATGACATCAGCTAAATTCTGGGACAAACGTGCCCGCAAATATGCCGCCTCCAAGATCGCTGATCTGTCGGCTTATGAATACACCCGCGAGCGCACGCGCAGCTATCTTAGGGCGACTGATACGGTGTTAGAGATGGGCTGCGGCAGTGGTTCAACCGCACTGGAACTTGCCACTGATGCCGGGCTGATTATCGGCACAGATGTTTCGTCCGAGATGGTCAAGATCGCGGCCGAAAAGGCGCAGGCCGGGGGGGTGAAAAACGCCAGCTTTCGTGTGGCAGCAGTTAGCGATGCGTTGAATGCGCCGGAACCTGTGGATGTCGTCCTGGGGTTCAACATCTTTCATTTGGTGCGCAACCGCGAAGAAATCTATGCCGATATCTACCGCAAGCTGCCGGTTGGCGGCGCGTTCATTTCGAAAACGCCGTGTTTGTCGGAACCTTCCATCGGGCTCAAACGGTTTGCTTTTGCGGCAATGATTCCACTGATGCGGATGTTGGGCATCGCGCCCTATGTGGCGAGGTTCAGCTTTGCCGAACACGAGGGTGCGATCCGTTTTGCCGGTTTCGATCTGATTGAAGTTGGCAGTTTTCCGGAAATGAACCGCTATATTGTTGCGCGCAAGCGTTAACCCCACGCGGAGAGTGTGATACCAACAGCCGAACTCAAAACGGAGAATTGGGATGTTGAAGGTCTATCTTTCAGGCGAAATTCACACGGACTGGCGTGAACAAATTATTGATGGGGCCAAGGGGCTCGATGTGTCGTTCAACAGCCCTGTCACAGATCACGCGGCAAGCGATGACTGCGGCGTTGCGATTCTTGGGGAAGAGCCGAACAAGTATTGGCACGACCACAAAGGCGCCATGGTCAGCGCGATCCGCACCCGCAAGGGGATTGAAGATGCGGACGTGGTCGTTGTGCGCTTTGGCGAAAAATACAAACAGTGGAACGCAGCATTTGATGCGGGATATGCCGCAGCACTCGGCAAGTCGCTGGTTATCCTTAGCCAGCCAGACCAACAGCACCCGCTAAAGGAAGTCCACGCCGCCGCCTTGGCTGTCGCCGAGCAGCCCGCGCAGGTCGTTGAAATCCTGCGCTATGTGCTGACCGGGGTGTTGCCCAAATAGGGCAGGGGACAACCCACCCCATACACCGCACTCAGGAGGGCGCAGGAATGTTGCGCCCTTTTACCGCCGCCGGTCGTTCAAAGAACCGCTCTACATAGGCGGGCACGTGGGTCAGGCCGTTATACCCTGTGACGTCTTTCGCCTCGTAGTAATCCAGCGCATTCAACCATGGGGCCAGTGCGATATCGGCGATGCTGAATTCACCGGTGATCCAGTCCTTGCCGTCTAGTTCCCGCTCGACCACGGCCAGCAGGCGCTTGGCTTCGCCAATGTAGCGGTCACGTGCCGTGGGGTCGTCCATCGCGGCACCTGCGAATTTGTAGAAGAAACCGAGCTGACCGAACATCGGCCCAATGCCGCCCATCTGAAACATCAGCCACTGGATTGTGCGGGCTTTGTCACTGGCAGTCTTCCCCAACAGACGGCCGGTTTTTTCTGCCAGATAGATCAGGATAGCACCGCTCTCGAATAGTGTGACTGGCCCGTCGGGGCCATTGGGGTCAAGGATTGCTGGAATTTTGTTGTTTGGGCTCAGGGACAGGAACGCATCTGATTTCACGTCAGCATCGGCCAAGGTAACAAGGTGGGGTTCATACTCTAACCCCAGTTCTTCAAGCGCGATCGATACCTTGACGCCGTTCGGGGTCGGGAAGGAATATAGCTGAATGATATCGGGGCGTGTAGCCGGCCACCGTGCGGTGATGGGGAATTGCGAAAGATCAGTCATGCTTTTTCCTTTGGCTGTGCTGTAGCCTGTACTTAGGGGGAAAGCGGGCCCAAAAAACCCCCTCGTTCTCTGCGGTTTTCACAGTATGACTGTGCGCACAAGCGCAGCTGACGACAGATCGGCGCGCAGGGAACTCAGTGGGAACAAAGACATGATTAAAGAATTCAAAGATTTCATCGCCAAGGGCAACGTCATGGACATGGCCGTTGGTATCATCATCGGCGCAGCGTTTACCGCAATCGTCGGTAGCCTTGTGGCAGATTTGATCAACCCGATCATCAGCCTGTTCATGGGCGGCGTTGATTTCAGCGGCATGTATGCGCTGCTGGGCGAAGGCGAATATGCTTCGATTGGTGCAGCCGAAGAAGCAGGCGCAGCGGTGTTTGCTTATGGCCGCTTTATCATGGCGATCATCAACTTCCTGATCATCGCATTCGTGGTGTTCATGTTGGTCCGTTCGGTCAACAAGATGAAAAAGAAAGAAGAAGCAGCCCCCGCCGCGCCAGCAGGTCCGACGCAGGAAGAGCTTTTGATGGAAATCCGCGACACCCTGAAAAAGTAAGCGTTTCTACATATACAATTCGAGAGGCCCGCCAGTTTCGTGGGCCTTTTCGTTTCTGGTGGCCTGATGCCAAATGCAACGATAGGCTTGGTCCAGCAAAAAGGGATAAAGCAATGAAAATCATCATAATCGGAGCGGGAGGCGCCGTTGGGAAAACGGCCGTTCAGGCCCTGTCGGAGCGCCATGACGTCATCACAGCGGGTCGATCAAGTGGCGATATCACCGTCGATCTCGAGGATTTTTCCAGCATCCAGACGATGTACAAAATGGTCGGCAAGGTTGACGCAGTTGTCTGCGCCATTGGCCACGGTCACTTTGGCCCAGTGCAGGACATGGCACCTGAACAGGCCATGATCGGTATCGACGGCAAGGCGATGGCGCAGATCAATCTGGTGCTAGCAGGGATCGCGCACGTCATTGACGGTGGGTCTTTCACACTGACCAGCGGCGTGTTGAACCGTGATCCGATCAAGGGTGGTGCGGCTGCCGCTGCCGCGAACGGAGCGATTGACGGCTTTGTCGCGGGGGCCGCTGTTGATATGCCGCGCGGCATCCGTATCAACGCTGTCAGCCCCGAAGTTCTGGAAGCATCACGCACGAAATATGAGGGGTTCTTTCGCGGCCACAATCACGTAAGCGACCATGCCGTTGGCGAAGCCTTCAGCAAATCCGTCGAAGGGTGCCTGACCGGACAGGTGTTCATCGTCGAGTAGGCCCGCCTAATACGGCGGGCCATTTTGCATTTAGGCTGCGGCTGCTGTCGGACGGCGGGGGCGCAGATAGACGTACCACAATCTATAAAGTGTGAGTAGGGCCAGTGGCGCGAAATGGATGACGGCGGCCCATGGGCTGCGCCAGTCATGCAAGGACGCCCAGTGCATCAGCGTCAGCACGTAGGTCCAGCGTTGTAGCGGCTTCCATGCCGTACCCAGCTTGCGCGCCGCATAGTCCATCGACGTCGCCGCCAGCGGGATGAAGATGACAAACGCCAACCAGCCGGTCCAGATATCGAGCTTTGTGAAATCAGAGACCACTGTGGCCCAAGGTTCGGACCCAAGATAAAAGCCGGTATGTAGCGCGGCATACCCAAAGGCAGCGACACCGAAATAACGCCGGTTCTTGACCAGCCAACGCGGCGCGCACCAGCCCTTGAACAAATACATCAGCGGGGTGGCCATCATGCCAATGATCATGAACCGTGCAGCGAATTCACCCGTGGGGTGCAGCAGGCGATGCATACGCGGGCGTCCGCGCTGGTTACGACATCGTTTAGAATGCCGATAGCGGGCAGGGCAAGAATGCCCAAAGCAGATAGGGGGAATAGCGGGACAACATAGTAGGCTCCGAAATGAGGTTACGAACCCTTAATACGTTGTCCCTTTAGCTCTCCGTCGTTCAGTTTTTCAATGCGAGTTGCGGCGATAAGACATCAATCCCAAGCGCCTTGCCGACGGCGTAATATGTCAGCTGGCCAGCGTGGATGTTCAAGCCGTTCAGCAGATGCTCGTCGTCTTCACAGGCCTTGCGCCAGCCTTTGTTGGCAAGTGCCAACATGAACGGCATCGTCGCATTGCCAAGCGCGATTGTGGACGTCCGCGCTACGGCACCGGGCATATTGGCAACGCAGTAATGCATGATGCCGTCAACGTCGTAGATCGGGTCTTGGTGGGTGGTCGCCTTGGAGGTTTCGAAACACCCGCCTTGGTCAATTGCCACATCAACAATTACGGCACCCGGCCTTAGCTCGGACAGTTGCGCGCGGCTGATAAGTTTCGGCGCAGCGGCACCTGGGATCAGCACCGCACCGATGATCATATCGGCCTGACGGGCAAGTTCGATTGTGTTGCCGGCGCTAGCATAGCTTGTCTTGAAGGTGCCGCCAAAGGCATCATCCAAGTAGCGCATGCGCGGCAGCGAACGGTCAAGCACGGTCACATCCGCGCCCATTCCGGCGGCCACGCGGGCCGCGTGGGTGCCTACGACCCCACCGCCGATAACGACAACACGCGCAGGGCCAACACCGGGGACGCCGCCCATTAGCACGCCGAGTCCGCCATTTGCCTTTTGCAGCGTCCAAGCGCCGACCTGCGGAGCGAGCTTGCCCGCAACTTCGGACATTGGGGCGAGCAAGGGCAGGCCGCCGGAGCGGTCAGTGACGGTTTCATAGGCGATAGCTGTGCAGCCGGACTCCATCAGGTCTTTGGTTTGGGCGGGGTCAGGGGCAAGGTGCAAATAGGTGAACAGGATTTGGCCTTCGCGCAGCATCTTGCGCTCACCGGCCTGCGGCTCCTTAACCTTGACGATCATGTCAGCGGTGTCGAACACCTCTTTGGCGGTGCCGACGATATTGGCGCCAGCAGCGATGTAATCCTCGTCGGGAAAGCCGGATCCGGTACCTGCGTTGGTTTCAACCGTAACCTGATGACCGTTGGCAATCGCCTCGACGGCGGCGTTGGGCGTTAGGCCCACGCGAAACTCTTGTGGTTTGATTTCTTTTGGGCAACCGATGTGCATTTTGTGTCCTCCCTGAACTGCGTGGACTATGGGCGTGTGAGATCGAAATTACTGTGTGATTTTTGCTGATTTTGATGGTATACTCGCTTAGAAACGAGCGTGGATGCGTCAAAAGGTCGGAGGATCGTGCGAGAAATGGAAATTGATCAAATAGATAGGCGAATCCTCAAGGCATTGCAGCGGGGCTGCCGCATGTCCCATGCCGAGATGTCCGAAAAGGTGA
The DNA here is from genome assembly GCA_937891785.1 of uncultured Octadecabacter sp. Lineage (GTDB taxonomy): Bacteria > Pseudomonadota > Alphaproteobacteria > Rhodobacterales > Rhodobacteraceae > SW4. The sequence goes on from CALAGN010000149.1 coordinate 86,450, forward strand.
ATCTCTCCCCTTCGGCCTGCCACCGTCGCGTGCAGCGCCTTGAGAAAGAAGGGATCATTCGCGACTACGTTGCCTTGCTGGATGCCCGCAAGATTGGCCGCAAGACCACGGTTTTTGTCGAAATTACCTTGTCCGCCCAAGCCGACGAAGTTTTGGATGCGTTTGAAAAGGCTGTCGCGCGAATACCAGATGTATTGGAATGTCATCTCATGGCCGGAGCCGCGGATTACCTGTTGAAAGTCGTGGCCGCTGATACTGACGATTTCGCTGCGATCCACCGCCGCCATTTGGCAAGCCTTCCGGGTGTGCAGACGATGCAATCCAGTTTCGCGCTGCGCACCGTAGTCAGCACGACAGCGCTTCCGGTCTAGCAAAAGAAAACCCCCGCAGCCTTTGGCATACGGGGGTTTCCTATTCTTAAAGCGTTCAGTCGAAAGGGGTGCTTAGAGCATTCCCTCGCGCTCTGCTTTCTTACGAGCCAGCTTGCGCTGACGGCGGATGGCCTCGGCCTTCTCGCGCGCATTTTTCTCGGAGGGCTTCTCGAAATGCTGCTTGAGCTTCATTTCACGAAAGACACCTTCACGCTGGAGCTTTTTCTTCAGAGCACGGAGCGCCTGATCGACGTTGTTCTCACGAACACTAACCTGCATGTGGTTTTCACCACCTTTCTAGTCTGGAGTTGCAAGGATTTGCAGGAAGCCGCGATATAGCAAAGCCCCCTCGGGTTGTCTACACTGGCACCAAGCAAGGAGCCCTGCCATGACATCCCCCACACTTGATCTCGTCAAATCTACGCTTTTGCAGGCGATCGTGCCACATGTGGCCTTTGATGGCTGGTCGCAAACCGCCTTTGACGTAGCGGTCGGTGATTCGGGACTTGATGCGGGCGCGGCGCGCGCTGCCTGTCCGCGCGGGGCCGTGGACTTGGCCGTTCTGTTTCACGAAAACGGCAATCGAGCGATGGTTGCCCGTCTGGCCGAAACCGATCTGACCGACATGCGTTTTCGCGACAAGGTTGCGACCGCGATCCGGCTGCGGCTGGCCGTAGTGGGGGACAAAGAGGTGGTGCGGCGTGGCACGACCCTGTTTGCGTTGCCGCATATGGCTCCCATCGGCGCAGGTCTGATCTGGGGAACCGCTGATGCGATGTGGACAACGCTTGGTGATACGTCGCGCGACATCAACTGGTACACGAAACGCGCGACCCTAAGTGCGGTTTACGGGTCTGTCGTATTATTCTGGCTGGGCGATCAAAGCGCGGATGGCGTCGCCACAGACGAATTCATCGACCGCCGGATCGAAAACGTCATGCTGTTTGAAAAAGCCAAAGCGCAGGCGCGCGACAACCCGTTACTACGCCCCGTGCTTGGCCCGTTAGGGCGACTGTTCGGGCATGTTCAAGCGCCCCATCACATAGCCCCCAATGATCTACCGGGACGCTGGGCCCCACAGGATGATGTATGACTGATATAATGCGCGCCGTTGAAATCACTGCCGCTGGCGGCCCTGAAGTCTTGCAAATGGCGGACCGGCCCATGCCTTTGGCGGGTCACGGTCAGGTTGTGATCAAGGTTTCCTATGCTGGCGTTAACCGCCCCGACGCGCTGCAACGGGCGGGTCTTTATGCACCGCCCAAAGGCGCGAGCGATCTGCCGGGGTTGGAGTGTTCGGGCGCGGTTGTCAGCCTTGGTGATGGTGTGTCGGATTTGGCTGTCGGCGATCAGGTTTGCGCCCTGCTGCCTGGTGGTGGATACGCTCAATACGTCGCAACGCCTGCGGTGCATTGCTTACCAGTGCCTGATGGCATGGACATGCGTACCGCGGCTTGCCTGCCCGAAACATTCTTCACGGTCTGGTCCAACGTGTTTATGCGCGGTGGCTTGCAAGCGGGCGAGAGGTTCTTGGTGCATGGTGGATCAAGCGGGATTGGCACCACGGCGATCCAACTGGCGCGGGCCTTTGGTGCGCGGGTGTTCACGACCGCCAGAACCGATGAGAAATGCGCGGCCTGCTTGGGGTTGGGCGCCGAGATTGCAGTAAACTACCGCGATGCGGATTTTGTTGACGTGATGAAGGCCCAAGGAGGGGTTGATGTGATCCTTGATATGGTCGGCGGCGACTATATTGCGCGCAACCTGCGTGCCTTGGCCGAAGACGGACGGCTTGTTCAGATCGCATTCCTGCAAGGCCCCAAGGTCGAGGTGAATTTTGCCCCATTGATGATGCGTCGCCAGACGATCACGGGCAGCACGTTGCGCCCCCAGTCCGATTTGGCAAAGGCGTGGATTGCCAATGAATTGCGGGCGAAGGTCTGGCCGTTGCTTGCTGCGGGGACGATCGCGCCGGTGATGGACCGCGAATTTGCGCTGACGGATGCTGCTGCTGCCCATGCCCGCATGGAAAGCTCTGCGCATATCGGAAAGATCGTTCTTCGTGTGTCATCATAATCGCGGCACCGCCGGCGTTGGGAGAATCAGATTCCCATGCTGGAGGCGTGACCTTGGGCGCATATGTCGCCTGAGAATCTGTCAAGTAGTTAAAATAAAACAATAATGTCCAAGAAAGATTATAGCATAGGCCCCAAGACCGACACGCCGCTGCCCGATGCGGACCACGGCGATCTTGAGAAGATCCCGACAGGTGGTGGATCTAAAAAGGGCAAATAACCCTGTGCGTTGATCCTAACGGATCGGCGAAAACAACGCATCATTGCGCGTACAATCGCGTATCTTATCTGCCCCGCACCTGCGCAGTTTAAGGTCGCGGGTCAGGCAAATGTGGGCCTCTTGGATCATCCCGGACTGGCATGTGATTGTGATTTCATCGCCGTCCAATCCTTCGTTTTCATTCATGAACGCTTCTTGGATTAATGCGGCAGGCAATGTTACGGCCTCTTCGAGGCGGCGGAATACGGCAGGCCTTGTGATCTGATCAAACGCAACTTGGGCAAGAGCATAGTAGTCCTCAGCGCTCAGTCCCGAACAGCGACCGTGCTTGTTCCACTGGTGCCACGCTGCCCCGCCGGACCCGAAAAGGCCGGCCTGTTGAGCAGTATCCCCGCGCGTCGGATTGTGGTGAATTGTCGGACAATAATCTGGCCATCCACGTTCATATTGTGGCCAAAGCCCGTGCAGAACCCAACCGAAATCAGCCCCCTCGGCACATTGCGGCGACCCACGTGCATCGCCTTCAAGGCTGCACCAGTTCGGGGACCACGATAAGGACATGACGTAGTAATCAAATTCGCCCGCCGCGCCGTCGGCGCGGGCAAAGGTTGCCGAGATAAGTAGGGGCAAAAGAAAGCGTAACATTTTGATCTTTTCACTTTGGGTCGGCGCGACTATATACAATGCAAGTTCCCCGACAATGAGAACCCGGCCCAAGCGGTCCGCCCCTTCAAGGGCTTAAAGAAGCTATGCCTAATCGGCGTCGGGAAAGACATGTGAACAGGAGGCCCCGATGTCTGATAAACCAATTATGGCGAAAGCCACCGCCGTGTGGCTGTGTGATAACACAACGCTGACTTTTAAGCAGATCGCCGATTTTTGCGGCTTTCACGAGTTGGAAGTGCAGGGCATCGCCGACGGTGATGTCGCCATGGGCGTCAAAGGGTTTGACCCGATCACCAACAAGCAATTGACCCAAGCCGAGATTGAAACCGCCGAGAAAGACCCGGCATATAAGCTCATGCTGGTGCATAACCCGGCTGCAGATGGTGAAGAAAAACGCCGTGGCCCGCGCTACACGCCTCTGTCCAAGCGTCAGGACCGTCCCGCGTCAATCCTTTGGCTGGTCAAATTTCACCCCGAATTGACTGACGCGCAAGTGTCCAAACTGGTTGGCACGACCAAGCCGACCATTCAGGCGATCCGCGAACGCACCCACTGGAACATCAACAACATCGACCCGATCGATCCAGTAGCCCTTGGCTTGTGTAAGCAGGTCGAGTTGGACGCGGCAGTTCAAAAAGCTAACCTCAAAAAGGCCAAAGAAGGCGGCGCGATGAGCGACGACGAGCGCCGTAAGCTGGTCAGCACAGAGCAGAGCCTTGGTATGCCTGACGAGCCGAAGATGCCCTCGTCGATTGCAGGGCTTGAAACATTCAGCCTGTCCACAGATTTGGACGCTGACGACGAAGACACATCAGTGCCTGACAAGGACACGTTCTTTAACCTCCCCGACAATGACGACGACGACGACGATCAGGATTGATCATCGTCGGTCTGATCAAATTGAAAGGCCCCGCAGCCGATGGCTGCGGGGCTTTGTTTCGTTCTGGGATTGGCTTGTGGCGCGCGGTTTTGCCAAGGTGATCAGCCGCTTTGAGTGTGGTAGGATTGGAGCCTTCGGCGGGAGTGTATTTGAACACAAGAAGGGATAAGTCATGCGATGTTTGGCTGTCATTTTTAGCCTTCTTTGGGCGGGTGCTGCGCAGGCCGTCAAGATTTGTGACGAATTGTGGTTCACGGGTAATCTGGTGTTTGATCATGCGGGACAGCGTTTCCAATCGCCGCTTGGGCGGGCGATTTTTGACAATTCGGATTGTCTTGTCGGGAACGCGGAGCCTGATCCGTCCGAGGCTGAAATTGTTGCGCTTGTGCGCACGATGGAAGCGGAGTGGGGCTGCGATGTTGACACCACCCGCACAAGTTTGCGTATCCGCAATATTGCCCAGCGGATGGCGATGATCGACCTGCCTATCGCGGACGACTTTGAGAGCATGTGTATCGGCTATCGCGGCCCTGCGATCGAATTGCATACGGGCCGTCACGCCAGCGCGCCCGTCAGTGGTGTTATCCAGCCCAGCGACGACCTAACCTATGTTTTTATCCCGATGCACGGCTGTACGTTCTTTGACCTTGGCCGAAACGGTGAAATGGGCTGGTGTGCGATCCCCGAACTCTCGGATCTGAAATGCGATAGTCTTTCTGGCTAAAGCGCCTTGCGTGCGTTTAGCGCGGCCGTGATCGTACCATCGTCGAGGTAGTCAAGCTCACCGCCGACGGGCACACCTTGGGCCAGTGAGGTGACGGTCACACCGGGTAGATTGTCGGCTATGTAATGCGCCGTGGTTTGCCCGTCAATTGTAGCACCAAGTGCAAGGATTACTTCGCTGATTTCTTCGCTCGCGATCCGGTCGCGTAACTTGGGAATGCGCAGTTCTTCGGGGCCGATATCGTCAAGCGCACTGAGTGTGCCACCAAGAACGTGGTAACGCCCTTTGAAGACTCCGCTGCGCTCCATCGCCCAAAGGTCAGCCACGTCTTCGACGACGCAGATTTGTCCGTTGCTGCGCTTGGCACTGGTGCAGATGTCGCAGATGTCGCCGGTGCCGATGTTGCCACAGTTAAGGCATTCGCGTGCCGTCGCGCCGACCTTTTGCATGGAATTGGCCAGTGGGATCATCAAGCGTCCTCGTTTTTTGATCAGATGCAGCACCGCGCGGCGCGCTGATCGCGGCCCAAGCCCCGGCAGCTTGGACATCAGTGCGATCAGGTCGTCGATGTCTTGGGTGCCTTGGGTCATCCGCGATCTAGAACGGTAGCTTCATGTCTGCAGGCAGGCCCAGACCTTCGGTCAGTTTCGCCATTTCAGTCTGCGCCCTATCACTGGCTTTTTGCTGTGCGTCCTTGATTGTTGCAAGGATCAAATCTTCGACAACTTCCTTGTCGTCAGCGGAAAAGATCGACGGATCAATATCAAGGGCCTTGAGTTCGCCTTTGGCGCTGCAGGTCGCTTTGACCAAGCCCGCGCCGCTTTCGCCAACGACCATGATGTTGTGCATTTCTTCTTGCAGTTCGGCCATCTGGCCCTGCATTTCCTGCGCCTTTTTCATCATCTTGGCCATGTCGCCCATTTGGCCTAAACCTTTGAACATCGTGTCTGTCTCCTGAATGCGGCGTTTGAATTGAGATACGAACTCGCGGGGCCTACCACAAGGGGCGCTAGCTATCCTCGAAAGGATCCCACTCATCTTCGACCTCTGGCAAGGCCTCTTCGGCGGCCTCGGTTGCGAGGTCTTTGGGCGAGCGGATCTCGGTAATGCGCGCCGACGGGAATTGCGCAATGACGGCTTGAACCAGCGGATGGGCTTGGGCTTTGATACGCAGTTGCGCATCGGCTTGATCGCGCAACTGCGCGATTGTAGGAGCGCCGCCGCCCGACGTGACGCTGACCGCCCAGCGATTACCCGTAAAGGCTTGCAGGCGTTTGCCAAGACGCTGGGCGAGGTCAGCGGCCGCATCAGGGGCCTGTTCAAATTCGATCCGACCGGGGCTGTAGCCGACCAGTTTGACGCCGTTTTCGACGTCGACCAGCAGCTTTGCATCGCGATGAGAGCGAATGAGTTCGACAACCGATCCAAATGTGGCGAAACGCGCGAGATTGTCTTCGGCGAGGGCAATAGCAACCTGTGCTCCGCCATATGATGACGTGCCTGTGGGGCCTGAGAGCGTGGGCGCGGGTGTCGCAGCGCGCACATCGTCACTTTGACCGGCACTTGGGGCAGGGCGTCCGCCGCCACGGCCACCTGATGGGGGCGGCGTCGCGTCTTGCAGTTTGCGTACCAGATCGTCGGGTGTCGGCAGGTCGGCCACATGGGTCAAGCGGATCACGGCCATCTCGGCGGCCATCATTGCATTGGGGGCCATCGCAACTTCTTCCAGCGCTTTCAGCAGCATTTGCCACATGCGGGTCATCGCGCGCATCGGTAGTTTTTCGGCCATGGCCAGCCCGCGCGTTCGTTCGTCAGGGCCAATCGTCGGATCATCGGCGGCGTCCGGCGTAATTTTTATGACGCTTATCCAATGGGTGATTTCAGCGAGGTCACGCAACACCGCCATCGGGTCGGCCCCGTCAGCATATTGGCCGGATAGTTCGGTCAGCGCGCCAGCCGCGTCGCCACGCACGATCATATCAAACAGGTCAAGGACACGGCCACGATCTGCCAGGCCCAGCATTGCGCGCACTTGATCGGCAGTCGTTTCGCCAGCACCGTGGCTGATCGCCTGATCCAGCAGCGATTGTGCATCGCGCGCGGACCCTTCAGCGGCACGGGTGATCAGGGCAAGCGCGTCATCGGCAATATTGGCCCCTTCGGCTACGGCGATGCGCTTCAGCATCGAGATCATATCTTCGGGTTCGATCCGGCGCAGATCAAAGCGCTGACAGCGCGACAGGACTGTTACGGGAACTTTGCGAATTTCGGTCGTTGCAAAGATGAATTTGACGTGCGCGGGCGGTTCTTCGAGCGTTTTTAGCAAGGCGTTGAACGCGCCTGTGGACAGCATATGCACTTCGTCGATGATGTAGACTTTGTAGCGGGCCGAAGCGGCGCGGTAATGCACGGAATCAATTATTTCGCGGATATTGGCGACGCCGGTGTTAGATGCCGCGTCCATTTCCATGATGTCGACGTGGCGGCCTTCCATGATGGCCGTGCAGTGTTCGCACTTGCCGCAAGGGTCGGTTGTTGGCCCACCTGTGCCGTCTGTGCCAATACAGTTCATCCCTTTGGCGATGATCCGCGCGGTGGTGGTTTTGCCGGTGCCGCGAATACCCGTCATCATAAACGCCTGGGCGATGCGATCGGCGGCAAAGGCATTGCGCAGGGTGCGCACCATCGCGTCTTGCCCGATAAGATCGGCAAAGGTCTCTGGGCGGTATTTTCGCGCCAGAACTTGATAGGCGGGCTTGGGGGCGTCTGCGCTCATGTGGGCTTTCTGGATTCGGATTTGGCTGTTAGGGTAGGGCGGAGCGCGGCTAAGGTCCACAGGCATCGCGGGGTGGTTTGCAGGTTGGAAAAGTCAGAGTTTGAAATTTACGCTTTGCCGGTTGGCGGCGGCACTTTGGCAATTTCGTCGATGCCGGGACGCGGCGGGAATTATGTACAGGATTTGGCGGCTTTGCAGGCGTGGGGGCCGCAGTTGGTTGTCACGATGACGACGCTGGACGAACTGGCGGCGGCACAGATGCCTGACGACCTTGCGGCGCGCGGAATTGCATGGGTCCATCTGCCGATTGCGGATTTCGGGGTGCCCGGTGGCTATGCAGAATGGACCATGATTGAAGATCGCGCCTTGGCGATCTTGGGGCGGGGCGGGCGCGTCTTGGTCCACTGCCGTGCGGGTTGTGGACGGTCGGGCATGGCCTGTTTAAGGACAATGATCGCGGCCGGTGAGGAAGGGCGCAAAGCCCTAAAACGAGTGCGCGCGGTGCGGCCCTGTGCGGTAGAAACGGGCGAACAGATGGACTGGGCGCTGGGCGTTTAGGTCCCGCGCCCGCCATGTTTCTTGGACATTGCGCCTTTGACCATCTTGCCGAATTTCTTTTGGCGTAAGCGGGCATCGGCCACGGATTCGCTGTTATGTTCATCCTCGCGGACCAGCTTTTGCCAGCGAGCAAGGCGGTCGGGATCAATCGTCCCTGCGGTAATGGCGGCCTGAACGGCGCAGCCCGGTTCGCTTTCGTGGGCACAGTCCCTGAATTTGCACTGCCTGGCGATCTCACTCAGGTCACCGAATACGACTTCGATCCCTTCGGCAGCGTCGGCGAGGCGCAATTCACGCATGCCTGGAGTGTCGATCAACCAACCGCCTGCAAGGGTTGCGCGCAGGGCGCGACTGGTGGTGGTGTGGCGGCCTTTTGCATCGTCTTCGCGCATGCCTTGGGTTGCCTCTTGGATGCCTGTCAGCAGGTTTTGCAGTGTTGTTTTTCCGACGCCGGATGACCCCACTAGCGCAAGGGTCTGACCGTTCCTGCACCACGGATAAAGGCGCTTGGCGTCTTCTGGATCCCGCGCATCTATCGCGATGACGGAGGCCAATGATGACAGTTTTTGTGCGCGGTCGATATAGGATTGAGCGTCATCGGTTTCGTCCGTTTTGGTCAATACGATCAACGGCATGCATCCTGCCGCTCCGGCCATCGCCAAATAGCGTTCAAGCCGGGCCACGTTGAAATCCGCGTTGCAGCTTGTAACCACGGCAAGGGTGTCGACATTGGCGGCGATCAGCTGCCGCATGGCGACTTCACCTGCGGCGCGGCGCGATACTTCGGTTTGGCGATTCAGCAGGCGGGTCACAACTGTTCCGTCGTGCAGCAGCCAGTCGCCGACCGCATAATTGCCAGCCTGTTCGGGCGGGAGCAACGTAGCGGTGCCATCGGTGCCCAGAACGGTGACGCTGGCCCGGTGTACAGCAGTAACGCGCGCCGGCGTGCCGATCTCGCCGGCTTCGCGTTGGCATTCGAAGAAAGGGGTCCAGCCAAGGCTGGTCAATGTCAGTTCGGTCATTGGAAAAGCCCAAGATCAGGAAAAGGGATCAAAGCGGGCAATTGGGTTTTTCCCTTAGGAATGCGCCACGGCCCGACCGGCGGATAAAAATGCAATCATGGATATCCTCCTGTCGTGGCCCGATAGGGCAGAGCGCACAAGGCGCGGTAGGTGAGAGGCTGGACATCGACCCAAGCGGGGCTCGTTGTGGCTGCTTCCTTCCGGATCTGACCAGGTTGGCGAGGCGCCTGCCCGCGCCAACCTCTCGCCCCTCATATAGGCGGGCGGGCGGCGTCGCGCAAGGGATGCTAGGCGTCGTTCAAACCGCCGGGGCAAAACAGCCTTGTGTAAGCAGCAAAACAGGTGACGGCCTTGCCAAACCCCGTTGCGCGCACCGTTGTGAACAGCTTTTGATCGCTAAAGTTTAGCTCAAACCCATGGCGCAGCATCTGCGCACAAATTTGGACATCTGTCTTGCATGCCAGCAGGGCAATCGCGGCCGCCGGATCTGACAAATCGTCAAGTCGTTCATCATTGATCGCGGTCTGCAGCATGGCGTCGATTTGCGCATTGATCCGAGTCTGACTGGGATTGGAGAAATAGGCAGCGACAGCTGCCAGCACGATAATTGCCAAAAAGAGCCTTCGCATACGTCGATCCCTATGGGTTTATCTTGATTATCTATTGTCCCTATGCCGCGTCAAAGCGCAATGAAAATTGCGCGAAACCGTTATCTGCGGGGCCAACATAGCTGACTGCGCGGTCTGCTATGTTGGCCCCGCAGATAGTTGCGCGCCTGCGGGCCGCTTTCAAATTGTGCAGTCGTGTCGGGAAGGTGAGCGAAACGCCATGTACGTGTACAATGCCCCGCTAAATCACCAGTCTTACGCAGATGGTCAATCAAGGCGTCGGTGGCGCTGACCTTACCAGTGGCAAGGGCGTGACCAGCGATGGCCCCTTGAAAACTGCCGCCGCCACCTGCGCGATAGCTATTTGTTACAACCAGAAATGATTGGTCCTCAATGATCGGTTCGCCATCAATGCGGATATCACGAACCCGGCGCGCATCGGCGCAGATTTCGACACCCTGTGCATCAAAACGCGACGGTTCTGACGGGTCGATCACATAGGTTAGCCCGTCGATGACATCAAAATTGTAGCAGGGGAAATTGGGGTCCAGCAGGGGCTGGTTGTCATTGCCAATGGTGATTCGTGCGAATGCGCCGGCGGATCTTTCAAGCCAAAGGTGTAGCTGCGCGCCAGTTAATTCCAGCAAGCTAAGCGTGTTTGGATAAACGTAGAGTTCGGCGACATTGCGATGCGCCAATGGTCCCGCCGGGATGTCAATAAAATGGTCAGGGCCGCCGCGCGCGCCTACCATGAATGGTGCGACCGCTGACAAAATTAGCCGATCCGCGAGTGGTCCGCCTGTCAAAAAAGATTGGACTGCGGTGCGTTGGGCATCAGCAACGATTTGCAGGATTGCATCATTGGATATCTGCGAAAAGTAGCTTTGCAGCGGCACGGAGGTTTGCCCGACTGGTTGGCGAACATGGGCAATTGTTGCGTCATGGGCTGAGGTCGCAGCGTCACGCACAAATACATCACAAGGCACAAGCCCTTCGATGGTGTTGGACGCCAGATTTCGACGCGCGATTGGTATTGCTCGCACGTGGTCGCCGATAATGCGCCATTGTCCGTCGTCGCGGCGCAGGCAAAGGTCAATCACCCCAAGGTGTGAGCCATTGAAACCGGCCATCACGGCGGGTTTTCCGTGCAAATGGCCACGCGACGGATCGACGACGTCGGTCTTGGCAAATTGATCGCTGGGAAAGACAAGATGCGTATGTCCCGCGAGGACTACGTCAATTCCGTCAACAGCTGCCAGCGGGACGGCGGCATTTTCCATCATCGGGCTGCGAACCTCCGCACCGATGCCCGAATGACAAAGAGCAATCACGATATCCGCGCCGTCTTGCTTAAGCCGTGGAAGTAGCGCGCGTGCGGTTTCGACAATATCGCGGGTGGTGATTTGTCCGTGCAGGTGGTGACTGTCCCACTGCAGAATTTGTGGTGGGGCAAACCCGATGACGCCGATCCGGATAGGATGCGAAGCGCCTTGATCATCCCTGATCATGCGGTCCAGCATCAGGTATTGCCGCACTAAAGTGTCGTCTTGCGTCGGTTCCTCGCCAAGGTTTCGTGCGATATTCGCGCAAGTTACTGGGAAATTCGCATGCGCCAGCGCATCAAGCAAGAAATCCAGGCCAAAGTTGAACTCGTGATTGCCAAGATTTGCGGCGTCATAATCAAGAGTGTTCATCGCAGCGATTGCAGGATGGGGGCTGCTTTCGTGAATGCCAGAAACCTTTGCAACGAAATCTGACAGGGGCGTCCCTTGCAGGTAGTCACCATTGTCAAACAGCAGGCAATTGCGCTCTTCCGCTCTAAGCTTGCGAATCAAACTCGCGGTGCGTGATAGCCCGACCCCAGCGTTCGGTTGGTCTGTATGATAGTCGTAGGGCAGCAGATGGACGTGCAGGTCCGTAGTTTCAAGAATGCGCAGCGTAGCAAAGGCGCTCAAAGGTGTTCTCCCTGCGTAGGTAATTTGCCAAACTAAATACAACCATAGGGAGACTAGGCGTGATTGCAATCGACCTGCGACGACTTGAATTGCGCTAAAGCGAATGGCGTGCAAAGTGTGACCTATGAAACACGCAGAAACGGTGACATTTGGTGGCTCCGGGCTTGATCGCGCGGCCGAGGTGCGGGGCGACGCTGCCAAAATTGCAGATCTACGCAGCGATCCCACAACACGCGCGGTGTTGTTGTGGCGTGGCAAGCCGCTCTTATCGGGTAATGGGTCTGGAACGCTCGCGCTTGTTGCGATGGACCATCCAGCACTCGCGGATGCTGCGAAAGACGAGGTTTTTCTTGGGCGCTCGGAGGGGCGCGCGATTTTTGCTTGTGACCTTTCGGTATGGATCCCTGATGATCTTGACGACAGTACCATTGATCAATTTCTTGATCCAAGCGAGCAGCGCTACCCATCGCTCCCGCTTGATCACCGATTTGCCGAATTGCGCGCAACCATGACGGGATTTTCGGCCCGCGAAGCAGAACTGGCAGCAACTGCGCGGGCAGTCTTTCAGTGGCATGATAGTCATCTTTTTTGCGCCCGCTGTGGTGCTCCAACCCAGATGGCAATGGCCGGGTGGCAACGCGATTGCAAAAGCTGCGGCGGGCATCATTTTCCGCGCACCGACCCTGTTGTGATCATGCTTGTCACCCTTGGCAATTCTGTCCTGATGGGCCGCTCGCCCGGCTGGCCAGAAGGGATGTACTCCTTGCTGGCCGGATTTGTCGAACCTGGCGAAACCATCGAAGCAGCGGTGCGCCGCGAAGTATTCGAGGAAACGGGTGTGCGCGTGGGCGATGTGGACTATCTGGCGAGTCAGCCGTGGCCATTTCCGGCGTCACTTATGCTTGGCTGTCGCGGTGTTGCCCTAGGGCACGAAATCACAATCGACCCGATCGAAATCGAAGACGCCTTGTGGATCAACCGCGAGGAGATGTTGCAAATCTTCTCAGGGCGACACCCTACGATCAAACCCGCACGCGAAGGTGCGATTGCGCATTTTCTATTGCGCAACTGGCTTGCGGATAGTCTGGATTAACGCGACAATCGGCCCATTGCACCGTTAGGCGCGCACGATAACAAAAAAAGGGCATAACGGGCATGAAACTAATCACCAAGGAAGACATCGAAGCGCCAATCGATAGCGTGTTCAATGCGGTGTCTGATTTTCCCAGCTTTGAGCGTTCAGCGCTGCGACGCGGTGCTGAAGTGAGCCGTGTTGATACATTCGAAATTCCACAAGTCGGCTCGGCTTGGGACATTGCATTCAAATTTCGTGGTAAGGAACGCTCACTTCGGGCAACCTTGGCTGAATTTGATGCCCCCAACAGCTTGGTTGCGGACATCGTTTCAAAGGGCATCGGTGGTGTGACTCGTGTTGGACTTGTGCCGCTTTCACGCAGTCGAACACGTCTTAATGTAGAAATTGAGCTGACGCCCAAATCGCTTGCGGCGAAGTTGCTGCTCAAGTCGATGTCACTAGCCAAAGGTAACATGAACAAGCGTTTGGCCCTAAGGGTGGCGGATTTCGCCGAGGGCATCGAAGACCAGTTTCGCAAGGCCATCTAGGCCCTCGCAACCGGCGCGTTACTTTTCGCGCAAGACTTCATGACGGCGCGCGGCGGCGGGATAGACGCCCATCACATGCAGGTGGTCGGTGAAATAGTCCAACTCGTCCAGCGCCAATTGCACATTGTGATCGTCGGGATGGCCTTCAATTTCCGCGTAGAATTGCGTGGCGGTAAAGTGCCCGCCAACCATATAGCTTTCCAGCTTGGTCATGTTCACACTGTTAGTCGCAAAACCACCCATCGCCTTATAAAGCGCGGCAGGAATGTTGCGCACACGGAACACAAAGCTGGTCATCATCCCGTGATCGCCACGTTTCTTGTAATCGGGTTCGCGTGACATGATCAAAAAGCGGGTTGTATTGCGGTCATGGTCTTCGATATGGCGCGCTAGCACCTTGAGGCCGTAGATATCCGCCGCGAGTTCGGAAGCAAGTGCGGCAACTGTGCGGTCATCACCGGCAGCAACATCACGTGCAGCGCGGGCATTGTCAGAGCTGACCCGCCCCCGAATATTATTTTCGCGCAGGTAGCCCGCACATTGCGGAAGAATCACCACGTGACCAAGCGCTGTTTTGATGTCCGATGGGTGTGAATCAGGCAGACCGAGTAAATTAATATGCACGCGCACAAAAGCTTCGTCGACAATATGCAGCCCGCTTTTGGGCAAAAGGGAATGCACGTCGGCCACGCGGCCATAGGTCGAATTCTCAACGGCGATCATTCCAAGGTCGGCATGACCTTTGCGCACGGCCTCGATCGCGTCCTCAAATGTATCGCAAGGCAAGGGTTCATGGTCAGGGCGGGCCTCGGCACAGGCCTGATGACCGTAGGCGCCCAGCTCTCCTTGAAAGGCAATTTTGGTAGACATTCCGGCAACCTTTCCCAATTGGCCCAAAAATGGGCATTTCGTCGCGGTGCTACACCTTGCAACATGGGCAGGGAAGCGGATACATGTTCGCCAACCTTTGATCGAAACGGAACGCGACATGTTCGACACAATGACGATGACGAAAATAGTAGGCGCTGTTTGCAGCACGCTTCTAGTATATCTGCTTGGCGGTTGGGCCGCAGAAACAATTTATCATAGCGGCGGTGGCCACGGCGATGAACATGCCCAAGCCTATTCGATAACTGTCGAAGGCGATGATGCGGATGGCGACGTTGTAGTCGACGAAGGTCCAGCCTTTGAAGAAATCTATGCCATGGCCGATGCAACTGAAGGTGAAGGTCTGTGGCGTAACTGCCGCTCTTGTCATGCACTTGAGGCTGGCCAGAACGGTACCGGCCCCTACCTTTATGGTGTGGTTGGCCGTACGGTCGATACAGCCGAAGGATATAGCTACTCTGGAGCGCTTGAATTGGTTGTGGACGTCTGGACCCCAGAGAGCCTCAACCAGTTCCTTGAAAACCCCAAAGGTTTCGCGCCGGGCACCGCGATGGGCTATAATGGCATGCGCAAGATTGAAGACCGCGCAAACCTGATCGCCTATCTGGATAGCATCGACGATTAACCGCGCGATTATCGCGACGAATTCGGGCCGCTCCTGCTGGGGCGGCCTTTTTCGTTGTGAATCAGGGTGCGAATACCATCTATCACCTCGCGATCACGTAATCTCAACTTGAATGTTTGACGCTAGCACCTTTAGCTTCATTTCAACGATTATGCCCAAAGGGAGAATTTTATGCATCGTCCTGATCAACGCCAAGCCCATGCCCGTGTTACGGCTCCAGCCAAGGACGACGCGCGAATATGGCTAACGGGCGCCGCGATTGTGATTGGCGGCGCGCTTTGGGCGGGGCAGGGTTTTGCTGACAGCCATGAAACGATCATCACCAACCACGGGTTCTCAAACTTTGGCGAATTGAAATATGCGGCAGACTTTGCCCACCTGGATTACGTGAACCCCGATGCGCCAAAGGGCGGCGAGATTGCCGTTTGGGCGCAGGGCGCGTTTGACAGCATGAACCCATACGCGACCCAACGGGGTACTCCGGGGGCCTATTCGACTATTGGCTATGAGCGGATCATGGCGGCAACCGCTGATGAAGTCGGATCAGAATACTGTCTGCTATGCGAAACAATCCAATACCCCGAAAGCCAGGATTGGGTTGTTTTTAACATGCGTCGTGATGTGTCGTTTTCTGACGGCACACCGATGACGGCGCATGACGTGGTATTTAGCCACGAATTGCTGCGCGACGAGGGCACGCCGTCATATGGTTCTTACGTCAAACAGGTTATCGCTTCGGTCGAGGCGCTGGATGATTACACCGTTAAATTCGTCTTTGCTGATGATATTCCGCGCAAGGGCCTCATTTCATTGGTAGCCAGCACACCCGTCTGGAGCCGCGCGTGGTATGAAGAAACCGGCGCACACCTAGACGAGACCCGCTTTGAAATTTCGCCAGGCACCGGGCCATACATGCTCGAGAGCTATGACGCGCCGCGCCAGATTATTTATGCGCGCAACCCTGACTACTGGGGCGCCGAACATCCGCTAAGCGTGGGCCACTATAATTTCGACGCCATCCGTGTGGAATATTTCGCCGATACGAACATCGCATTCGAGGCATTCAAATCGGGCGAATATACCTTTCGTCAAGAAAACAGCAGCCTGACATGGGCAACTGGGTATGACTTCCCCGCGTTGGCCAATGAATGGGTCGTCCGCGACGTTGTGCCTGTTGGCACGGTGCCAAGCGCGACCGGATTTCTGCTTAACTTGCGCAATCCGAAGTTTGACGATGTTCGCGTCCGCGAGGCGTTGGGCCTGATGTATAACTTCACGTGGACCAACGAAACGCTGCAATACGGGCTATTCGCGCAACGCGAAAGTTTCTGGCAAGGCAGTGAACTTGCAGCAACCGATGTTGCCCAAGGCCGCGAATTGGAGCTGCTGCAATCTGTCGCTGCGTTGATTGATCCTGCCTTGCTGACTGATCCTGTCGTCATGCCACATACCTCGGGAGACCGTCAGTTGGATCGTGACAATCTGCGTGCGGCCCTTGCGCTGATGGAAGATGCGGGATGGGTCGCGGGCGATGACGGGATGTTACGCAACGACGCGAGCGAGGTGTTCGCGCTTGAATTTCTGAGTGTCAGCCCCTCGTTTGATCGTATTATCATGCCCTATATCGACAACCTGAAACGGCTGGGCATCGATGCCGTCTATAACCGTGTGGACCCTGCACAATATCAATTGCGCAGCCAGACGTTTGATTACGAAATGATCTATGATGGGTATAATTCGGGCCTCGAAGAAGGGTCGGGCCTAGCGCAGAAATACGGTTCAGAAAACGTGGACGATGTTTTCAATCCTGCGGGATTCTCGCATCCGGCGGTTGATGAATTGGCCAAAATTGTCGAAGCAGCCGAAACCTATGACGAAATGGCCGCCGCCGTGCGCGCAATTGACCGTATTATGCGCGCTGAGCGGTTCATCACTCCGGCGTGGTATCTGGGAAACCGCTGGATGGCTTATTACGACATATTCGAACGTCCCGAAGAATTGCCACCCTATTCCATAGGCGAGCTCGATTTCTGGTGGTATAACGCCGAAAAGGCCGAAGAACTGCGCGCTGCTGGCGCGTTGCGATAACAGGGCCAGATACGAGCAAAACCGTACGACGGGCAGGTAAATGGGCGCATATATCCTCAGACGGCTGTTGCTGGTCATTCCCACATTGCTGGGGATCATGATCATCAACTTCACGTTGGTGCAATTTGTTCCGGGTGGCCCCATTGAACAGATTATCGCCCGCATGGAAGGCGGCGGTGATGTGTTCGAGGGCATCGCGGGCGGCGGTGGTGACGTTGATTTCGGGTCTGAAGCAAACAGCGAATACGCAGGCGCGCGTGGGCTATCTCCGGAATTTATCGCCGAGTTGGAAAAACAGTTCGGCTTTGACAAGCCGCCGATCGAACGCTTTTTCAATATGATGTGGGATTACATGCGTTTTGATTTCGGAGAAAGCTATTTCCGATCCATCAGCGTGTTTGATCTTGTCCTTGAAAAGATGCCCGTGTCGATCACGCTGGGCCTTTGGTCGACGTTAATTGCCTATCTGATCTCGATCCCGCTGGGCATCAAAAAGGCAATGCGTGACGGATCGCGTTTTGACACATGGACCAGCGGTGCGATTATCGTCGGCTATGCGATCCCCGGCTTTCTGTTTGCGATCATCCTGTTGGTGCTGTTCGCAGGGGGCAATTGTTTCAGGTTCCCCTTCGGGATTTCGGACATTCTGCGCGAAAACGCCCGCTGGTTTTACGACCTGAACCCGACCTGCAGGCAGACCTTCCCCTTGCGCGGTTTGACCAGCGATAATTTCGAAAGCCTCAGCTGGTTCGGCAAGGCCAAAGATTATATCTGGCACATCGCCTTGCCGGTTCTGGCCAGCACGATCAGCGCTTTTGCTACCCTGACGTTGCTGACCAAGAACAGCTTTCTTGACGAGATCAAGAAACAATACGTCATGACGGCCAAGGCCAAAGGGCTAACTGAACGCCGCGTCCTTTATGGCCATGTGTTCCGAAACGCGATGCTGATTGTGATTTCCGGTTTTCCGGCGCTGTTCATCGGCGTGTTCTTTGGCGGTTCATTGATCATCGAGACGATCTTTTCGCTGGATGGTTTGGGCCGGCTTGGGTTCGAGGCCGCGATTGCCCGCGATTATCCGGTGATCTTTGGTACATTGTTTACGTTCTCGTTGATCGGCTTGGTCGTCGGTATTCTGACCGACCTGACCTATGTGCTCATCGACCCGCGCATTGATTTCGAGAGGCGCGGCTGATGGCGTTGTCACCGCTCAACCAACGCCGCTGGCGAAATTTCAAACGCAACCG
The DNA here is from genome assembly GCA_937891785.1 of uncultured Octadecabacter sp. GTDB lineage: Bacteria > Pseudomonadota > Alphaproteobacteria > Rhodobacterales > Rhodobacteraceae > SW4. The sequence continues at coordinate 104,776 of CALAGN010000149.1, forward strand.
CCGTGCGCTGTGGTCGTTTTGGATATTTGTATTCCTGTTCGGCCTTAGCCTGTTCGCGGAATTCCTAGCGAATGACAAACCGATCATGGTCAGCTATCGCGGCGAAATCCGGATGCCGGTGTTCAGCTTCTATTCCGAACGCGACTATGGTGGCGACTTTCCAACGGTTGCGAACTACGGCGATGTCGAGGTGCAGTGCTTGATCATTAGCGGCGGGCTTGAGGACTGTTTTGACGATCCCGAAGGGTTGATTGTTGCGGCTGCGACCACGGGCATCGACACCGCTGATTTCGCGAAAGGTTGGATCCTTTGGTCGCCGATCCCCTATTCCTTTGATACGATCGTGGACGTGCCCGGCGTGGCTCCGTCGCCGCCTGATGAAAACAACTGGCTCGGCACCGATGATACGAAACGCGATGTGATGGCGCGGATTATATACGGCTTTCGGCTGTCGATTGTGTTCACAATCATCGTAACAACCTTTGCGTCTTTGATCGGAATCGTTGCCGGTGCGATTCAGGGCTATTTTGGTGGCTGGACCGATCTTGTACTCCAGCGCTTCATCGAGATTTGGTCAGGCGTGCCCACGCTTTATGTGATTATTATTCTGTTCGCCATTCTTGGTCGAAGTTTCTGGCTGTTGGTATTACTGACGATCCTTTTTGGCTGGACCTCGCTTGTGGGGGTTGTGCGCGCCGAATTCCTGCGGGCGCGCAATCTGGAATACGTCCGTGCGGCCAAGGCGCTGGGCGTCAGTGACCGCAAAATCATGTTCCGCCACATGCTGCCCAACGCGATGGTCGCGACCGTGACGATGCTGCCGTTTATTATCACAGGTACGATTGCCACGCTGGCATCCCTTGATTACCTTGGCTTCGGGTTGCCGTCTTCTTCGCCATCGCTGGGCGAGATGACACTGCAAGCCAAGCAAAACCTGCAAGCGCCATGGCTCGCCTTTACGGCATTCACCACTTTTGCTGTGATGCTGTCGCTGCTGGTGTTCATCTTTGAGGGCGTGCGCGATGCCTTTGATCCGCGAAAGACGTTCTCATGAAAACCGTGCTGGATGTCCAAAACCTGACCGTAGATTTCCGTCAGGACGGTGAGGTGACCCATGCCGTGCGCGGTGTGTCGTTCAACGTCGGCAAGGGCGAGACTGTTGCGCTGGTCGGCGAAAGTGGGTCGGGCAAATCGGTCACAGCCCTGTCGACGGTGCAACTGCTGGGCGACAGCGCGACGGTGAATGGCTCTATCACCTATAACGGCACACAGATGATCGGCGCATCGGAACATGATTTACGGCGTGTGCGTGGCAATGACATCAGCTTTATATTCCAAGAACCGATGACGTCGTTGAACCCGCTGCACACGTTAGAAAAGCAGCTGGCGGAAAGCATAGAATTGCATCAGGGCTTGCGCGGTGACGCGGTGCGCAAACGCATTATCGAACTGCTGCTTAAGGTTGGTATCCGCGACCCTGAAACGCGCCTTGGCGCTTATCCACACCAACTGTCAGGCGGGCAACGTCAACGTGTGATGATCGCGATAGCGCTTGCAAACGGGCCGGAGCTGCTTATCGCAGACGAGCCGACAACCGCGCTTGATGTGACCATTCAAGCGCAGATTCTGGACCTGCTGGCGGATCTGAAAGACCGCGAGGGGATGAGCCTGCTGTTCATCACGCACGATCTGACCATCGTGCGTAAGATCGCTGATCGCGTTTGCGTCATGAAAGACGGCGAGATCGTCGAGCAGGGCACGACCGAAGATGTGTTCGCCAATCCGCGCCACCCCTATACGCAAATGCTGCTGGCTGCTGAATCCACAGGACAGCCGCTGCCAGTGCCCGAGGGTGCCGAAGTGGTGGTGCAGGCCGCTAACCTCAAGATTTGGTTCCCGATCCATCAGGGGTTGTTGAAACGCACTGTGGGATATGTGAAGGCCGTGAATGACGCGTCCCTGACTGTGCGGGCGGGCGAAACCGTCGGAATTGTCGGGGAAAGCGGATCAGGCAAGACCACGTTGGCGTTGGCGATGATGCGGCTTATTCGGTCTGAAGGCCGGATCGTATTCTTGGGGCAAGACATTCAGGGGCTCCGCGACAAACAGATGCGTCCGTTGCGCAGCGGCATGCAGATCGTGTTTCAAGATCCTTACGGCAGCCTGAGCCCGCGCATGACGATTGAACAGATCATTGCCGAAGGACTTGGCGTGCATGGTGTTGATCCGGGTCGTGACAAACGCGATATGGTCGCCGAGATCATGGGTGAGGTCGGCCTTGATCCCGCTCTTATGGATCGCTACCCGCACGAATTTTCCGGCGGTCAGCGCCAGCGTATCGCGATTGCCCGCGCCATGATCTTGCGCCCGCGCTTGCTGGTGCTGGACGAGCCGACCAGCGCGCTTGATATGACCGTCCAAGTGCAGATCGTCGAGCTGCTGCGCGATCTTCAGGCGCGGCGCGGGTTGGCGTATCTATTTATCAGTCACGACCTGAAAGTGGTGCGCGCCTTGTCGCACAAAGTCATGGTTATGAAGCAAGGTGACGTCGTCGAAGCGGGCGACGCGACAGCTATTTTCGACGCACCGCAATCCGACTACACCCGCGCGCTGATGAAGGCCGCCTTTGAAGGCGAGGTCGCCTAGCCGTCGATTTTCACGGCGGCGGGGCTGAGGCCTGCAATTTCGACCACACAGGTTTGTCCCCTGGCCACGGCTCCGACACCCGCAGGCGTTCCCGTCATTATCAGATCCCCCGGTTGGAGGGTCACAAGGCCCGACAGATAGGCGATGATGTCGGCCACGGGCCAAATCATATCAGCGGTGCTGGCGTCTTGGCGAACCTCGCCATCAACGGTGCAGGTGATCCGTGCATCCTGCAGATGCCCGACCTGCGCCACGGGGTGCACATCGCCAATAATAGCGGATTTATCAAAGCCCTTGGACATGTCCCATGGACGGCGCGCGGCCTTGGCCGCGGCCTGCATATCGCGGCGGGTCAGGTCGTTTCCGGCGGCATATCCCCAGACGTGCGATAGGGCATCCTCGCGGGCAATATCGACCCCTTCACGCTCAATCAGCACGCAAAGTTCGGCTTCGTGATGCAGGTTTTCAGTTGCAGGGGGATAGGGGATTGTGCTGCCCGTCCGGACGGCGGCGCTCGCCGGTTTCATGAAAAAGAATGGCGGTTCCGACATGTCGCTGCCCATTTCACGGGCGTGTTCAGCATAGTTGCGCCCGACGCAAAAGATCCGATGAAATTCGACATAGCTGTCGGGGGTGCTTGTTGGATGCGCCATTAAGTTGGGCGCGTGCAGTTCCAGAATCGCCATTTCGCTTCCTTTCGTGTGGCCCCTAATAGGGAAGGGGCGGGGGCGAAAGGCAAGTGGTTTGGGCTATGGCCCGATCATAAAACAGGTTGTGCCGCGAGCCTGAAGGCGACGACAGGCAAGATCGGCAGTTTCACGTGTTAGCCCCATGAAATTGGCATCAAAACCGCGAGAGGATTGGTTCACGCGGCGCAGGGAACCGTCAAGCGTGCTCATTTCGTTCAGGGCGACGCGCAGCAAAACGCGTTCGGCCTGATAGCGCGAATTGTAACGTCCGACGTTAATGCCCCAGTGGCGACCACCAGACGTCGAGATGCGGGTCACGATCTCGGGCTGGGTTGCGACCGATGGTTCTACAACGGGCGTATCAGCCGAAGCCATCACAAGGTCTGCGGGACGTGCAGGTGGGGCTGGGGTTGCCGTGGGGGCCGCAGTTTCGGCCTCGACGGCGGCTATTTCTTCGATTTGCGCCTCGATCACTTGGGCAACGGCGTCTTGGATGTCAGCAGCGCTGGCCAGTAACAATTCGGGTTCTGGCGCGGTTTCTGGCGCCGGGCGAGCGATCGGTCGCAAACTTCGTGTGACCAATCCACTGACGCGTATTGTGCGGGCTGCCGTTCCGGCTGCGTCTGGGGTTGCGGTGTCGGCAGAGGCGATTGCTGCGTAACTTGGCTCGCTTGGCTCGCTTGGCTCACGCAGGGGTGCGCTGGACGGGGCTCGGGCAAAGCCCATATCCATCAATTCGGCCACGCGGGCGTTGCGCGCGGCTGTCGATGATCCACCAAACATCGTGGCGATAATGCGTTCATTACCGCGCTCGGCAGATGCCACAAGGTTAAAACCGGCCGCGCGGGTATAGCCTGTTTTGATACCATCGGCGCCGGGATAGGCGTCAAGAAACCGGCGGTTGGTGTGGCTGACGGTGGCAATTCCTGCATCCGCGGTGCGGCGCGAGAACAGGTTATAATACTGTGGGAAGTCATAGATGACGTGACGGCCCAGCACGGTCATATCGCGTGCGGTCGACAGATGGCCTGCTTCGGTAAGCCCGTGGGCGTTGCGGAACGTGGTGCGGGTCATGCCCATCGCCTCGGCGGCGCGATTCATGCGGCGTGCAAAAGCGGCTTCGCTGCCCTCTAGCGCGATGCCGATGGCGGTGGCGGCGTCATTGGCTGATTTCACGGCTGCGGCGCGGATCAAATAGCGCAGGCGAATGCGCTGCCCTGCGCGCAGGCCCAGTTTCGAGGGCGGTTCGTTAGCCGCAAGTGATGTGATCGTAATCTCGGTGTCGAGCGTGATCTCGCCGTTCTCGATCGCTTGAAAGGCAAGATAGAGCGTCATCATTTTAGTGAGCGAGGCGGGATGCAATCGCGTGTCGGCATTGCGCGAATGCAGCACTTCGCCGGTGCGGGCATCCATGACCATCGCCGCATAGGGCGCAGCGCGACTGGCCAGGGGGGCCAAAGCCGCCATGAACATTACAAACAGGAGTAATATCCCAGTGAATGCTGGGTTGCCTAAACGTCGTTTCACGACACTGCCTCGTCTTCTGCCTCATGATGCCTATTTTTTTGACACCTTTTAATAATTAACATTAGCACGAGATGCCGATTCCGAAAATACCCTAATTTTAAAGACTTTGCGGTCACTGCCAACTCTCTGGCTGCACATTTGGGGGGTGAACCAGTTTCGCCCGCTACATAGGCGAATGCGGCGGAAATAGGGCGCTCAGTCAGATTTGGCGTCGGCGTTGCATATTCGTTGGGAGGGCCATTGGAAAGCCGCCTCGATTGACCTAAACATAGCCTCCTGGAAATCGGCCCCTTTTCATGTGGGCCATCACGGCTATATAAAGCGGTCTGAGAATTGTATGCAGGACGAAGATGCGCGCTGATTTCAATATGATGGCCAAGAACGACGATGCCGGCGATGGTGACATCGGCGTCAAGCTTGAAACGCGCCAAAAAACCAAGCGCCCACCGATGTATAAGGTCATGATCCTGAATGACGATTATACGCCCATGGAATTCGTCGTGCATGTGCTTGAGCGGTTCTTTGGGATGAGTAGTGCCCAATCCTTTGAGTTGATGCTGGCGGTGCACAAAAAGGGGTTGGCGATTGTTGGTGTTTTCAGCCACGAGATCGCCGAGACGAAGGTCGCTATGGTGATGGATTTTGCCGGACGTCACGAGCATCCGCTGCAATGCACCTTGGAAAAGGAATAGGCCCGCGGGCCATTTCATATGACAGTTTCTCGCCTTAGCGCTGCCATTGATGGTGGTTTGATCCTGCCCGAAGATGGCACGGTTGCCGTGCTGCGCCCGCCCGCAATGTATGTTTTGGGCGAATTGCCTCATGATCGCGTGCATGTGGTCCAACCGTTTCGCCCCGATTTCGACTATTGGACAACCGCTGGAATGACGGTCACCTCCGAGATGCCGCCTTCCGCAAGTGCGGTGGTCGTTGTCGTGCCACGCTCCAAGGCGCTTGCGCGGGATATGGTTGCGCGGGCCTGTGCGCTGGCCCCCGGTGGGTTGATTATCGTGGACGGCAACAAGACTGATGGCGTCGATAGTCTTTTCAAAGAAGCGCGCAAACGGCTGGGTGACGTGGCCAGCGTGACCAAAGCGCACGGCCGTCTGTTCTGGTTCCGGGCCACCAACAAGTTTGCCGATTGGATAGCCTCCCCACCTGCGTCCGGGCCGCACGGCTATGTTACTACTGCGGGTGTGTTTTCCGACGGGTCGGTTGATCGTGGGTCGGCCCTGCTGGTCGCGAATCTTCCGCCCAAGATGAAGGGTCGCGTGGGCGACCTTGGTGCTGGATGGGGCTATTTGTCGGCGCAGGTCTTAGACCGCGCAGGGATCAAGGCGCTTGATCTGATCGAGGCGGAGGTGCTGGCGCTGGATTGCGCGCGCCAAAACGTGCAAGATCCACGCGCAGCGTTTCATTGGGCGGATGCGGCAACGTTCCGCCCCAAGACCGTTTATGACCACGTCATCTGCAATCCACCGTTTCATACGGGCCGCGCGGCGGAACCTGCGCTGGGCCGCGCGTTCATTACTGCTGCGGCCGCTATGCTGTCACCGCGTGGCGAATTGTGGCTGGTCGCAAATCGCCAGCTTCCTTACGAAGCCCCGCTCGCGGCGGCATTTCGCGAGGTGGCGGAAATTGCAAAAGACGGTGCGTTCAAGGTTTTTCATGCCTCTCGCCCCATTCGTTAATATCGCGTAGCCTGTCGCTTCGGGAATCAGGAGAAACCCAATGTCATTTTCGATCGCTGGCAAGACCGCCATTGTGACAGGGGCTGCCAATGGCGTCGGCCTTGCCATTGGTCGCCATTTCTTGGCTGAAGGGGCGAATGTTGTCTTTGCCGACATGGACGAAGGGTCTTTGACCAAGGAGATAGGCGAAGGCTCAGAGGGCGATGCGTTTCGTATCTTCGCTGGGGATCTGCGGGAAAAGCTGACGATCGCAAACCTGCTTTCGGCGACAATCGATGCCTTTGAGAGGGTCGATATCCTGGTGAATGCATCGCGCCAAATGATTGTCGCTGATGCTTTGGATCCTGACGAAGATGGTGTGGAAATGCTGTTGCAGCAGAACCTGATGACGTCACTGCGGCTTAGTCAGGCCACTGCACGGCGCATGATCAAACAGGCCGAAGATCAAGACGAGGGCCCTGTTGGGTCCATCATCAATCTGTCATCAATTGCGGCACGGCGGGCGCATCCGCAGTTGCTGGCTTATTCAGTCAGCACAGCTGCGTTGGACCAGATGACACGCTCGCTTGCCGTGGCGCTTGCGCCCGAGCGTATCCGCGTCAATGCGGTCGCCTTTGGATCGGTGATGAGCGGGAGCCTTAAGGACAGCCTGCGCGACAATGATGCGTTTCGAGATGATATTATCGACCACACGCCGCTTCACCGGATTGCGGGGCCGGGCGAGGTTTCGGATGCAGTGCAATACCTTGCGTCTGACGCATCCGGCTTTGTGACGGGTCAGATTGTGACGGTGGATGGCGGGCGCACGCTGATTGATCCGGTCGTAGCACCCGCGCACTGATTATTTTGGGATTACTCTGGATGGATCGCGATGCATTGCTGTGTTGCGGTCTGCGCGCGACGTTGTTCTTGTGCTTGACGCTCTTGCAAGGAGCGCAGCTTGGCCTGTTCGGCGTTCAAGTCAATCGCCACAGGGACGTTGCGGGTGAAGGTTTCGGTTTCCTCGCATGGAAAGTGGAAGGTTGAACCGTCTTCATTCGTACCTTCGCACATTGTGCGCAAAACGCGAACATCTTGTTGTACTACAAGGGCATAGCCGCGCGACAGGTTGCCTTGGGTTTCTGTAATCAGGCTGTTGATGACGCGCAATTCTCGGGTGGCTTGGCCGACACATTGTTCACGTGGCGTGGCGCAAGCGGCAAGGACGATGAGGGGTAAAAGTAGAAGTGAAGCGCGCATGAGCAGGTCCTTGATCATTCATCTGTGGTCGTTACTGATAATGGATGATATTCGCTTTTGTTATGCAATAACAGGGGGCCAGGGGCATGGTTGAAGGCGCAATGGAAACGCAAAAGGCGCAGGCCACTGCCTGGTTCAAAACGCTACGCGACGAGATCGTTGCAGCGTTCGAATCCCTTGAGGACAGTCAGACGACTGGGCCTTTTGGCGATGTCCCTGCCGGCCGGTTCGATGTGAGTGAAACGACCCGTGCAAGCGATGATGGCAGCGATGCAGGTGGCGGGCTTATGAGCGTGATGCGTGGTGGCCGTGTGTTTGAAAAGGTCGGGGTGAATATCTCGACAGTCTATGGCACGCTTGGGCCGCGCGCGCAGACTGCAATGGCGGCGCGCAAGGGGCTTTCGGGGATGGCTGACGATCCGAGGTTTTGGGCGTCCGGTATCTCGCTTGTGGCGCATATGCAAAACCCGCACACGCCTGCCGTGCATATGAACACGCGGATGTTCTGGACGCCGCATGCCTGGTGGTTTGGCGGTGGGTCAGACCTGAACCCTTGCATTGAATACCCCGCGGACACAGCGCATTTTCACGCCGTTCAAAAGGCGCATCTGGACCTGCATGGCGGCGCGCATTATCCGCGTTTCAAGGACTGGGCGGACGAGTATTTCTTTATCCCTCACCGTGGCCGGGCGCGTGGCGTTGGCGGCATTTTCATGGACGATTACTGCACCGGCGACTGGGCGGCGGATTTTGCGTTGACCCAAGATATTGGCCGTGCGTTCCTGCCGGCGTTCGTCCCCTGTGTTGAAGGACGTCGCGATCTGGAATGGAGCGAGGCTGACAAGGATGCACAGCTGATCCACCGGGGGCTTTATGCAGAATATAACCTTGTCTATGACCGCGGCACCAAGTTCGGATTAGAGACCGGCCATGACGCCAATGCGGTGCTGATGAGCTTGCCGCCAATGGCGAAATGGGTGTGATGAGTTAACGGGCGATTGGCTGGCGTGGCGACCGCGCGGCGAATCGTGGGTTAACGCGTGTGTGTGTTGGGAAATTGCTGTCTGGAAAGCGTATGGAAACCGTATGGAAAGCGTATGGGTCGCGTAAGGCTTTTGCGGGGTTAATGCGGCGCTCGGTGGCGGTTTGTTAAGGTTTGATGGCGGCGCGGCGCTGTTGCGGCCAAGTGGCCACAAAACGCCCCGCCCGCCATCCCGTCATTTTTGAGTATTTTTGAACAGAAGAATTCAGGTGGCGGCCCCTGAGCCGCGCACCGTGTCGATCATGAGTTGAACATTTTCAGGATCGGCGTCCGGTGTGATGCCGTGCCCGAGGTTGAAGATATGCGGGCCGTTCGAGAGGGCATCGACGATCCGGCGGGTTTCGCTGATCAGCGCGTCGCCGCCCGTTACCATATGCGATGATTTCAGGTTGCCTTGGACGCAGCCATCGGGTTGCACATTCGCGGCGGCCCATTGGGCAGTGATCCCGTCATCAATTGCGATGCAGTCTGCACCGATTGCCGCGTGCAGGCCTGCGTAGCGTTCACCCGCACCGCGCGGGAAGGCGATGATCGGTGTGTCGGGGTGGCGCGCCTTGAGGGCCGCGGTGATTTCCGCGGCAGGTTTCACGGCGTAGTTGACGAAATCATCGCCTTGCAGCGATCCGGCCCAGCTGTCGAACAGTTTGACGACTTCGGCCCCTGCTTCGATTTGCTTTGAAAGGTAGTCGATCGTGCCTTCAGTGATCAGGTCGAGGAGGGCTTCAAATACCGCCTTGTTCTCGGCCTTGAGCGCGTGGGCTGGTCCTTGATCCGGTGTGCCTTGGCCCGCGATCATATAGGTGGCGACGGTCCAAGGTGCGCCGGCAAAGCCGATCAGGGTGGTTTCGGCGGGCAGTTCACGCGACAGGATTTTTACGGTTTCATAGATTGGCGACAGGGTGTCGTGAATATCGCCAACAGGTTTCAGGGCGCGCAATTCGTCGGCGGTTGTGATTGTCGACAGGCGAGGCCCTTCGCCGGTGACGAACCACAGGTCAGCGCCAAGCGCTTGGGGCAGAAGCAGAATATCGGCGAACAGGATTGCTGCGTCGAACCCGTAGCGGCGGATCGGTTGCAATGTGACTTCTGCGGCAAGGTCCGGATTATAACAGAGCGACAGGAAATCGCCGGCTTGCGCGCGGGTGGCTTTGTATTCGGGCAAGTAGCGACCGGCTTGACGCATCATCCAGATTGGCGGGGTCGGCAGTGTTTCACCTGCGAGGGCGCGAAGGATGGTTTTTTGCTGTGGTTTCTGCTGCGTCATTGGGGGCTCCTGTCGTTTGGATGGTGGTCCCAAGTGACGCAGGGATTGTCAATGCGGTTGTCAGCCACATTGTGCACCCCTAGAAGGCACTTATGACCAATGATTTACCCAGCCCCGCCCAACCGCTGAAGATCGGCACCCGTGGATCACCGCTCGCGCTTGCGCAGGCCTATGAGACGCGCGCGCGTTTGATGGCGGCGTTTGATTTGCCTGATGATGCCTTTGCGATTGTCGTGATCAAAACCAGCGGCGATGACCGCGTGTTGATTGATGCTGATCGTCCGCTCAAGGAGATCGGTAACAAGGGGCTGTTCACCAAAGAGATCGAAGAAGCGATGTTGGACGGGTTCATCGACATTGCTGTGCATTCGATGAAAGACATGCCTGTGGAGCAGCCTGCGGGGTTGCTACTGGATACCTATCTGCCACGCGAGGACGTGCGCGATGCGTTCGTGTCGCCGCACCATGCTGCGCTGGCTGATTTGCCGGAAGGTGCGATTGTGGGCACGTCGAGCTTGCGCCGTCGTGCGCAACTGCTGAGCCGCCGCCCTGATCTGAACGTGGTTGAATTTCGCGGCAATGTGCAGACCCGTTTGCGCAAACTGAATGACGGTGTGGCGCAGGCGACGTTTTTGGCCATGGCGGGCTTGAACCGGCTGGGCATGGATGACGTGCCCTGCTGTGCGATTGAGGTCGACGATATGTTGCCTGCGGTGGCGCAGGGTGCGATCGGGATTGAGCGGCGCGCGGATGATACCCGTGCCCGCGATATGCTTGCGGCGATCCATGATGGTGTGACAGCGCAGCGGTTGGCGGCAGAACGGGCGTTTCTCGCGGCGCTGGACGGGTCATGCGAGACACCGATTGGCGCGCTGGCCGAGTTGGACGGCGATATGTTGCGCTTGCGCGGCGAGATTTTGCGCCCTGACGGAAGTGCGTGTTACAGCGACGCTGCCGAGGGTGCCATTGCAGATGGGCCAAAGATCGGCCGCGCGATGGCGGCACGGTTGCTGGCGCAGGCGGGGCCGGATTTCTTTAAGGCTTAGGCAGGGTTTTCCCGGGGTTGAGGATGCCCTTTGGGTCAAGTGCGGCCTTAACGGCGCGCATCACATCAAGCGCCACCGGATCCTTACGCCGCGCCATTGACGACAGTTTTGAGGTGCCGATCCCGTGTTCGGCGGAAAAGCTGCCGCGCAGGGTTTGCACCACGTCTTCCACTGCTTCCATCATTGCGTCATGCAAGGCCGGATCAGTTGACGTCGGATACATCGAAAAGTGGATATTGCCGTCGCCAAGATGGGCTACCGTCAGCTGTGTGGCGTCGGGATCAAGGGCCGTGAGGCGCGGTGTGATCAGGTCAAAGAAGGTCGCGATCTTATCTAGTGGCAGCGCGATGTCGGTGTCGACAAAGGGCGTCACCCCGTGGGTGATTTCAGCAGCAGCCTCGCGACGTGCCCACATTTGTTGTCGTTGGTTGTCGTTCTGGGCGATCACAGCGTCCAGCAGCGTGCCGTTTTCCAGCATCGCGCCAAGCGTGTCTTCGAGCAGTGCAATCACGGGAATGCGCCCGTCAGTGGCAGGGGTTGCATCGCGCGGGGCGGTGGCGGCGACCTCGATCAGGATGTTCACGTCATAGGGGGCGTCAAATGGTTCGCGCGCGCCAGCGATCTGGTCGATGTGGCCCTGAATATAGTTGCGCGGCATATATTCAAAAGCCTCGACCGCGCCGCCGCTGGCGTCTTGCATGGTGTTCAGCAGGGCGAGGGCGTCTGCAATTGACGGCACGGCGACCATCGCAGTGGCATAGGCGCGCGGTTTGGGGTGAAGTTTCATGACAGCTGCGGTGATGATACCCAGCGTGCCTTCGGCCCCGATCATCAGGTGGCGCAGGTTGTAGCCGGAGTTATCTTTGTGAAGCTCGCTCATCAGATCCATGACCCGTCCGTCGGCAAGGACCACTTCGAGGCCAAGGCACAGATCGCGGGTATTGCCATAGCGCACGACGTTGGAGCCGCCCGCGTTGGTGGACAGCACCCCGCCGATCATCGCCGAACCGCGCGCACCGAAGGTCAGCGGGAAGATCAAGTCGTGACTGGCGGCGGCATCATGCAGGGCGGACAAGATCACGCCTGCCTCGACGATTGCGATGCGTGACGCTGGGCGGACTTCGCGGATCGCGTTCATCCGGTCCAACGAGAGCATCAGCGCGCCTTTCGCCTGCGTGCCACCGACAAGTCCGGTGTTGCCCGATACAGGGACGACGGGTGTGCCGCTGGCGTGGGCGATTTCCATGATCGCTGAAACTTCGGCGGTATTGGCAGGGCGCAGCACGGCGATTGGATCAAGCGCATAAACGCCCATCCAGTCGGATTGCCATTTCGCGGTATCTTTGCCTGTCAGCACATTGGCGTTGCCGATTGCGGAGCGCAGTGGGGGGAGGATATCCATGTGCGGACGGTAGTGTGCTTGCGTATCCGGAATCAAGCCAAAGGCGCCGGATGATCGACGGACCGCCCCGCCGTGCCGGCGATTTGGCAGGTGGTGGAACCTGCTGCAGGGGAGAATGTGTTTTGCTACTATAAATTGCCGTGAGGATGGATAGTATCGCCACGCCGCGGGCCGCTGATCATCCAGCTAGCGCTTGGCATAGCGGTCGAGTGCGCACCTGTTTACAAGCAAACTCTTTTGCGCAGGCAGTCTTCAGTCTTCAGTCTTCAGTCTTGGGGATGTTGGTGGTGGCGTGGGGGAGACTTGAACTCCCGACCTATCGATTATGAGTCGATCGCTCTAACCAACTGAGCTACCGCGCCTAAACACTTGGTTGCTTTAGATAAGGCGTTGGTCCCTGTCAAACAGGTTTTGGACGCGAATGCCTGCTTGGGCGGGCTTTCCTGAGGGACAGGTGCAAGATAGGCTTGGATTTGGCCAATAGAGGGCGATTTTGATGCAAAAGAACATCCTGTTCGTGATGTATGACCAGTTGCGGTTTGATTACCTGAGTTGCGCCGGCCATCCGCATTTGAGCACCCCCAATTTTGACCGAGTCGCGGCCAAGGGTGTGCGGTTTACCAGCGCCTATGTGCAATCGCCCGTTTGCGGGGCATCGCGAATGTCGACCTATACAGGGCGCTATGCGAGCAGTCACGGTGCGCAATGGAACGGCTTTCCCCTGCGGGTCGGCGAGATGACCATGGGCGATCACTTGCGCGCCCATGGTATGGACTGCTGGCTGATTGGCAAAACGCATATGAAGGTGGATGCGGCCGGGATGGCGCGTCTGGGGCTATCGCCGGACACGGTGATTGGTGCCCGTCAGGCCGAGTGTGGCTTTGACGTGTGGTGCCGTGATGATGGTTTGTGGGCATGGGGGCCGGACGGGTTTTATGACGCCAAACGCAGCCCCTATAACGAATACCTGAAATCGCGCGGCTATGACGGGGAAAATCCTTGGGCGGATTATGCCAATGCGGGGGTCGCGGGCGGCGAAATGGCAACGGGATGGATCACGGAAAATGCCAGTAAACCCGCCAATATCCGCGAAGAAGATAGCGAAACACCTTGGCTGACGCGCCAAGCGATGGCGTTTATTGATCAGGCTGACGGGCCGTGGTGCGCACATCTGAGTTATATCAAACCGCACTGGCCCTATATTGTGCCCGCGCCCTATCACGCAATGTATGGACCCGAACATGTGCTGCCAGCGATGCGGGATGCCGTTGAACTTGATGACCCGAACCCGATCTACGGCGCCTTTGCACAAAGCGATTTTGCCAAACTATATCAAAAGGACGAAGCGCGCGAGGCGGTGATCCCGGCCTATATGGGATTAATCAAGCAATGCGATGATCAGCTTGGCGTTCTGTTGGATCATCTGACGGCCACGGGGCGCGATAAGGACACGGTGATCGTGCTCACGTCCGATCATGGCGACTATCTGGGTGACCACTGGCTGGGCGAAAAAGATATGTTTCACGACCAGTCCGTGAAAGTGCCGTTGATCGTGTTTGATCCATCTGTCGATGCTGACGCGACGCGCGGAACGACCTGTGACGCTTTGGTCGAATCGATTGACCTTGCGGCGACATTTATCGAAATGGCTGGTGGAGCGGTGCCTGATCACATCGTCGAGGGGCGCTCGCTCATGCCATTCCTGCGTGGTGAGGCCCCTGACTGGCGTGACTATGCGATAAGCGAATATGACTATTCCTGCCAGCCGATGCGCGCTGGTCTGGGCGTGGCCCCGCGCGATGCCCGCTTGTTCATGGTCGTTGATAAGCATTGGAAGTTCATCCACGCTGAAGGGGGATTTCCCCCGATGTTGTTCGATTTGAACACTGACCCGCAGGAATTGCGTGACCTAGGTCGTCGTGGTCTGCACGATGATGTTTTGGCATTGATGTATGAGCGCCTTGGCAAATGGGGGCGCAGGTTGTCGCAGCGCGTCACGGTATCAGACGCCGATATTATGGCGCGTCAGGGCGGGTCCGAAGGTGTCGGGATTCTCCACTGGCTTTGGGACGGATCCGAGGTGTCGGCGGAGGCGTTAGAGCGCTATCGCGGGCCTGCTCGCCAGCGTCATGTGGATGACGACTAGGGTGCAGAGAAACGCCAGCTTGTGACCTGCTCGTAGGTCTGATCGGGGTGCAATTCGATGCTTGGGAACCCTGCGTGGTTTGGTGCATCAGGCCAGCCTTGCGCCTCGATGGCGAGACCTTCGTAGGGCGCGCGGTTCGGGCGCTGGGCATTGCGTGCGTCAAATACCTGAATGCCGGGCTGATTGGTGGCGACGGTCATTTCGACGCCGGATTGTCCGGCTAACGTCAGCACATCACGCGGTGCAACCGTTGTGTCGGACAGGCAAAAGTTATTGTCGAAGGCTGGGTGTTGCGGCGAGATTCTGCGCGCCTTGCGAAAATCAAAACTGGTGCCGGTGACATCGACGATTTCGCCTGTCGGGATGAATTCATCGTCCGTGGGCAGGTAATGATCTGCCGCAATACGCAGGCGGTGGCCGTCCCAAGTATCGCTACCGTCAAGGTTCCAATAACTGTGGTTGGCCATGTTGATCAGGGTCGGCGCGTCCGTGGTTGCGGTGACGGTTAAGCGCAGCGTGGTTTCCAAGACTTCAAAGCGTGCTGTGATTTTTCGATTTCCGGGGAATTCCCCTTCGCCATCTGGCAGATTAAGCGACAAAATGCATAAAAAATCATCAGAATTATCAATTTGCCACACTTTTAGGTGGGTCGCGGCACTACCGGAATGCAGGCTATGTCGCCCGTTGAAATTCGCCTCGAACTGATGCGCCACGCCGCCAATCGGCGCGGTTGCATTGGTTAAACGATTGGCAACGGGGCCGATCAAACTGCCAAAATGATGCATCCCGCCCTGATAATCTGACAGGTTGGCGCTGTTCAGGGTCAACCCATAAGGCACCCGCGTCAGCCGCACATCCTGCAAGACGGCACCCCACGTCAGGATTTTGACGGACAGCCTGTCATTCCCGATCGTGATCGCATGGACGTCTTGTCCGTCTTTGGTTGTGCCGAAAACTGTCACGCAAGTGGCTCCCAATGTACCCCGGCAGCAGGGATAATGGTTCCGTTCCAATCGAGCGCCGCGGGGGCGTAGTTAAACACGAAACGATGTGTGTCGGTGTCGCGAATACGCAATCCATCGGGCAGGGTGTGGGTTTCAAGGTCAAGGATATCGCAGTGATAGCCGATGATCCGGTCGAACGTATCGTCGTCGGGCCAGCCTGCGAGGTAGCGCAGATTGTCGCTGCCCATGATCGCGGGGTGGCCCGATTTGGTGGTCATATGGGCGGTTTCGGCGCCTTCAAGGTGTTCAAACCAATGTCGGAAACGCCCGCCGCCAGAGAGTTTGACACTTGCATTGGGCGGGATGCTTTCGGTCAGCGCTACGCTCACATCCAGCCCGTCGATATTGGGGCCAAGCGGGGTTGGAATGCTGATATCATTTGTCTTTGTATCGGTGCGCGGACCGATAAGGGCGATCCCCTCAAAACGTGCAAGTGCGGCGCGCAATGGGTCCGACAGGTGCATGATCCCGGGGGCGAGGACCAGTTTGTAGTTGCTAAGGTCGGCGCAATCTGGTGGCAGGATGTCGATGTTCAAACCGGCGCGGCGCAGGGCGCGATAAGCGGCAAAGGCAAGCCGGAACATATCGAAATCTGCACCTTGGGGCTGGGCCTGCCAAGCCCAAGCGCTTTCGTAATCGAACACGAGCGCGGCCTGTGCTTTGGCTGTGCCGACGTCTGGCAATCCGTTTATCTCATTCGCAACTTGCGCTGCTTCGGCCAATGCGGGGGCATCCGCGCTATCAGGGCGCAACAGGCCCGCGTGCATTTGTTCCTGGGCAAATGGGGCTTGTCGCCAGCGGAAATAGCAGACGGTTTCAGCGCCGTGGGCAAAGGCCTCCCATGCCCAAAGGCGGGCCATTCCGGGCAGAGGGGCAGGATTGTAGGGCGCCCAGTTCACGGGGCCGGGTTGCTGTTCCATGATCCACCAACGGCCACGCCCTACGGCACGGTAAAGATCATGGTGGAACGCTTGATTGTCGGGGTCACCCTGACGCAGGAATTTCAACTTGTGATCGTCGCTGCCTTCGATCCGGTCAGACAAGAACCCAATCGGGTAGCTGTCCCACGAGGCGATATCAAGGTCGGCCCCGACCTTCCAGTGATCAAACGAGGTTTCGCGCCCCATGTAGTTATGGATGATGGGAGCGTCCGAATGTGCGCGGATTTCATCGACTTGAATGCGGTTGAACGCGACGACCTGATCGCTGGAATAGCGCGCGAAATCGAGGACGTGCGGGTGGTTGGGTTCGGTCACTGTCAGGTTAGGCAAATCAATTTGCGACCAATCGTCATAATCCATCGACCAGAACACATTGCCCCACGCGCGGTTCAGGGCATCGGGGCTTTGGTAGCGCTGTGCAAGCCAATCGCGAAACCCTGCGCGGGCAGCATCAGAATAGCTACGTGTTGTGTCGTGACAGGCGTATTCATTGTCAGTTTGCCACGCTTGAATGTGCGTATTTGATCCGTAGCGCTCTGCCATGAGCCGCGTGATCCGGCGAGACTCTTCGCGGTAACCTGCGTGGCTAAAGCAGTAGTGCCGGCGGGATCCAAATTTGCGTGGCCGGTCTTGGGCGTCAACGGCCAGCATATCGGGGTGCTTGTCCAGCATCCAGCGCGGGGGTGTCGCGGTGGGCGTTCCCAGGATGATTTTCAGGCCAGCAGAGCCTAAGGTTTCGATGGCGCGGTCAAGCCATTCCCATTGCAGGTTTCCGTCTTGGGGTTCGATCCGCTGCCATGCAAATTCACCGATCCGGACCCACGACAAGCCCGCAGCGACCATGCGCGCGGCGTCGTTGGCCCAAATATCTTCGGGCCAGTGTTCGGGATAGTAGCAGACGCCGAGGGTGCGTTTCATTGGATGCCTTCAGAGGATTACTTGGTGTTCGGGTTGTCCCGTGTGAGCGACTTTGGTGGCTAAGACCTTGCCATCATGGGCGCTTGGATTTGAAAGGCCCACGGCGGCGGACGTGCAGAACAGGGTTTGCAAGTCTTCGCCGCCAAATGCGGGGCACGATGTTTGTGATGCGCCAAATGCGACGGCCTCGATAAAGGTGCCGTTTGGGTCGTAACATGCGACACGGTTGGCACCCCATTGCGCGTTCCAGAAGTTGCCTGCGGCGTCGACGACTGCGCCATCGGCGTGGAAATCGGTGCCGGAGAGATCAAGCCACAGCGTGGGGTCGCCCTTGGGCCAGCCGTCTTTATCAAGAGCAACGCGCATGATCCTTTGCGTCGGCGTGTCGGTGAAATATGCGTGGTTGCCATCGGGGCTAAAGCAGATTGCGTTGCTGATGGTGATGGGGGCGTAAAGCTGGCGAAGTTCACCGCGATAAAAGCGATAGATCGCGCCTGCATGGTGTTCGGCGTTGATTCCCATCGTGCCAATCCAGAAGCCGCCGTAAGGGTCGGCGCGCCCGTCGTTTGAACGGGTTATCGGATTGTCGGATTCCAGTGGGGCAAGGGTTTCTGCGCTGCCATCTGTAAGGTTGAAATGGTGAAGGGCGGAAGCCGAGGCGAGGATCAGCGATGTTTCGTCAACCCATCCAGCGGCGGAAACATATTCGTCAAAGCCCCACGATAGGGCTTTGGAATGGAGGGTTTTGCCAAGAATATCGAACCAGAACAGTTCGTTGCGGGTGGGGTGCCACAGTGGCCCTTCGCCAAGCTGGCATATGCGGGCGTCAAAGATCATGCGCGCGCGGCGTCGTAGGCTGCAACGATGTCGCGGGCGCGGGCAGCGATATCGGCGACCGTCATTCCGGGTTTATAGAGCGCGGACCCGATGCCGAAGCCATCCGCACTTGCGGCGAACCAATCGGCAAAGTTTTCGGGGCCAGCGCCGCCCACGGCATAGACTTGGGTGCCTGTTGGCAGCACGGCACGGATCGCGCGTAATCCATCAGGGCCAAGCAGCGTTCCGGGAAATATTTTTAGCCCGTCCGCGCCGTTTTTTAGGGCAGCGAAGCATTCAGTCGGGGTCATCACGCCAGGCCAGCTTTGCAGGCCTGCGGTCTTGGTGGTGACGATCACGCGCGGGTCGGTGTTTGGCGACACGATCAGCTTGCCGCCTGCCTGTGCAACACGACCAACGTCATCCGTGGACAAGACCGTGCCTGCGCCGATCAGGGCGTGGTGCCCGTGCGCATCGGCCATGGATTTGATGCTGTCGAACGGATCCGGAGAGTTCAGCGGCACTTCGATTTTGGTGATGCCTGCGTCGATCAGGGCGCTCGCGGCGGCGGCGGCTTCGGGCGGGGTGATTCCGCGCAGGATGGCGATGATATTACGGGTCATGTGGCGGCTTTCATACGGCGGTAGGCAGCAGTGAGGCCTGCCAATGTGGCCCGGTCGCCATCGGTTTGGATGACGGGCACACCTTGGGCCGTGATTGCGGCAGTGTAAATCTTGGCCAAGCCACCCGCGCCCAACACAGCGACGGATTGACCAAGCCAATAGGGTCGTGCGGCGGCGAGTTCGGCACCGATCAGCAGGCCCGACAGGCGCGCGCGGGCGGCGTCACGACACTGGCCATTGACGAGTTCATTGGCGCGCAGGTTGAACAGGCGCGCGGCCATGGCCTCGGGTTTGGACATGGCTTCGGAAACGGCATTGGCAAAGGCGGCATCGTCCCAGCCGTCGCCGATGGAGTGGCGCAGCACGGATTGGCCGGACAAAAGCGCGAACATTTCACCCGTCATGAAGGTTTGGAAGCTGATCACTTCGTCGGCGCTGACGTGGACCCATTTGGTGTGGGTGCCGGGCAGGCAAATCACGCCGTCCCATTTGGGATTGAGCGACAGGAAGCCAGCGATTTGGGTTTCCTCGCCCCGCATCACATCGGCGGGCTGCAGTTGTTTGATGCCGGAAATGACGTGGACATCCACTCGTGGGCCGGGGGCCTTGGCCAGACCGTAGCCCAAGGGCGGGCAGGGCGTGGTCGCATATGGCGCTTCGACCCAGCCTTGGCGGCTGCCAACCATACCGCAGGCGATCATCGGGCCGCTGCAGCCCCAGTCACCGATCAGATCGAACAGCGCACCTTCGAACTGATCGCGCGCTAGGGTGCCCATGCCGCGGTCAGACTTCACGGTCTGCAGCACGGTTCCGCTGCCGGTCATGCCCCAAGCCCGCAGGTGGGTCGTGCCCCAGTCAATAGCGATCCAGTCGGGTTTGGTCACAGTTTCTCCCCTTCGAGCACCCACATACGGTCAGGGAAGGACCAAGGCAACGTGATCCCATGGGCCATCAGGTAACGGCCGGATGCGGTCAGTGGGCCGGATTTTAGCGCGGGCGTGCCGCGTGACAGACGGTTAATTTCTTCCCGATTGGCGAGGGTGATTTTGTAGCTGGCAGCAGGGTCCAGATTTGTCAGGCGTAGCGGGCGCGGGGCGATTTGGGCCGATGTATCAGCCTTGCCCGCAAAGACGACGAAACGCGCGCCATCCCTGGCCATTTGTTGTTCGGCGATCACTGCAGGATCAGCACTGTCCAATCGTAAGATATCGGCGCGCTGCATCCAACCGCGGTTCGCCTTCCACCATGCGGTGACGTGGCGCAGAACGGCGGCTTCTTTGTCGGTCAATTCACGCGGGTCCATCTCGAAGCCCATGTGGCGTTGTGCAGCAACCCATGCGCGGAAAGTGATGTCGTGCATCCGACCGGAGGTATGACAAAAACGTGGTCCAACGTGGCTCCCGGTGACGCAGAGCGGCAGGAACAGGGCGGCGTTGTGCTGGATGCGCAGGCGTTCAAGCGCGTCGTTGCTATCGGACAGCCAAACGCGCTGCGTGCGGTGCAGAATCCCGAAATCAATCCGGCCACCACCGCTGGCGCAGCTTTCGATTTCCACATGCGGAAAGTCGGCGCGCAGGCGATCAATCAGCGTATATGACCCGCGTGTTTGTGCCGCATCGGGCATCGGCAAGACGCGGTTATGGTCCCATTTTATATATTCGATTTGATGGTCGCGCAGGATCGCCGACATGCGGTCATATAGGAAGTCGCGCACTGCGGGCAGCGCCATATTCAGCGCCTTTTGCTGGCGACCTAACGTCTGGTCTTCGCCACCCAAAGCCCAATCGGGATGCGCGCGGTGAATGTCGCTATCGGGGTTGATCATCTCTGGTTCGAACCAGATGCCGAAGGTCATATTCAGGCTATGGACGTGATCAATCAGCGGGTGCAAGCCGTCGGGGTATTTGCGCGCATCTACCGTCCAGTCAGACAGGCTGCGCGTGTCATCATCGCGCTGCCCGAACCAGCCGTCATCCAGCACGAAACGTTCGGCGCCAAGGTCGGCGGCGCGGGTGGCAATGTCTTTCAGGGCTGGCACGTTGTGATCGAAATAGATCGCTTCCCAGCAGTTGTAGTGCACGGGGCGTGGCGCGTCTGGCTTGGGCCACGTGACGATGCGGTCGCGCAGGTGGCGTTGGAATGCGACAGCACAACCGTTCAAGCCGCTGGGCGAATAGGTAATATAGAGCGGTGCGGTTTTGAATTGGGTCGCGGCTTCGGTTTCCATGCGGGCGGCATGGCCCCACTGGATTTGGCGGCGTCCGTCTTGCAATTCCTCTGCGATCATCCCGTGGCCGCCTGACCAGCCGTAGTGGAAACCATACGCCTCGCCTTGGGTGTTCGTCGCGCCTGTACAGGGCACGATCAGGCCGGGGAAATGTTCGTGCCCTGTTCGCCCCGTGCGGTTTTCGCGGTAGCGGATGCCTGCGGACCACGGCGTGCGGTTGAGCTGAAATTCACCGCACCACCGGCCCGAAAAATCGATCATGTCATCGGCGTGTTGCGGCGCGGGCAGGACGGGTGCGCAGAGCCAGTGCAGGTGCACGGGCGCGTCGGCATCAAGCACGGTTTGCGCAGTGATGATGTGGGTCGCGGGGTCAATCGCGAAGGTAAAGGTGAGGGTCAGGCCGTTGTCGGTGTCCCGGTAGATCAGGCGCAGACCGTTACTTTGTTCATCGCTGTCGTAGCAGAATTTCGGCAGCAGCGGCGTGCCGCTGTCGTCACGCACGATCAGGCCGGGCTGGCCTGGAAAACTGCGTGAGGCTTCGGGACATAGTGAGAGGTCGGGGTTGGCATCCAGCATACCGCCGGTGACGTCAATCGCGTGGGCGGCATGCAGGGTTTTTAGATCCTCGCCAGCGGGCAAGGACGGCCCCCAGTAAACCACCTGCGGCAGTCGTTCACCCGTCGCGGCCAGAACAAGGGTCTGGCGCGAATCATCAAGTCTCCAATTGTGCATTATTTGACGGCGCCAAGAGTAAGGCCTGCAATAAAGTGCTTTTGCATCAAGAAAAACATCGCGACGGGGGGCAGGGCGGCAACGATGCTGCCTGCGCTCATCAGGTGATAGGCGGCGCGGTACTGCGCGTTAAAGCTGGTTATGCCGGCGGTGACGGGTTGGCTTTCGGCGCCTTGGGTCAGGACCACGGCCCAGAAATAATCGTTCCAGATGAAGGTAAAGATCAGCACAGACAGGGCGGCGATCGCAGGCTTCATCAACGGAAGGACGACATACCAAAAGATGCGCCACTCGGCGATACCTTCGACGCGTGCTGCCTCGATCAGCTCGAACGGCAGCGCGCGGATAAAGTTGCGCATGAATAGGGTGCAAAAGCCGGTTTGAAAGGCGATGTGAAACAGCACGAGGCCCGTCTTGGTGTTATAAAGCCCCATGTCCACGGTCAGGTCGCGCACAGGTACCATCAGGATTTGGAACGGCACGAAATTACCCGCGACGAACATAAAGAAAATCCACAGGTTCGCGCGGAATTTATAGATGCCAAGGGCAAATCCGGTCATGCAGGACAGGGCGACTGCGCCGATCACAGTGGGGACGGTGATAAAGACGGAGTTCAGCAAATAGCGGGGCATTTGCGATTCAAAGAAGACCTTGCCGTAGTTGGTGAAGCCTTCGAATGACGAGGGCCAGCCCCAGTAGTTGCCGCCCGAAAAGTCGCTATCCGGTTTGATCGAAAATACCATGACGGCGATCAGTGGCATCAGCCACAAGAACAAGGCGACGGGCAGCAGGCTTTGGTAGGTCAACTGCCATGTGCGGGACGTTTTTTCGACAGGTGTCGGGAACATCTTAGCGGCCCCTTTCTTCTTGATACATCGACCATAGGAAGTAGACGATAAAGACCAACATGATCAGGAACAGCACCACGGCGATAGCTGCGCCATAGCCCATCCGCAGCCCGTATTCACCTAGCGATTTTTCAAACATGTAGAACGACAGCACGCGGGTTGATCCGAAAGGGCCGCCGTTGGTCATAATGCTGATCAGATCGAAGGATCGCAGCGCGCCGATAATAGTGACGACAAAAGCGATGAAGGTGGCGGGTTTCAGTTGCGGAATGATGACGTGCCAAAGCATCCGCACACCCTTGGCCCCGTCAAGACGGGCCGCTTCTACCTGTTCGGGATCCACGGCGTTCAGGCCGGTCAGATAAAGGATCATGCAATAGGCCGTTTGCGGCCAAAGGCCCGCAAGGATCACGCCGTATGTGGCCAGTGTTGGATCGCCTAGCACGTTAATGGAATCAATCCCGAACCATCCCAGCGCCACGTTCAACAGGCCGAATTTAGGGTCGTAAAACCATGTGAACACAAGGCCGACGACGACTTGGGAAATCACGAATGGGAAGAAGAATAGCGACTTGTAAAGCCGGATGCCTTTGACCGTTTGGTTCAGGAATAGCGAGATGAACAGGCCCGCAGGGATTGCGAGCAGATAGAGCACCAGCCATTTCACGTTGTTGATCAGCGAGGTGTGGAATTTCCGATCGTCCATCAATTCGACGTAATTGGCCAGCCCGACTTGCGCGCCTAGTTCAGACATGTCGCCCAAACCGTTCCAATCAAACGTCGAGATATAGAACGATTGGAACACCGGAATGATTACGTAGAAGGCAAAGAAAATAAGGCCGGGCGTCAGGAAAAGCCACGGTGCGATGGATTGCCGGTTGCGATACAGCCATGACGGATTGTGATCGGCGTTGCGCGCGGTATGGGCAGTTTCAGACATCGACGTCGTCCTTGCGTGGCTCATTTGGAAAGCGCCTTGGCGGCTTGCAAATGGGTCAGTTGGGTTGGGGTGGGCGGGGCACGCATAACGCGCCCCGCCCCAAGCAATTTACTGCATGTTTATGCGTGTTTCTTCCAGACGCTCGAGGATATCGTCGAGGTTTTCAGGGAACACCATGAATTCCTGGAAGCCTTCCATGGCTGCCGCTGCCATTTCGGCAGATGCGTCACGGTCAAAGAACTGTGCAACGCCGCCCGGAGAATTGGTGGACAGCATTTCAAAGCCCTGGTTGAGGAACTTGTCGTCATCCACAGACGCGCCAGCATTGACGGGCAGTTGGCCAAGGCCGTCACCTGAGTTGATGATCGTCTGGTTTTCAGGCGACACAACAAAGCGCAGGAATTCACGTGCGGCATCTTTGTTGGCGGCACCTGCTGGGATGTGGAAGGTATCTGTTGGGGCATCTTCGGCCAACGGGATACCGGGTGTGATTTCCACGAACTGGTAGAAGTCCAGTTGGTCATCGGTCAGGCCCGCTTCGCGCAGTGGAGCGACCGCAAAGTTACCCATCAGGTAAGCGGCAGCATCGCCGTTAACCATAAATGGCAGGGCTTCTTGCCAGCTATAGGTCTGGTGGTCATCAACAAAGGCACCCATGTCGACCAGCGTGCGCCAGTTTGCAAAGGTTGCCAGCACGCGCTCGTCTGTCCAAGGGATTTCGCCCGAGGTAAGTTGCATGTGGAAATCATAGCCGTTGGTGCGCAGGTTCAGGTAGTCAAACCAGCCGCCAGCAGTCCACAGGAACTTGGTGCCGATGGTGTAGCAAGCACGGCCGCTATCAACGATCGCCTGACAGTTGGCCAGTTCTTCTGCCCAAGTCGACGGCTCGCTCAGGCCGAGTTCTGCAAAGATGTCAGCGCGGTAGTAAACGCCCCACTGATAGTATGTGTAGGGAACGCCCCACTGTGCGCCGTTGATTGTCATCGCGCCGCGTGTGGATGCAAGTGCTTCCATTTCAGGCTCGGCCCAAAGATCAGAGATGTCTTCGAACAGGCCAGCATCAACGTAGGGGCGCATGCGGTTTGCTGCATACCAGTTCGCAACGTCGGGCGTGTTTGCCGTCAGGAAGTTGCGGATCTGTGTTTTATAAGCTTCACGATCAATAACCGTCAGCTCGATGTTCAGATCAGGATGCAATTCACCGAAACGCTCGACCATGCCTTCCATCACTGCGCGGGGCGCAGGGTTGGACATGTCCGAGAAGATGATCAGATCGCCAGTCAGTTGCGAGTGTGCGTCTGCGAAGAGGGCTGTCGCCGAAACGGACGCAAGCCCAAGCGCCACAGCGGACGCCTTGATGATGGAACGCATAGTTTTCCTCCCTAATGCTTCCTCGGGGTAAGTTCCAAATAATGAAACTCGATTTTAGATATTGAAATCATAACCGCGAGTCGCCTATGCTTGTCAAGAGCGCAGTTTGGATTATTGAGGAAGCCATACCGCGCAATTGGAGGAATGGAATGTCAGCACCTATCGGCGACGGCACAGTTGGCAAGGCGCTTAGCGTGCTTGATCAAGTGGCGGCTTTCGGGCGGCCCGTGAGGTTTGTCGAACTGATCGCCGCGTCCCCCTTTCCCAAGGCAACGCTTTATCGGTTTGTGCAGACCCTCACCAATCAGGGGATGCTGTCATTTGACCCCGATCACGCCACCTATGCGCCCGGTGTGAGGTTGGTGCGTCTTGCCCACGCGGCATGGGCGCAGTCTTCGCTTGCGCCTGTGGCGCGCCCCTATCTGGATGCACTTAGCGAGAGCCTTGGCGAAACGATCCACCTTGCGCAGCTTGACCATGCGCAGGTGCTATATGTCGACAAACGCAGCGCTGCGCGCCCGCTTGAGATGTTTAGCGATGCAGGCAAGATCGGCCCTGCCTATTGCACAGGTGTCGGCAAAACGATGCTGGCATTCATGGAAAATGGCGCGACCGACGATATCGTCGAGCAGCAGTCTTTCCACCGCTTCACCCCGAATACCCTTGCCGACGCCGTTGCCTTGCGCGCCGAACTGGCGGAAATACGCGAGAATGGCTACGGCTTTGACCGCGAAGAACACGAGCCGGGCATCATTTGCATCGCCGTGCCGATTTTGTCGGACAGTGGCCGTGTACTGGGCGGGCTATCCGTCACCAGCTCGACCGACCGCACGAATCTGGCAGGCCTTGAACGGCTTGTCCCCGAAATTCAAGAGACCGCGAAACAGATCGCGCGCGAGGCAAGCGCCTGGCGCTTTCCCGATCGCGTCGCTTCAACATGACAGGGAACGAATAGATGTCAGGTGTTCAGCTTCAAAATGTAGTCAAACGGTACGGCGACGTGCAGGTGATCCATGGGGTTGACCTGACGATCGAACATGGCGAGTTTTGCGTTTTTGTCGGCCCGTCCGGTTGTGGCAAATCCACGCTTCTGCGGATGGTTGCGGGATTGGAAGAAACCACCGAAGGGTCGATGACCATTGGTGATCGTGATGTGACGCGGATGGATCCAGCCCAGCGCGGCGTGGCGATGGTGTTCCAGACCTACGCGCTTTATCCGCATATGACGGTCGAGCAGAACATGGGGTTCGGCCTCAAGATGAATGGCTTTCCCAAGGCCGAGATCAACGCAAAAGTGGCCGAGGCCACGCGCATTCTGAAACTCGAAGACTATCTAAAACGCAAGCCGGCCGCCCTGTCGGGTGGACAGCGCCAACGCGTGTCGATTGGCCGTGCGATTGTGCGCGGGCCGGAAGTGTTCTTGTTCGACGAACCGCTGTCAAACCTTGACGCCGAGTTGCGTGTCGAAATGCGTGTGGAAATCGCCCGCCTGCACAAAGAAATCGGCGCGACGATGATCTATGTGACCCATGATCAGGTCGAGGCGATGACGCTGGCGGACAAGATCGTTGTTCTGCGTGCAGGCATGATCGAACAAGTCGGCGCACCAATGGAGTTGTATCGTGATCCCGACAATAAATTCGTAGCAGGGTTCATCGGATCACCTGCGATGAACTTTCTATCGGGCACCGTGACCACCGACGGTGTCGAGGTTCCCGGATTGCAAACGACGCTACCTATCAAGTTGCAGGCAGCAGATGTTGGTCGCGCTGTGACGGTTGGTTTTCGCCCCGAACATCTGTTGCTTGATCCAAAGGGCAAAACCCACAAGATTGACCTGACCGAGAGCCTTGGTGGTGTGTCTTATGCCTATCTGGTTGGCGTCACAGGCGAGCGGATGATCATCGAAGAACGCGGCGACGACCGGTCAAGCATGGGCATGCAAGTGGGTCTGACGGTTGATCCATCCCGCGTGCTGTTGTTTGACGCGCAAACCGAATTGCGGATCAGGTAACCTGGGTCACCCCTCGCTAGCGTTTGCCGTAGTATAACCCGACCACGTGTTCCGCCTGTGCAAAGAAAAGCCAGCGGGACACGGCCACGCCGATCAGGTGGGACAGCACTGCCAGCGCCGCCCAGATGTGCCCGAACGGCACCAGCAAGAACAGGATCGGCAGTCCGACCATCAGCACCAAAGAGATCAGCCGCAGCGTGCTGGCGTGTTTGCGCCCGACCACATGCACCATTTCGCGCAGTAGGTAATTCGTGCCGGTATGCGGTGGTTCAAAGGCGCGAACCTTGCCGATGTTACCAAGGCCTGTAGCGGTTTCAATTGTCGTGCCAGAGGCGCGCAATTGTCCGTCGCCAATGATCCAGTAAGACACCTGCACAACGCCCGCGATTGCCAGCAAGGGAATGGCGAATGTGACTTGCCCAGCAAGCAGTGCACCGCCTGCCAATGATAGCGCCGCAAACAGCAGTGGCGTTGACCAATGATGCCAGCGCGGCACAGTTTTCAATTGGGCATAGATCATCGAAGTGGTCAGGACCGTACCGAGCGACAACACTGCGCCGAGCCATCCGAGCGTGGTGAGCGCGGTACCAAAAAAGACGAGCCCCGCGCCATATACTGCCATAATCAGAAGCGCGAAAACACTGAACCATGCTTCACGTGACAACCAGCTTGTCTGCCACTGCGTGAACGCCTTGAGAGCGCGTTTGGGGTGGCCAAGATGGAAGGTCGACGCCATGAGGCCGCCGACCGCCAAAAGGTAGGCGATGGTGAAGAAAATAAAGGCGTTCAGACCAGTAGTGGCGGGCATGCCAAGGCCAAGCCAGAACAGCAGGCCAAAGCCGAGGCCACTAAGGGTGGTGAAAATGATAACTGACGAGGCGGGATGCATTATTTCGTCCCTCCGGGCATGGCGGTCAGCGCCTTGTCGAGCCAGCCGAGGAAACCTTTTGGGTTATCGGCCACCGGGTCAAGGAACGGCGCGAGGATATCAACCGGCGCGTCCTTTGGGCGTGGCGGGAGGTATTTATTCACAGGCCGGGTGCCCAATTCCGGCATCAGATCCATCCCGCCGCGGCTCGCTGTCAGGATGCTAACGTTGCTGTCGGGATCGGCGAAGTCGCCAAAGTGGCGCGCGTTTGACGGACAGGTGCGCACGCAGGCCGGTTCGCGGTCTTCCTCGGGTAGATTTTCGTTATAGATACGGTCTACGCAGAGGGTGCATTTTTTCATCACACCCGCAGCCGCGTCCATCTCGCGTGCGCCGTAGGGGCAGGCCCAAGCACAAAGGCCACAACCGATGCAGTCGCTTTCATTCACCAGCACGATCCCGTCTTCGACCCGTTTGTAGCTGGCACCTGTGGGGCAGACGGTGACACAGGGCGCATCGTCGCAATGCAGGCAGGATTTAGGAAAATGGATGAGTTGGGCGGTGGGGGCGGGCACGGCGTCGCTCGGGCTTGGCTGGACCTCGTATGAATGCACGCGGTTCAGGAATGTGCCTGACGGGTCAGCGCCATAGGGGTCTTGATCCGACAAGGGAGCGCCGTAATTTTCAGTGTTCCAGCCTTTGCAGGCGATCACGCAAGCGTGGCAGCCGACGCAGGTATCAAGGTCGATCACGAGGCCGAGTTTTTTGTCTGTGTGGGTTGGGAGCTTGGTCATGAAACACCGTATGGAATGCGTATGGAATGCGTATGGAAAGCGTATGGGTCCGATATGGGGCTTTGTGTGGTCAATGTCGGAGCCTCCGGCGGGGATATTTGTGGCAAGATGAGACTGAGGGACTCTTCGGCTTTGGGGTCCCACGTGGCGACGAACCAGATGAACGAGCCGATGATCAGAGCGAGAAACAGAGCGATCAAGACGAGAGTGCGGGTCATTGGATCGTCTCCGTATTATTATTGCGCAAAGCAATCGCAATAGCGGCTGCGATGAGGCCCACTCCAGACCCGATGCCGAGCGATTTTCGGAATCGTGACCCAACTGCTGCGACCGGCGTTGCAGCGAAAAAACCCATCGCCAGCAGGATCACGCCGTCGATCACAAGGTAAGTAACGCCGAGGATGGCGATTTGCGGCATGATGGCGACTGTGGGGTCGATGAACTGCGGAAAGAGCGCGGCAAAGAAAACGACGGCGTAGGGATTGGCAGCAGAGGTCATGAATCCGCGTCGGAAAAGCTGGCCGCTCAATGGTGCATTGCCCATCGTGGATGGTGTGGCCGCATCGCGGATGATCCGCACGCCAATCCACACCAAGTAGGCGACGCCCATCCATTTGATCGCCAAGAATGCGCTTGCCGATAGTGCGATGATGCTGGTGAGCCCGAAACCGGCGATCACCAATTGGATGGCGTTCGCGCTAAGGTCACCTGACATGATCGGCATCGCGCGCCGCAACCCGTGCCGCATGGCGCCGCCAATGAACAGAATCTGGCTGGGTCCGGGTGGGTGGGTAAAGAAAAGCAGTACGGCACCAAGATAGATCAGGTAGGTTTCAAGCGTCATTTCCCGACCTTCCAAGCAAGTGCGTCGGGTCCGTTTGGCACTGGCGCGTTTTGCGCGGGCGTGACGGGTTGGCTCTCGGCAGGGGCGACGGACTTTTCAATTTTTACGCGCAGGTCGAACCAAGCGGCTTGGCCGGTGATCGGGTCGCTATTGGCCCAGCGCATACCGTCGTCTTTTTCAGGCAGAAGTTCGTGGATCAGGTGGTTCAGCAGAAAGCCCTTGGTGGCTTCGGGTGCATCGTTCGAGAGCGCCCACGCGCCTTTGCGTTTGCCGATCGCGTTCCATGTCCAGACGGTGTTTTCATTTAGCGCGGCCATGTGGGCCACGGGCACGGTAATTTCGCCTGTAGGCGATGTGACGCGGGCCCAGTCGCCATCGGTAAAGCCGTGTTGTTCCCAGATTTTGGTAGGCACATAGAGCGGGTTATGCCCGTGCAATTGCCGCAGCCACGCGTTCTGGCTGCCCCATGAATGATACATCGCCATCGGGCGTTGCGTGAGCGCGTGCACGTTGAATTCGACGGGGTCGCTGGTGGCATCGCTCATCGGGGCATACCAGAATGGCAGCGGGTCCATCAGCACCTTTGTCCGCTCGCGTAGGTGCTTGGGCGGTTGGACGGGGCCGTGCCCTTCGGCTGCCAGTTGGAAGCGCCGCATCGGTTCGACGTAGAGCTGAAAAATGTAGGGTTGTGGGCTGTCATAGAAGCCTTTTTTCACGGCCCAATCTTGGTAGGCTTTTGAGAAAGGCTTGTAGAAGGAAGCCGCCTTGGGGAGGTGTTCCATCCAGAAGCCGCCGTTGGCGATATAGCTATCAAGCTGCGCTTCGTTGGCGTCGCCGCGCCCGTGTTGCGTGCCTGTATCGCCCATGCGCCAGCCTGCCAGTGGTCCGATACCGGGGCGGCGGATGTGGTTGGTGATGTAGTCGGCGTAATCGGCGTATTTCTGGGAGCCGTCGTCATTCACGAAGCCGGGCAGGCCAAGCCGCGCACCAAGATCGCAAAGCGCTGATTGGAAACCTTTGACGTCGCGATCAGGTTCCACCACGGGCCAGCGGATGGCATCGGCGACGGCGTCGGCCTCGCAGATCGGGCGATCCAGCAGGCTGATACAATCGTGGCGTTCCAGGTAGGTTGTGTCGGGCAGGATCAGGTCAGCAAAGGCTACCATCTCTGACGAATAGGCATCGGAATAGATGATGTGCGGGATCACGTAGTCGCCATTTTCATCCTTGTCGCGCAGCATGTCCATGACGCCCGAGGTGTTCATCGACGAGTTCCACGACATATTCGCCATATACATAAATAGCGTGTCGATTTTGTAGGGGTCGCCCGCATGTGCGTTGCTGATGACCATATGCATCAGCCCGTGCACCGACATCGGGTTTTCCCATGTGAAGGCTTTGTCGATCCGGCTGGCCGTGCCATCGAGTTGCAGGCACAGGTCTTCGGGGCCTTGCGGATAGCCGAGGTGTGGGCCGTCGAGCGCCTGACCAGCCTTATAGCCGTGATGCGGTTTGGGGTGGGCAGTGGCGGGTTTCGGATAGGGCGGTTTGAAACGCATGCCGCCAGGGGTTTCTACCGATCCAAGGATGATTTGCAAGGTGTGCAAAGCCCGGCAAGTTTGGAAGCCGTTGGAATGGGCCGATATCCCGCGCATGGCGTGAAAGCTGACCGGGCGGCCGATCATTTTCGGGTGCACTTTGCCGCGAAAATCGGTCCATTCCTGATCGACTTCAATGGCTTCGTCAAAGGCCACGCGCGCCAGATCGGCGGCGATGGCGCGGATGCGCTCCGCCGCGATACCAGTGCGATCCGCGACTTTGTTGGGGGCATAAGTCGGGTCCATGAAACGCTCGGCCATCTTGTGGAACGCGGGGGCGTGGGTGACGCCGGCGCGGCGGTATGTACCATTCAGATCAGGTTCGACGCCTGCGCCGTTCCATGGGGCAAGGTGGCCTGTGCGCCGGTCGATGACTTGGGGATTGCCATCGTCGTCACGCAGGAAAAGGCCGCATTGGTCGGACTTGGGGTCGCCGTTCAACAGTACAGATGCGTTGGTGAAATGGGCGAGGTAATCAAGGTCGATCTTGCCGGCGCGGAACAGCTCATAAATCAGCGCCATGATGAACAGCCCGTCGGTGCCCGGCGTGATGCCGACCCAATCATCGGCGACGGCGTTATAGCCGGACCTGATCGGGTTGACGCCGATCATGCGCGCGCCGCGTTCTTTGACCTTGGCGATGCCCATTTTGATCGGGTTGGAGTCGTGGTCTTCGGCCACGCCGAACAGCATGAACAGTTTGGTGCGGTCCCAGTCGGGTTGGCCGAATTCCCAGAACGCACCGCCCATGGTATAGATGCCCGCGGCGGCCATGTTCACAGAACAAAACCCGCCGTGTGCGGCGTAATTGGGGGTGCCGAACCCTTGTGCCCAGAAAGACGTGAAGGACTGTGATTGATCGCGGCCCGTAAAAAACGCCAGCTTTTCGGGGGCGGTTTCGCGCAAGGGGCGCAGCCAGCCTTCCGCGATGTCGTAAGCTTCGGCCCATTCGATTTCTTCGAACTTGCCTTCGCCGCGTTCGCCGACCCGTTTCAGGGGCTTGCGCAGACGGGATGGCGCGTTGTGCTGCATGATGCCAGCGGAGCCTTTGGCGCAAAGCACGCCTCGATTGACCGGGTGGTCCTTGTTGCCTTCGATATAGGCGACTTTCCCGCCCTTCATGTGCACGTTGATCCCGCATCGGCAGGCGCACATATAGCAGGTGGTCTTGCGGATCTCGTCGCTCACGAATGGTGAGGTATCAAATTCTGGCTGATCCTTTGGCATTGGTTTCGTCCCTCCGTTTATCAAACGTATATCAATTGGCGCGGGATTCTAGCGGTCATTCATCGGTGTATAGGCCCGCATATCAGGCCCGTTATAAAGCGTGAGCGGGCGGATCAGGATGTTGTTACGCCGCTGATCGAGGCACTGGATCACCCAGCCGGGCATGCGGCCAATTGCAAAGATAGGCACGTAAAGGTCCATCGGAATTTCGTGCAGTTGGGAGATCACGCCGGAATAAAAGTCGACGTTCACGTTCAACCCGTGGCGCGCGTAGGGCTGCATGGCTTCGACCACGGCTTGCAGGATTTCATACCATTCGGGCGCGCCCATTTCTTGGCCCAGTTTGCGCACGCCGTCGCGCATGTGGCGCGCGCGCGGGTCTTCGGCGCGGTAAACGCGGTGGCCGAAGCCTGTGACGGCTTCGCGGTTGGCGCGCTTGGCTTTGACGTAAGCGGCGGCGTTGTCGGGCGTGCCAATCTCGGTGACCATCTTCATTACGTCTTCGGCTGCACCGCCGTGGGCGGGACCAGCAAGGGTGGCAAGTGCTGTGGTGATCGCCCCGTGGATATTGGCTTCGGTTCCCACGGTCACGCGGGCGGCGAAACTGCTCGCGTTAGAGCCATGTTCGGCGTGCAGGATGAAATCCACGTCGGCCAAACGGGCGGCATCGGCAGAGGGTTTTTCGCCCTTGAGCATCCAGAGCCAGTTGGCGGCATGGGGCAGATCGGGGTCGGGCCCGACGGGCGCGCGGCCTTGCCGGATTGCATGGTGCGCGGCAATGATTGTCGGGACTTGGGCAGTGAGGCGCAGGCCATTGCGCAGGAAGCCGTCTTCGGATGCGTCGTCGCTGTCGGGGTCAAGTGCTGCGAGGGCGGACACACAAGTGCGGAGCACGTCCATCGGATGGCCGTCTTTGATCGTGGCGATCAGCGCGTGCAGTGCATCGGGAATGGCGCGGCTGGCGCGCAGGATCGCGTCAAAATCGGCTAGTTGCGCGGTGGTTGGCAGGTCGCCGTGGATCAGCAGATACGACGTTTCCTCGAATGTGGATTGCTGTGCAAGGTCGTGGATGGAATAGCCACGGTAGCTAAGCTCGCCCTTTGCGCCATCAATGTGACTGACGCTTGATCGTTCAAAATACACGCCCTTAAGGCCACGGTTGATCTTGACGGTGTCGGTCATATGAAGGCTCCTGTGAGGGACATGGAGGGCGCGATGGGCATCTTGGACAATTTGAAAGACGCAGCACGGGCGAAACAGGCACGCGTGGTGTTTCCCGAAAGCGATGACCCGCGCGTCGCCGCCGCGATGGCGCGGCTGGCGGATGAGGGGTTGTGCGTGCCTGTGGGGCTGGCGGACGTAAGTGCTGCACAGGTCGCGGCACTGGTCACGGGGCGTGGCGTAAAAGAAACCCTCGCGCGGCGCATGTTGGGTAAGCCGTTGATCCGCGCCGCAGCGATGGTTGCCGCGGGCGAGGCCGATGTGATGGTCGCGGGGGCCGATGCGCCGACCCGCCGCGTGATCGAGGCGGCGGGGCTGGCGATTGGGCTGGCTGACGGGGTGACGCTGCCCTCGTCGTTTTTCCTGATGGTATTTCCGAACGGGCGGGCGATGGTCTGGGCTGATTGCGCGGTGAATGTGGCACCTGACGCGGATGGATTGGCGGCAATTGCGCGGGCCTCGGCGGTGACGGGCCGTGCGTTGCTGGGCGATGCGCGCGTGGCGCTGCTGTCGTATTCGAGCGGGTCCAGTGGTGCAGGTGATAGCGTTGATGCGGTGCGCGCGGCGGCAGAAGCGACTGGATTTAACGGACCACTGCAGGCCGACGCGGCGTTGAACGCCGCGATTGCGGCGACCAAAGGCGTGCAAGGCGGTGACGCAAATGTGCTGGTATTCCCATCGCTTGATGCAGGCAATATCGCATACAAATTGGCGCAGGAATTGGCGGGCGCGCAGGCGTTGGGGCCCATCTTGCAGGGCTTCGCGGCCCCTGTTTGTGACCTGAGCCGTGGTGCCAGCGTCGACGATATTGTTGCGGCCACAGCCGTTACGGTGGCGCTGGCATAGGTCATAGCAGGCTTGTCGCGTCGATGGCGATCTGGCGCTCTTCGTCGGCGGGGATGATGTGGGTTGGCACGTCGCCGAGCCACGCCAGTCGCGCCATGATCCTGTCGCGGATCGGGGCGGAATTTTCACCAATCCCGCCGGTAAAGCCGATCCCGTCGACGCCTTCCATCACGGCAATCAGGCTGCCTGCCTGATGCACGACCGACCAGATGAAATGATCGACGGCGAATTGCGCGGCATCTGACGGGTCAGCGAGCAGCGTGCGCATATCGGCGGACGTGCCGGAAAGGCCGAGCAGGCCGCTTTCGTTGTTGAGAAGATGTGTTGCTGCCTCGAGCCCCAACTCCTGCGCGATGCGCAGTACGGCCATGCCATCAATGTCCCCTGTGCGGGTTGCCATCGTCGGGCCGGACAGGGGGGAATAACCCATGCTTGTCGCAAGCGATTTGCCCTGCTTGATCGCGCAAAGACTGACACCTGCGCCAAGGTGCAGGGCCAGCAAGCGGGGCGGCACGGCATCACCAAATTGCCGGACCATGCCCGCGTATGACAACCCGTGAAACCCGTATCGCTGGATGCCCGCGTCGCGCTGGGCTTTGGGTAGGGCATAGGCAGTTGCGACCTCGGGTTGGGTCGCGTGAAAGGCCGTGTCGAAACTAGCAAATTGCGGGACATCTGGCAGTTGCGCCGTGACGGCGGCGATGCCTGCAAGGGCGGGCGGATTGTGCAAAGGCGCAAGCGGGATCATTGCGTTGATCTGGGCGATTGTTTCGTCGGTGATGCGGCAGGGTGCTGTCAAACGACGCCCACCATGCACGACGCGGTGCGCGGCCGAGGTGATTTGATCCAGCGGAATGCCGCGTGCGACAAGACAATCAAGGAGGTGGTCAAGCGCGTCGGCATGATCTGTGCTGATCACGTCCGATTTGTCATCGCCCAGCGTCATTCGCCCTGCATGGCCGACACCGGTGATGTTGCCTTGGATCACAAGGTTCAGGGCCGCGTCAAACACCGCGATCTTGATCGACGATGATCCGGTATTGAGGACCAGCATCATGCCCGCGCACCTGCGGCGATCACGCCAAGGGCGGCGGATGCGATCCGTGCGGGGGCTTGTTGGCTGCGCGAGGTGAGCAGGATCGGGACTTTGGCCCCAAGGACGATCCCAGCCGCACAACATCCCATGCCAAGCACCATCAGCTTGAACAGCGCGTTGCCGGTGGTGATATTGGGCGAAACGATGATGTCAGCGTCACCCGCAACGGGGCTGTCGTAGCCTTTAATGGTGGCGGCCTCATGCGATAGGATCAGGTCCATAGCGATGGGACCAGCGACGATGGCTTGGGGCAAGTGGGTGCGGGCCCATGCGGCGATTTCTGCGCTTTCCATCGTGTTTTGCACCGAGGGGATCGGGTCTTCGGTGGGGGCAAGCAGCGCCGCTTTGGGGCGTTCAATGCCAAGTGTTTGCGCCAGTTGCACGGCCAGTGTCAGGCAGGCCTGACGGGTTTGCACATCGGGATCGACATTGAGCGCACCATCGGTGAGCAGCAGGGGGCGGTCGCTATGCGGTGTGGTGATGTGAAACACATGACCGCAGCGCGTCCCTTTTTCGCGTAGGCCCGCCGAGGACGGCAAGAGGCCCTTGAGGAAAGTAGAGGTGTGCACCTGACCTTTCATGATCGCATCGGCATCGCCGATCCGGGCAAGCTCGGCGGCTTTGACAGCCGCTTGGGCATGGGGCGCGTGGATCAGGCGCAACTGGCTGATGTCGAAATCCAGCACTTCGGCGGCGGCGCGGATTTTCGTTTCATCGCCGATCAGGATTGGTTCGGCGAGGCCAGCCCGGGCAGCTTCGCGGATGCCGATCAGCGGATTTTCGGCACCCGCGTTCACCAATGCCACACGCGGCACAGGCAGGCTGCGGGCCTGATCAAGCAGGCGTTGCGGGCAGTGGGGGAGGATCGTGGAAAGGAAGGGATGTGGGGCGGGCATTGGTGTGTCCTGTTATCGAATTCAGCCCTATTTCATCAGAGGCAGGCGGGAGGGACCAGAGGCACGGGGTGGAGCCTCCGGCAGGAGTATTTCTGAACAGAAGAATTCCGCCGGAAGCTATTTTGTCGTTACTGGGCGCGCATGTCGGCCTTTGAGATACCAGCTACAGAGACAGGTTTCTTCATGGCGTCACGGCGGAAGGGTTCGCCGAGTTCCTGATTGATCATCGCTTCGATCAGGGTGGTCTTGCCGTGCTTCATCTGATCCTCGATCGCAGTATTCAGGGCGGCGGTGAGTTCGTCCATTGTGCGCGCGACAACGCCTTGCAGACCGCAGGCCTGAGCGATGCCAGCGTAGGACACAGAGGTATCAAGTTCTGTGCCGACGAAGTTGTCGTCAAACCAAAGCGTCGAGTTGCGCTTTTCGGCGCCCCATTGGTAGTTGCGGAACACGATCTGCGTAATCGCGGGCCATTCACCACGTCCGATTGCGGTAAGTTCGTTGACTGAGATGCCGAATGCGCCATCACCTGCGAAACCGACGACAGGCACGGTTGGCTGACCGATTTTCGCACCAACGATCGCCGGAAGGCCATAGCCACAAGGGCCGAACAGGCCGGGAGCGAGGTATTTTCGCCCCTCGTCAAAGTCGGGGTAAGCGTTGCCGATGGCGCAGTTGTTGCCGATGTCGGAACTGATGATCGCCTCGCGCGGGAGGGCGGATTGGATCGCGCGCCATGCCATGCGGGGCGACATCCAGTCGGGTTTGTCGTTGCGAGCGCGTTCATTCCATGTGGTGCCCGGGTCATCGTCTTCGTGATCCATGCTTGAGAGTTGCTGAGCCCATGTGGATTTGGCTTTGGAGATGGTGGCCTTGCGGTCGGCCCGTCCTGCATCGCCTGCGTCGTCGGCCAGTTGGTTCAGGATGCCGCGTGCCACTTTGGCGGCGTCACCGACAATGCCGACTGTGACCTTTTTGGTGAGGCCGATCCGGTCGGGGTTGATATCGACCTGGATGATTTTCGCATCCGTCGGCCAGTAGTCCATGCCGTAACCGGGCAAGGTGGAGAACGGGTTAAGGCGTGTGCCCAGGCAGATCACGACGTCTGCGTCTTTGATTAATTCCATGCCTGCCTTGGACCCGTTGTAGCCCAAGGGGCCAGCAAATAGCGGGTGCGAACCGGGGAAGGCGTCGTTGTGCTGATAGCCAACGCAAACGGGTGCATCAAGGCGTTCGGCCAGCGCCATCGAGGCGGCGATGCCACCATGCGACAGCACTACGCCAGCGCCGTTCAGGATCACGGGGTTCTTGGCATTCGAGATCAGGTCAGCCGCTGCAGTGATCGAGTTCTCGCCACCCGGTGATACCTCAAATTCGACCGGATCTGGGATGTCGATATCGACGATCTGGGTCCAGTAATCGCGCGGGATGTTGATCTGCGCTGGGCCAGACAGGCGTTTGGCTTTGGCGATCACACGGGTCAGGACTTCGGCCATGCGGGATGGATCGCGGACCTCTTCCTGATAGGCGACCATGTCTTCGAACAGTTTCATCTGCTCGACTTCCTGAAAGCCGCCTTGGCCGATGGTCTTGTTGGCGGCTTGCGGTGTCACCAGCAGCAGCGGTGTGTGGTTCCAGTAGGCGGTTTTCACGGCTGTCACGAAGTTGGTGATGCCGGGGCCGTTTTGCGCAATCATCATCGACATCTTGCCGGTGGCGCGGGTGTAGCCGTCAGACATCATGCCCGCCGAGCCTTCATGGGCACAATCCCAGAACTGGATGCCAGCCTGCGGGAATAAGTCGGAAATTGGCATCATGGCCGAGCCGATGATTCCGAAGGCATGTTCGATGCCATGTTTCTGGAGCGTTTTTACGAATGCTTCTTCGGTGGTCATTTTCATCTGGGGATCCTCCCTTGGGATTTCGCGCGAGACTATGAAGAGGGGCGCTGATTCAATAGGGCCAATTGATTGGATCAGATATGGCCAGTTGCCGTTTTGATGGCTGCCGCAATGCGGGCTATGCCATCTGGTATACGGGCGCTGGGGATAGAGGAATAGGCAAGGCGATAGAAATTTTGCGGCGGGTTTGCGGCTGCGAAAAAATGATTACCTTGTTCGATCAGCACGCCATCTGCCTGCAAGGTCTTGGCCAGTGCGCTGGTATCTACACCTTCGGGCGCGCGCATCCAGAAGGACGATCCACCAAAACTGCCCGCGCCTGCGACGGTCAGCCCGTGATCCGCGATCGCGCGATCCATGGTCCGGCGACGATCCAGATATGCTTTGCCCATGCGCCGGATCAACGCGTCGTAATGGCCGCGTGACAGGAAATAGGTCGCCGTGCGTTGGATATGTCCGGGGGGGTGGCGCAGAACGCTGGCACGCAGTGCGCGGGCTTCGCGGATGAAGGGTGCGGGGCCGACGAGGTAGCCAAGCCGCAAGCCCGGAAAGAGGGATTTCGAGAACGAGCCCACATAGATCACCCGCCCGTTGCGATCGAGAGACTTAAGCGCGGGCGAGGGGGATTTGAGGAACGACATTTCGAATTCGTAGTCGTCTTCGACGATCAGAAAGTTGTCCCGTTCTGCACGCTCCAGAAGGGCCTGGCGTCGCTGCATCGGCATGGTCGATGTGGTCGGGCACTGGTGACTGGGTGTCGCGAAGACGACATCCGTATCGGGCGGCAGGGCATCAGGGGGCAAGCCATCGCTATCGACGGGCACAGCAGTCAAGTGACAGCGGGCTTGGGTCAGTATTCCGCGCAGGGCGGGATAACAGGGGTCTTCCACGACCGCGCGTCGCCGGCTGGTCAGCAGGACTTGTGCGGTGAGCCACAGCGCGTTTTGCGCCCCGAGCGTGAGCAGGATTTCGTCAGGTTTTGCCAGTATCCCGCGTCGTGGCAGGGTTTGGCGGGCGATGAATTCGATCAGCTTGGGGTCGTCCTGATCGTTATAGTCTGTGGTCAGTGCGTCGAAATCCTTGCGGCCCAAGGCTTCGAGCGCGCAAAGCCGCCAGTTGGCACTGTCAAACAACGTGGGGTCGGCCTGCCCATAGACAAATGGATAGCGATAACTGGCCCAGTTGCGTGGTTTGGAATGCGGTTCGC
Organism: uncultured Octadecabacter sp.; assembly: GCA_937891785.1. Taxonomy (GTDB): domain Bacteria; phylum Pseudomonadota; class Alphaproteobacteria; order Rhodobacterales; family Rhodobacteraceae; genus SW4. The sequence goes on from CALAGN010000149.1 coordinate 144,400, forward strand.
TGCCGGTGAATTTCTGCCCGATGGCGCGCGACCAATCAACGCTGCCGACCCCTGCGGCCAACGCTGGAAAACTGGGTGGTTCGGGCGCATTTTCAGAGACGAAATAACCGGAGCGCCCGCGCGAGGCGATGTAGTCGTCGGCGAGAAGTTCCGTATAGGCAAGCGTCACCGTGATCCGGCTGATCCCAAGGTGTCGCGCCAATTTGCGTGAGCTGGGCAGCTTTTCACCACGCCGGAAGCGCCCCGACAGAATGCCCTCGGCGACCATCTGTTGAATCTGGGTTTGCAGGGTGCCTTGGGCCTGCGCGTCTAGAAAGAAGGTTTCTTCGGAAATCGCCATATTGCCAATCTGGATATAAATTGCGGTTCAAACTGGATGTAAAGGAATTCGGTGCCTAACGCTAGCGTCTGTCAATCGTATCCCTTTTTCGGAGGTCACAACCATGGCACTCGACGCTAAAAATAACTCGCTAGAAGAATTCTGGATTCCTTTCACGGACAACCGTGGATTCAAGAAGGATCCGCGCTTAATCACTGAAGCCAAAGGCGTTTATATGACCGACCACAAGGGTGGCACGGTCATTGACGGATCGTCTGGCCTGTTCTGTTCGCCCGCAGGCCACTGTCATCCGAAAATTATCGAATCGGTGCACAAAGCGATGCAGGATCTGACCTATGTGTCGCCGTTTGGCACGGGCCACCCGCTGTCGTTTGCGCTGGCCGAGGAAGTTGCGCGGATGACGCCGGAAGGTCTGAACAAGATATTCTTCGTTAATTCCGGCTCCGAGGCGATCGATACCGCGCTCAAGATTATCATGGCCTACAACACGGCTTGCGGCAAGAATGCGCGACACTTTATCAGCCGTGACAAGGCCTATCATGGGGTGAATATCGGCGGGGTCGCACTGAGCGGGCTTGTTAATAACCGCCGCGCGTTTTCTGTCACGATGCCGGGCGTCGTTCATATGCGCCACACATGGACCGACGAGGAGCTGAAAACGCCAGGTTGCCGCAATACAGGCGCGGATCGCGCCGAGGATTTGCAGCGCGCTGTCGATAACTTTGGTGCCGAAACGATTGCAGCGGTGTTCGTTGAGCCCGTTGCGGGGTCGTGTGGCACGCTGCCCCCGCCAAAGGGATATCTCAAGCGTCTGCGTGAATTGTGCGACAAGCACGATATTTTGCTGGTCTTTGATGAAGTAATCACCGGCTTTGGCCGCGTTGGCGGCGCGTTTGCGGCTGATGTCTTTGAGGTCACGCCTGATATCATGACGATGGCCAAGGCGCTAACAAACGGGTCGATGCCGATGGGTGCGGTTGCGGTGCGCGATGACATCTATGAAACCGTCACCGATAAGGCGGCGATGGGCGGGATCGAGCTGTTCCACGGCTACACTTATTCCGGCCACCCTGCTGCCTGTGCTGCCGGTTTGGCGAGCATTGCGATTTACCGTGAAGAAGGCCTGTTCCAGCGCGCCGCAGATATGGCACCGTATTTCGAAAAGGCAGTGATGGAGCTGGCCGAGTTGGATGTGGTCAAGGATGTGCGCACGATTGGCATGATGGCGGGCGTCGAAATGCACGCCGGTGAAAAGCCGGGCTTGCGCGGTGTCGCGGCCCAGACTGAATTGTTCTGGAATGGCTGCCACATCAAGTTCACAGGTGACAACGCGGTTCTTGCGCCGATGTTTATCAGCGAAGAGAAGCATATCGATGAAATTGTCGATAAACTTCGCAAGACGCTTGAAGCCATTCCGACCTAAGTTTTAGGGCGCATCCGGGGAAATCCGGATGCGCCCTTTTCTATTCTGGGGTTGGACGTCGGCGCGAAACGTGCTCAGTTTAACGCTGGACGGCCCCGCATGCGGGGCGACACGAACGGATGAGGCAGGGTTAACCTGTCCGACGTAATTCGGCCCGCACGGGCCACCAACATGGGAGACGATACATGAAACTCACTTCAAAGCTGATGGGTGCTGCTGCTGGCCTTGCCCTTTTGACTGGCGCACAATCGGCTGTTGCCGAAGCCCATTTGACAGAAATTACTGTCGCCTATTTCCTTGAGTGGCCAATGCCATTCCAGTTTGCAAAAGTGAACGGCACTTATGACGAAGCCATGGGTGTGACCGTAAACTGGGTCAGCTTTGACACCGGTACGGCGATGTCGGCTGCAATGGCGTCCGGCGACGTTCAGATTTCCGTCAGCCAAGGTATCCCGCCATTCGTGGTCGCGGCATCCGCGGGTCAAGACATTCAGGTTGTCGATGTTGCTGTATCTTACGCTGACAACGATAACTGCGTTGTGGCCGAAAACCGCGAGATTGACGCATCTACCGCAGCCGATCTGGCTGGTTCCAAGGTTGCTGTGCCGCTGGGCACTGCCGCGCACTATGGCTTCCTGCGCCAGATGGACCACTTTGGTGTTGATGTTGCCAGCCTTGAAGTCGTTGACATGTCCCCTGCTGATGGCGCTGCCGCGCTTGCACAGGGTCAGGTTGATATGGCCTGTGGTTGGGGTGGTGCGCTGCGCCGCATGCTTGAGCATGGTAACGTGCTGCTGACCGGCGATGAAAAGACCGCACTTGGTATTCTTGTGTTCGACGCGACGACAGTCTCGGCTGACTTTGCCGCCGAAGAAGGCGAATTGCTGAGCAAATTTTTGGCCGTCACAGCCGAAGCCAACGCCGTCTGGAATGCTGGCGGTGCAGACGCCCAAGCAATGATCCCTGTGATCGCTGCGGATTCAGGTATGGACGTAGCTGCAACTGCTGAAACCATGGCAACATTCGTGTTCCCAAGCGTCGAAGACCAGCTGGGTGCCGCATGGTTGGGCGGCAACGCTGCGACCTTTATGAAGGGCGTCGCTGACGTGTTCGTGGAGTCCGGTTCCATCGACGGTGCACTGGACAGCTATGAAGGTGCGGTAAACGTCGGACCGCTGACTGCCGCAAACGAGATGTAAGACCAAACTGGCGGCGCGGGGAAACCATCCCTGCGCCGCCATTCCCGTCATATGCGTTTTCGGCAAAGCCATCCGGGCGGTGGCCTTTCCGAAAACACGTTGGGGTAGGGCATGACCGGACTAGCAATCGACAGTATTTCAATGCGCTTTGAGTTGCCAAACGGTGGTTCTGTGCAGGCGTTAAAAAACATCAGTCTGAATATCCAGCAGGGCGAGTTGATGAGCGTGCTTGGCCCCTCGGGCTGTGGCAAGACGACCTTGCTTAATATTGTTGCGGGCTTTTTGGCCCCGACTGAAGGCAAGATCGAAATGAATGGTCATGTGGTGCATGGGCCGGACGCCGAACGCGGCATGGTGTTCCAGCAAGGCGCGTTGTTTGAATGGATGTCGGTGCGCGAAAACGTCAGCTTTGGCCCGCGCATGGCGGGTAAGAAGGCGCGAGATTACAACGACAACGTCAATCATTTGTTGGACGTGGTTGGCCTTCAGGACTTCAAGGAAAAGGCGATTTACGAATTGTCGGGCGGCATGCAGCAACGTGTGGCCTTGGCCCGCTGTCTGGCCAATGATCCCGACGTTATTTTGATGGATGAACCGCTGGGTGCGCTTGACGCGCTGACCCGTGAAAAGATGCAGGGCCTTGTGCTGAAGCTGTGGAAAGAGACCGGCAAGACCATCATCTTGATCACTCACTCGGTCGAGGAAGCGTTGTTGCTGGGCGAACGTCTGTTGGTCATGGCACCACGTCCGGGCCGTATCCACAAAGAATATCGCCTGCCGTTTGCCGATATGGGCGTGGATGCTGATCTACGCGAGGTCAAAAAGCACCCCGATTACAACAAGACCCGCGAAGAAATTCTGTCGATGATCTGGGACATGGAAGAAGAGATTATGGGCCGGACAGAGGGAGACGCAAAATGACATTATTGTTGGAACTTTGGTCGGAGCTGGTTCTTGTTCTCAAGACGCTCGCCTATGCCGTTCCCTATATCGCGGCCTATGTTGGCATTGTCCTTCTCACGGCGTTCATCTGGCAAGCCATCAAGCGGTTCGTGACGCCCAAACATGACTATGGCTCGCTTAAGACCGTGACGTTTGGCGACGAAAGCGCGGTGTCGTCCAACACTGTCGCATCGGTCGTGTCGATCCTGTTTATCTTTGTGATGTGGGGCTCGTTTACTGGCACAAAGCTATTGCCCGGTTTCTTGCATGTGCCGGGGGCCTACACCGGCACGGACAGCTTTACCTACACGGCGCAAAACGGCGATGGCGCAAGCACGCAAGCCACTGTGGATGTTGTGGTGTTTGCGCTCGGTGAAGACGTCGATGCGCCCCAAGCCAGCGGTGAAAATGACAGCGTTGCCATTCAGGCCTACCGCAGCGAATTGGTCCGTTGGGACGAAAACGATGCGCTGACCCGCGATAATGGTGCCGTGATTACGATGGTGGATGGCAAGCCGATCAGCCAAGGCAGCGCCGTTGATGTGGGTTTTGCGCGCGTCAGCCTGACAAGTCGTGGCACGCTGAATGTGTCACCCGACAAGGGCTGGCAGATGGAGCCGATCTGGCTGCCACCGCCCGAAGATGTCTGGGCCCGAATCAAAGAAATTTCGACCGACGGTTTCCGCAACTCGACGTTGGCTGAACACCTTGGGTTCTCGTTGTTTCGCGTGATCGTTGGTTTCATCCTTGGTGCAATGGTTGGCATTCCGCTGGGTTATGCCATGGGTCTGTCAGATTGGTTCCGTGGCTGGTTTGACCCGATTGTGGAATTCATGCGCCCTGTGCCGCCACTTGCCCTGATCCCGCTGGTGATCTTGTGGGCCGGGATCGGTGAAGTCGGCAAAATTATCCTGCTGTTCTTGGCCGCCCTTTGGATCATGGCGATCGCGGCCCGTTCCGGTGTGTCCGGTGTACGTATTACCAAAGTCCATGCGGCCTATTCGCTGGGCGCATCGAAATGGCAGATCATGCGCCACGTGATTATCCCAAATTCGCTGCCGGAAATCTTTACCGGCGCGCGGGTCGCGATGGGGGTTTGCTGGGGGACGGTTGTTGCCGCTGAACTGGTCGCTGCTGAAAAAGGGGCGGGTATGATGATCATGACCGCGTCAAAGTTTCAGATCACATCGATCGTGATCGCCGGTATCATTCTGATCGGGATCATCGGTTTCAGCATCGACATGCTGATGCGCTGGGCTGAACGTCTGTTGGTGCCTTGGAAGGGCAAAGGCTGAATTCGCCGAAAGTACTTTTCGGAAAATCAAACAAAGCGGGGCAGGGTGGTAAAACCTCTGCCCCTTTTGCTTGGGCGGCTTTAGGTTTGCGACAAACCTGAAGGGGGCATATGGCGACCTATCTTAAGAAAGCGGAGCGCACGTCGCAGACCGATCAGCAAGATGTGCGCGAGGCTGTGCGCAAGTTGTTGGCCGAAATCGAAACGGGCGGCGAGGATGCGGCGCGCGCCATGGCGAAACGATTTGATGGCTGGGAAGGTGCTGCGGTTTTGTCGCGTGACGCCTTGGACGAGGCGATTAGGCTGGTGCCACAACAAGCCCGCGACGATATCCGCTTTGCCCGCGACAACATCCAACGGTTCGCCGAGGCGCAGCGCGCAACGATCCGCGATACCGAGGTCGAGATTTTGCCGGGCCTGATGGCCGGCCAACGCCAAATTCCGGTGAGCGCCGCGGGCTGTTATGTGCCCGGTGGCCGCTATGCGCATATCGCCAGCGCGATGATGACTGTCACCACGGCCAAGGTTGCGGGTGTCGGTCATATCACCGCCTGCTCGCCGCCCCGCCCTGACACGGGAATCCCCGCTGAAATCCTTTATGCGATGGATGAATGCGGCGCTGATGCGATCCTGAATATGGGCGGTGTGCAGGCTGTGGCGTCGATGGCGCTGGGCCTGTTTGGATTGCCCAAGGCCGATATTCTGGTTGGTCCCGGAAACCAGTTCGTGGCCGAGGCCAAGCGCATTTTGTTCGGGTATGTTGGTATTGATATGGTTGCTGGTCCCACGGACTCGTTGATCCTTGCGGACGGTGGCGCTGATCCAGCGTTGGTCGCCTGTGATCTCGTTGGGCAGGCCGAGCATGGCTATAATTCGCCTGTCTGGTTGGTAACAGATAATGCCCATTTGGCCGCCGACGTTATGGCGCGGGTGCCTGCGTTGATTGCTGCCTTGCCGCAAGTGAATGCAGACAATGCCCGTGCCGCCTGGGCGGATTACGCCGAGGTGGTGTTGTGTGACGATCGCGAAGAAATGGCGCAGGTGTCGGACCGATATGCGCCCGAGCATTTGCATGTGCAATGCGCCGATCTTGACTGGTGGTTGGCGCGGCTGACGGCATATGGCTCGTTGTTTCTGGGTGAGGAAACGACCGTGGCCTTTGGCGATAAGGCATCGGGTCCAAACCACGTTTTGCCCACAAGCGGGGCCGCGCGCTATACAGGCGGGCTGTCTGTCGGCAAATTCTTCAAGACGGTGACATGGCAGCGATCCACCCGCGATGCAGCCCGCCCCGTCGCCGAGGCGACCGCGCGAATTTCGCGGCTTGAGGGGATGGAGGGCCATGCGCGCACGGCCGATATCCGGCTGGCAAAGTATTTCCCCGATGAAAGCTTTAATTTGGGGAACTAGCCCTTGACCTTCCCGTGACTGGAACCTCTATGTGGGGGGTGAACACGAGGCAAGGAGCCATGCTATGGGCGAGCAGACCACACTGAATTTCGAGATCGACGGCATGAGTTGCGGAGCTTGCGTCGGTCGCGCCGAAAGGGCGATTGCCGCCGTGCAGGGTGTCACCCGCGCCGAGGTGAATTTGGCAAATGCCAGCGCGCGCGTCACGGTTGACGGTGTCGATGCGGCCCGTGCTGTGAGCGGGGCCTTGCGCGCGGCAGGTTATCCGGCAGTGCCGCACAAAGTGCATTTGCAGATCGACGGGATGACTTGCGCGTCGTGTTTGGCCAAGGTCGAGGGCGCATTGAATGATGTGTCCGGTGTGACCACGGCTAATGTAAATTTGGCGAGCGGCGTGGCGAGTGTGACCATGCTGATCAGTGATACGTCTGCACTGATCGCTGCTGTCCAAAGCGTTGGCTATTCGGCGACCCCTGTAAATGACACCGCGCGCCCTGTGGATCGCAACGCTGACGACGCCCGCCGCCTTGGCTGGCGCGTGCTGGTCGCAGCCGCGCTGACCTTGCCGATTTTCGTCATTGAAATGGGCGGGCATTTGTTTCCGGCAGTGCATCACTGGATCAACCGCGTTGTAGGCATGCAAGACAGCTGGCTGATCCAGTTCGTACTGGCGACACTGGTGCTGGCTGTGCCGGGTGCTGGGTTTTTCGCCAAGGGCGTTCCTGCCTTGCTGCGCGGTGGGCCTGATATGAACGCGCTTGTGGTCATGGGCACGAGTGCTGCGTGGTTGTTTTCGACGATCGCCGTGTTTCGCCCGCAATGGCTACCCGATGGCACGATCGCCGTCTATTTTGAAGCGGCGGCAGCAATTGTCACGCTGATCCTTTTGGGCCGCTGGCTTGAGGCGCGCGCCAAAGGGCGCACGGGCGCGGCCATTCGTAAACTGGTCGGCTTGCGCCCTGCAACGGCGCGGGTGGAACGTGACGGCGATGTCGTCGAAGTTTCGGTCGCGGATGTAAAGCGTGGCGACATCTTGCAGGTCCGTCCAGGGGAACGGATTGCGGTGGATGGTGTGCTGCGCGAAGGCACAAGCTGGGTCGATGAAAGCATGATTACCGGCGAGCCGGTTCCGGTGGAAAAGACCAAGGGCGCGATGCTGGTTGGTGGCACGGTGAACGGCAACGGCGCATTGCGGATGCGCGCGACGGCTGTTGGCGCGGACACGATGCTGGCGCGGATTATCGCAATGGTCGAAGAAGCCCAAGGTGCGCGTCTTCCGGTGCAGGATCTGGTGAACTGGATCACATCGTGGTTTGTGCCTGCGGTGATGGTGATTGCCGCTTTGACGGTCGTGGTCTGGTTCGTGTTTGGCCCGGCACCTGCACTGCCGTTTGCGTTGGTTGCGGGCGTGTCGGTGCTGATTATCGCCTGCCCTTGCGCCATGGGACTGGCCACGCCGACGTCGATCATGGTTGGCACGGGACGCGCGGCGGAACTGGGCGTGTTGTTTCGCCAGGGGGATGCGTTGCAGGCCTTGCAGGGTGTGTCAGTGGTGGCATTTGACAAGACCGGCACGTTGACCGAAGGGCGGCCTATTTTGACGGATATCACTGCATTGGACGGCGATGAAGACGCGCTATTGGCGCAGGTCGCAGCCGTCGAGGCATTGTCAGAGCACCCCTTGGGTCGCGCGATTGTGCAAACGGCCAAGGACAAAGGGCTGACGCTGCCAGCGGTCCGTGACTTCGCGGCGATCACTGGTTTTGGTTTGCGCGCGACTACGGACGCAGGGTTGGTGCTGGTGGGTGCCGCGCGTTTGCTCGTGCGTGAAGGGGTTGATACGGGGCCGCTAGCACAGATGGCTGATCGGCTGGCGCAGCAGGGTAAAACGCCGATGTTGGTGGCGATTGACGGGCGCGCGGTAGGCATCCTGGCGGTGGCGGATCGCGCCAAGCCAACCGCCAAGGCGACCGTTGCCGCGCTGCATGCGCGCGGCTTGCGGGTTGCGATGATCACGGGGGATACGGCTGCAACGGCGCAGGTGATCGCCGACGAATTAGGGATTGATCAGGTCATTGCCGAAGTATTGCCCGAGGGCAAAGTGGACGCCGTTAAGGCGTTGCAACTGAGCGGCTCCAAGGTCGCGTTTGTCGGTGATGGTATCAACGACGCACCGGCGCTGGCGACGGCTGATGTGGGTGTCGCGATTGGCACGGGCACGGATGTCGCTGTCGAAAGTGCCGATGTGGTGTTGATGTCAGGCGATCCGTCCGGCGTGGTCAATGCGATTGCCGTCAGCCGTGCGACGCTGCGCAATATCAAGCAAAACCTTGGCTGGGCGTTTGGTTATAACGTGCTGTTGATCCCCGTCGCGGCGGGCATTTTGTTTCCGCTGTGGGGTGTGACGCTGTCACCACAACTGGCGGCGGGCGCAATGGCGATGTCCAGCGTTCTGGTGCTGGCCAATGCGCTGCGTTTGCGCTGGGTACGGCCTGCGGTTGTCAAAGGAGTAGTGTGATGAATATCGGCGAAGTAAGTGAGCGGACCGGACTGCCCGCCAAGACGATCCGCTATTACGAAGATATCGGATTGGTCACGCCACAACGCGCCGCCAACAGCTATCGCGAATTCCGCGAGAGCGACGTGCACAAGCTGGCGTTCCTGGGCAATGCGCGGGGTCTTGGTTTTTCGATCGAGGATTGCCGCGCCTTGTTGACTCTGTGGGAAGACCGCAGCCGTGCAAGCGGCGACGTTCGCCAGATCGCCAAGGATCATCTGGTTGAAATCGAAAGTAAAATCGCAGGGCTGCAAGCGATGCGCGCCACATTGTCAGATCTGGTCTCGGCCTGCGCGGGCGATGATCGTCCTGATTGTCCGATCCTCAAAGGGCTGGCGGGCTAAAGCCGCGCGGTAAGCCGGTGCAGCATTTTGAGGCATTGATCAAGCTGGTCCAATGCGACGAATTCGTCTGGTTTATGCGCCTGCGCGATGGACCCCGGCCCGCAAACGACCACATCAACACCTAGGTTTTGAAAAAGGCCTGCTTCGGTTCCAAATGGCACGGTGTCGGCACCGTTGGCCCCTGTCAATTCCATCACCAGATCGCGCGCGGCGTTTTCGGGCATCGGTTCAAGGCCCGCAACTTCGCCCAAGGTTTCGGTGCGGATCGTCGCATCGGGGTTCACGGCTTGCATCGCGGGTAATAGGCTGTGGGTGCAATAGTCATGCAAGTTGCGCTTAACGAGTTCGGCATCGCTGGGCTGCACGGGGCGCATTTCCCAATCAACGTGCGCCTTGCCGGGGATCACGTTATGGGCAACACCACCGTGTAACCCGCCCGTGTTGATCGTGGTCCAAGCCGGATCAAACCGGCTGTCAGCGGGTGCGCGGGCGCGCAATTGGTCCTTGAGATCAAGCAGGCGCGCCACGTACCGCGCGGCGTATTCAACAGCGTTTACGCCAAGGTCGGGGGATGATCCGTGCCCTTCCAGACCAGTAAAATGGGTGGTGTATTCAAAGCAGCCTTTGTGCCCTTCGATCACCCGCATCTCGGTCGGCTCGCCGATGATCGCCAAGGCTGGGCGCAGACCTTTTTCACGCAAATGTTCGGCCAATGCCGTGCCACCAATGCAGCCGGTTTCTTCGTCATAGGTAAATGCGAAATGCAGCGGGCGGGTATTCACGGCAGCGGCGAATGTGGGGGCCATGGCGACACAGGCGGCGATGAACCCTTTCATGTCGCAGGTGCCACGCCCGTATAACGCGCCGTCCCGTTCATCCATTACGAACGGGTCGCTGGTCCAATCCTGATCGGCCACGGGCACCACATCGGTGTGGCCCGACAGTATGATCCCACCGTCGCCCTCGGGGCCAAGGGTGGCGAACAGATTAGCCTTTTTGCCGGTTTCGTCATGCTGGATTTCAATGCGTGCACCTGCGTCCGTCAAAAGCGTTGCAAGGTGGACGATCATCGCTAGATTGCTATCCACTGACACTGTGGGAAAGGCGATCAGATCGCGCAGGATATCGGTTGTTTTACGAAGGTCGCTCATGTTTGGTGTCCTCGCTTGGCAGGGCGTGTTGGCTTGGCCATAGTAACGATAACAAAGGAGTTTACGATGCCTCATCCGCTTGTCACCGAAGAAAAAATTGCGGCTTATCAAAAAGACGGCGTTGTCCTGATCAAAGGGCTGTTTGCCGATCATGTTGAAACGATCCGCAATGGCATTGGGCGCAATATGGCCGAGCCGGGCCCTTATGCTGCCGAAAACCTGAAAGACGGCGAAGCGGGGCGGTTCTTTGACGATTATTGCAATTGGTCGCGTATCCCTGAATTCGAGGATGTGATCCGCAATTCCGCCGCAGCCGAAGTCGCGGCTGATCTAATGGGATCGCAAACCGTGCAGGTGTTTCATGACCATGTACTGGTCAAGGAGCCGGGGACAAGCAAGCCGACGCCATGGCATCAGGACGGGCCATATTATTTTGTAGATGGTGTGCAGAACGTCAGCTTTTGGTCGCCTGTTGATCCGGTGACAAAGGCGTCCTTGCGCTGTGTTGCGGGGTCGCATTTATGGCCAAAGCCCGTGCTGCCGACCCGCTGGCTGTCCGAGACAAATTTCTACCCTGACGACGACACCTATATGCCTGTGCCGGACCCAGACGCCGAGGGTATGGATATCCGCGAATGGACGATGGAACCCGGCGATGCGGTCGCGTTCAACTATGGCACGCTGCATGGCGCACGCGGCAACGAATCCGGAACGCGCAGGCGGGCGTTTTCACTGCGTTTGCTGGGGGATGATGCGCGCTACGTGGAACGGGCAGGCCCGACATCACCGCCGTTTCCAGGGCATGACATGGTTGCGGGGCAAAAGCTGCGCCCGGATTGGTTTCCGACGGTTTTTGATCGCGCATCATGATCCAGAAGGTCATCGTTGTTGGCGCGGGGTTTAACGGCGCGTCGATTACCCTTCATCTGGCCGAAGGTGGGGCGGATGTAACGGTTCTGGACGCCGCTGCCCCAGCGAGCGGGGCAAACGGCAAATCGTTCGGTTGGATCAATGCGAACTTGCATAAACGCCTGACTATTCCCGCCTACGCCGCCGGTTCCGTGGGAAGATAGCGGCGCTGATTTTCCGGCGGACCTGGTCAACGAGACTGGCCCCTTACGGGCCAGCGCGGTTCAATTAGGCAAAGGCCGCCGAGAGCGCGATTTCGACCATATCACCAAAGCTGCGTTCGCGTTGATCAGCGGGCAGCGCTTCGTGAGTGACAAGGTGGTCGCTGACGGTCAGCACAGCCAAAGCGCGGCGTTTGTGGCGCGCGGCAAGAATATACAATTCCGCCGCTTCCATTTCGACACCAAGAATACCGTGGCGCATCATTTGCTCGGTCAGGTCGGGGCGCTCGTCATAGAAAACATCCGAAGAATAAATGCCGCCGACGTGGGTCTTCACGTCCAGCCTTTCTGCGGCGTGAAAGGCTTTGTGCAAAAGATCAAAGTCGGCCGTCGGGGCGTAATTCAGTTCTTTGAAAATTCCGCGCGATGGGGTGGACAGGGTTGTCGTGGTGCTAGCGAGAATCACATCGCGCACGCCCACGTGGTCTTGCATCCCGCCGCATGACCCGATGCGGATCAAAGTTTGCGCGTTATATTCTGTGATCAATTCGTTGGCGTAGATCGACAGCGATGGCATGCCCATGCCCGACCCCTGGATCGTGACGCGGTTGCCTTTCCATGTTCCGGTAAAGCCCAGCATGCCGCGCACTTCGTTGACGCAGACAGCATCGTCAAGGAAGGTTTCAGCAGCCCATTTGGCGCGATAGGGATCGCCGGGCATGAGGACAGTTTCGGCGATTTCGCCCGGCTTTGCTCCGATATGGATTGTCATGTGGTATCCCTTTGTATTGCAGTCTATCCTTAATGGGTAGCTTGAGATGTTGGAGAAACCAATGATTGATTTGTGGCCTGCCGCGCGTGTGGCGGCTTGTATTGCGCTTGTACCGTTTGCCGCGACGGCGCGCCCCGGCCTTGATCCAACATGGGCCGAGATCGATTTCGTGATGGAGGTCTTTGAGGATCTACAGATCGAATCGTTCAATAAGCGGCGTGAATACTGCGGCTATATCGGGAGATTGCCCAGTGGCGAACTGGCCGCCACCGAAGCCGAGGCGGGAACGCAGGCAAGTTGTTTGCCCGTTTGGCCCAGTAATATGGTGGTGATCGCGTCGTATCACACCCATGGCACGTTTGATGTTGGTTACTTTAACGAGGTTCCCAGTGGCGTGGATATGGCGGGGGACCGGTCGCTAAATATCAACGGTTGGGTTGCCACACCGGGTGGGCGGTTATGGTTTGTCGATTCAAAAGACAATGAATCGCGGCTGGTTTGCGGAATCGGTTGCCTGCCAATTGCGCCGCTGTTTTACAAAGGTATCAACGGGACCATTGAAAAAGAATATACGTATGACGAGCTGGTCGAGAAAATTGGCCAGTAGGTCGGGCGTTCTTGCCTTTGCCATTTGCGTATCAGGGCATGGGGTTGGCGCGCAGGATAATGCGGAATTGTCGCTTGTGCGCGGCGTTCTGGCTGGACTGCAAGCGCAGTCAATTAGCGAGAACGTAGAATACTGCGGCTATATCGGATTTGATGCGGCGGGCGAATTGATCGCCTCGCCAGCGACGCGCGGGGACGAGGGCAGTTGCATGCCCGATGATCCGGTCAGCCTTAAGGTCATTACGGCATCATATCACACGCACGGGGCCTATTCGCCGGACTATTACAACGAAGTGCCCAGCACAGACGACATTGAGGGCGACGAGCAAGAAGGCATCGACGGCTATGTTGCCACGCCGGGAGGGCGGTTCTGGTATGTGGATTCAGGCGATATGGTGATTTCGCAGATATGCGGACTGAAGTGCCTGCCGTCAGATTCTGACTTTGTCCAAGGTGACATGGGTCGTATTGCGCAAAGTTATCATTACGACGACCTTGTCACCTTGCTTGATCAGTAGGCTCAGATCATCATGTCGTCGGGAGATTTTCCAGCGGCAACTGCGGATTTGAACCAATCGGGCTGGCGGCCTTTGCCGGTCCATGTCTGATCAGGATCGGCGGGGTTCTGATACTTGGGCGCGGATTTTTTCGCAGGCTTCTTGGCTGCCTTTGCGGTTGGGGCCGGAGATGCGCCGGTGATTTGCGCAAGAGAAAATCCGTGTGCGCGGGCCGCCTTTTCAGCAGCAGCACGCGCGGCTTTTAGGTCCTGTTTCTCGATTTTGCCAAGCGCCTTTTCAACGTCGATTGCCAACTTGTCGAGGGCTTTGCGGTTCAGTTTCGAGAGATCAATTTTCATGGGGTTTGTCCAGATGTGTTCAATTGCCTATCTAATTGTAATACATAATTTTGAGTTGCGACGCAATTGTCAGCAACCTATCCAAAAGTGCAATTTATTTTGGGCTGGGCTTATTATACCGCGACTGTCGCCGGATCGACCAAGGTTACAATATCATCCATGATCCGATTCAATTCGAAATCTTTCGGAGTATAAACGCGTGCGACGCCCATGGCGCGCAATTGCGCCGCGTCGTCTTCGGGAATGATGCCGCCTGCGACGACCGGGATGTGGCCAAGACCGGCAGCGTTCAATTGCGCGACGACTTCGCCAATCAGCGGGATATGCGAGCCCGACAGGATCGACAGGCCAATCACATGGGCATCGTCGTTTAGTGCGGCAGCGACGATTTCAGCCGGAGTCAGGCGAATGCCTTCGTAGCTGATATCCATACCGCAATCGCGCGCACGTGCGGCAATTTGTTCGGCGCCGTTTGAATGGCCATCAAGCCCCGGCTTGCCCACAAGGAATTTGAGGCGGCGGCCAAGCCGCTGGCTAACAGCGGCAACACGTTCGCGGATTTCGTCCAGCCCTTCGGTCCGGTTGGACGGGTTGTGGCTAACGCCTGTTGGCCCACGATACTGGCCGTGCACGGCGCGGATAACATCGGCCCATTCGCCCGTCGTGACGCCTGCTTTGGCGCAGGTAATCGACGGGGGCATGACGTTGTCGCCTGCACTGGCGGCAGCGCGCAGATCGGCGAGGGCCTTGGTGACTGCATCACCATCGCGTGCGGATTTCCATGCGGCGAGGCGCGCGAGCTGATCGGCCTCGGCGTCCTTATCAGAGACCATGATTGCATCGTCCCCAGCCGTCAGAGGAGAGGGTTCGCCCGTCGTCCATTTGTTCACACCAACGACTGTGGTTTCGCCGGTTTCGATGCTGGCAATGCGGGCGGCGTTGCTTTCGACCAGCCGCGATTTCATATATTCAATCGCGCCCACGGCCCCGCCCATCGCGTCGATCTGCGCAAGTTCGGCGCGCGCGCCGTCTTTCAGGGCTTTAACCTTGGCCGTCACTACAGGGTTGCCATCAAACAGATCGCCGAATTCGAGCAGGTCGGTTTCATAAGCAAGGATTTGTTGCATCCGCAGCGACCATTGCTGATCCCACGGTCGGGGTAGGCCCAAGGCTTCGTTCCATGCGGGCAGTTGCACGGCGCGCGCACGGGCGTTTTTCGACAGGGTCACGGCAAGCGTTTCAAGCAGGATGCGGTAGACGTTATTTTCGGGCTGCTGTTCGGTCAGACCAAGAGAATTCACCTGCACGCCATACCGAAAGCGACGGAATTTCGGGTCGGTCACGCCATAGCGGTCTTGGCAAATCTCGTCCCACAACTCGACGAATGCGCGCATTTTGCAAAGTTCAGTGACGAAGCGGATACCGGCGTTGACGAAAAAGCTGATCCGTCCAACCATTTCGGGAAAATCGTCGGGCGCGACTTTGCCCTTGAGATCGTCGAGCACTGCGGTGGCGGTGGCCAGTGCGAATGCCAGTTCTTCCTCGGGTGTCGCGCCTGCCTCTTGCAGGTGATAGCTGCACACGTTCATCGGGTTCCATTTTGGAAGGTGTTGGCGGGTATAGGCGGCCACGTCGGTGATCATCCGCAATGACGGCTCGGGTGGGCAAATGTACGTGCCGCGCGACAGGTATTCCTTGATGATGTCGTTTTGCACAGTGCCTTGCAGGGCGGTTACATCGACACCCTGTTCTTCGGCCACGGCAATATAGAGAGATAGCAACCAAGGGGCCGTCGCGTTGATCGTCATCGAGGTGTTCATCTGATCGAGCGGAATATCGGCAAACAGCGCGCGCATATCACCCATGTGACAGACCGGCACGCCGACTTTGCCGACCTCACCGCCAGCCAGTTCATGGTCACTGTCGTAACCCGTTTGGGTTGGCAGATCGAATGCCACCGAAAGACCCGTCTGACCCTTGGCGAGGTTCCCGCGGTAAAGCGTGTTCGAAGCCTTGGCGGTCGAATGCCCAGCGTAGGTGCGGAACAACCATGGTCGATCTTTGGGGCGGTCCTTGCTGCGGTCTTGCTGCGGGTGCGACATGATTGGCCTCTCGACTAGGGTCGTGGTAATTATATTTCTCGGAAGCACGGATATTCGACATTTTATGGCGTTGTCAATTCGCTGCATTGCGGCATGGGTGGATTTACGGCAGCGTAGAACACTGTAAGGTCACGGTATGATGCAAACCGTGCAATTGCCGCTGTGGCTCCTGATCTTGATTGTGCTGTTTGCGGCGGTGACGTTTGCGTCGCATTTCCTGTTCCCGTCTGTGCTCTGGTTTTTCCGTCGCCGCGCAGAACGTGTAATTGCCAAAGTTAACGCGCGCCTGCTCCGCCCTATCGAACCATTCAAGCTGGCGCGCCGTCACGACATGATCCAACGGCTGATTTATGACGCCGAGGTTGTGCAGGAGGTCGTTGAATACGCCCGCACGGAAGGCATTCCCGAAAACGTCGCGTTTGAAAAAGCGCGCAGTTATGCTCGCGAGATCGTTCCATCGTTTTCGGCCACGGCCTATTTCACGTTTGGTACGCGGTTGACGCGTTGGTTGTCGCGCTCGCTATATCGCATCCGGTTGGGTGCTTTCGATCGCGCCAAACTTGAGGGGATGAACCCTGACGCGGCGATCATCTTTGTAATGAACCACCGCAGCAACATGGATTACATGCTTGTCACCTATCTGGTGTCGCGGGCATCTGCCTTGTCTTATGCGGTGGGCGAATGGGCGCGGGTCTGGCCGCTGTCAGCTGTCATTCGCATGATGGGGGCGTATTTCATCCGTCGCAAATCGCGCGGCGCGCTCTATCGCAAAGTATTGGCCCGCTATGTGCAGATGGCCACGGCAGGCGGCGTCACGCAGGCGGTGTTCCCCGAAGGCGGGTTAAGTCTGACAGGCGCGGTCGCGGAACCGCGCCTTGGGTTGTTGAATTACATTGTGTCGGATTTCAAACCGGACGGGCGCGAAGTGATTTTTGTTCCGGTCGCTTTGAATTATGACCGTGTGCTTGAAGACAAGTTTCTGATTGCCGCCGACAAATCAGGTGTGCGCCGATTCCGCCCGCCGTTGGCAACTGTGTGTCGCGCCGTTCTGGCGCATCTTTGGCAACGGGTCACGGGACGGTTTGATAAATTCGGCACCGCTTTCGTCAACTTTGGAGAGCCGCTGTCGCTGGGTGAATTCATGCAGGGTCACAAGGGTGACCAGACCGAGGCCGTCGGTCACGAATTGATGGCACGGATTCGCCGTGCGATGCCGGTGCTGCCTGTGCCGCTGATTGCCCGCGTGCTGCTGGCGGGTGTGGTGGACGCCGATGACTTGCGCGCCAAAGTGCAGGCCGAACTGTCGCTGCTTGCGAGCACAGACGCGCCTCTGCCGCGCCGTGGCTTGGACAAGGTGATCGAGGACGCCCTGAAGCGACTGCGCGAACGTGGGCTTATCAGTGATGATTTGCAGGTTCCCGCAGAATCCCATGATGTGTTGGCGTTCTACGCGGCGTCGATTGCGCCGCATTTTGATGCGGATTGATCAAAGCCACTGGTATCACGAAATTGCTGCGGGAATCGGGGGCCCAGCCTTACCCTAGGTTATTGTCGAACAAAAAGGGGATCGATTCTATGGCATTTCACTTTAAGTCCTTGGCGCTTGCCGCCGCGACGGCGCTCGCGCTGACTGGCTGTATGGAGACCACGACGACGACAACCGTTGTTGGGGCAGCAAACAAGAACGTCGTTATTCAGAACAACACCGGCCGCACGATCTGGCGGTTTTACGGATCACCTGTAAACGTAGGTAGCTGGGAAGAAGATATTCTGGGAACGAACGTGTTGCCATCGGGTCGCTCGGTGAATATCAACTTTTCAGACGGTCGCAGGATTTGCAATTTTGACATGAAGGCCGAGTTTCAGGACGGAAGCAGCATCGTCAAAAACAATATCAACGTTTGCCGCGTTTCTACGGTTTCGTTCCCGTAACGGCTACGCTGCGACGCGGCGGACATATAATTACAAAAATGTCCGCCGTGGCGTTGCATTATTACTTTCTCGCCTTTAGTTCTGTTTTTAGCGCGCTGATTCTGCAGTGCGGCAATAATTGAGAATCCGGAACGGAGATAAGTGAGATGGCCTTGGATACGAATGCAGATATCGCGACTTACGCCGCCCCCGAAAAAGACCTGTACGAGGTGGGTGAAATCCCATCCATGGGCCATGTTCCGGCACAGATGTATGCATGGACAATCCGGCGTGAGCGGCACGGTGAACCTGAACAGGCCTTTCAAGTCGAAGTGGTTGATGTGAAAAAACCCGACAGCCATGAAGTGCTGGTTCTGGTGATGGCCGCCGGTGTCAATTATAATGGTGTTTGGGCCGGTCTTGGCATCCCGATCAGTCCGTTTGATGTGCACAAAGCCGACTATCATATTGCCGGTTCCGATGCGGCTGGCATCGTTTGGGCCGTGGGTGACAAGGTCAAGCGCTGGAAGGTTGGCGACGAGGTCGTTATCCATTGCAACCAAGACGATGGCGACGATGAAGAATGCAACGGTGGTGATCCGATGTTTTCCGAAAGCCAACGCATCTGGGGTTATGAAACGCCAGACGGATCGTTTGCGCAGTTCACAACAGTGCAGGCGCAGCAATTGATGCATCGCCCCAAGCATCTGACATGGGAAGAAAGCGCGTGTTACACACTGACGCTCGCCACCGCATATCGGATGCTGTTTGGTCATGAGCCCCATGATCTTAAGCCCGGTCAGAACGTGCTGGTGTGGGGCGCGTCGGGGGGTCTTGGGTCATATGCGATCCAACTGATCAACACGGCGGGTGCCAATGCGATCGGTGTCATTTCAGATGAAGACAAACGCGAATTTGTAATGGGCCTAGGCGCGAAGGGTGTGATCAACCGCAAGGATTTCAACTGCTGGGGTCAACTGCCCACCGTGAACACGCCCGAATATAATGACTGGCTGCGCGAGGCGCGTAAATTCGGCAAGGCGATCTGGGACATAACCGGCAAGGGCGTCAACGTCGACATGGTGTTTGAACACCCCGGCGAGGCGACGTTCCCGGTGTCCGCGCTGGTTTGTAAAAAGGGTGGCATGGTCGTGATTTGTGCGGGCACCACAGGTTTCAACTGCACGTTTGATGTACGCTATATGTGGATGCATCAGAAGCGTTTGCAGGGGAGCCACTTTGCACACCTCAAGCAGGCCGCCTCGGCAAACCGATTGATGATCGAACGCCGTCTTGATCCCTGCATGTCCGAAGTGTTCCCGTGGGACGAGATCCCTGCTGCCCACACCAAAATGCGCAAGAACGAGCATAAACCGGGCAATATGGCGGTGCTGGTTCAATCGCCCAGAACGGGCCTTCGAACCCTTGAGGACGCCGTAGCCGCAGGCAAGAGCTAGGCGCTGCGAGCCGCATAACATGGAAAAGGGGGCGCGACCGGTATCAGGGCCGCGCCTTCTTTTGTTTCAATGGGTTGGGTTATTGGGCCTCCTCATATCTGGTGGGTCCGATTTGGTGAATATGTTTCGTTAATCCTCCGATGCTACCATAGGTTGTTAATCAATAATTAATCTCTCGTAAGGAGACTGCCCATGGGACAGAAGTGGATCATCGACGTATTATCCGACCTCCAGGCCTTTGCGCGGCAGAACGATCTGCCGTTGCTTGCAAACCAGCTTGAGCAGACCGTGCTTGCCGCACGGGCTGAGATTGCGCCGATGCCGAAGGGGACACCGCCTGCGGTGATTGGTGACGGCGCTGAAACTGGAAACATTTCTAGAGAAGCTGAACCAGGCTCGCGAACTTGATGACATCCAAAACCTGATCGTCGTATTGCGCGATCATTACAGCGTGAAACACATCGTCTATCGCTGGGTCAGTTCGGATGGTGAACGATACAGCTGCGGCACCTACGATCCGGTCTGGGTGCAGCGCTATATGGATCGGAAATATCTGAGGGTGGACCCTGTGGTCATCGGCTGCTTTCAGCGGTTTCATCCCATTGAGTGGAAACGGCTGGATTGGTCTTCAAAGCAAGCCCGAGAACTACGACGCGACGCGATCGCGCATGGCATTGGCGATCAGGGCTATTCAGTGCCGGCGCGTGGGCCAAACGGCCAGTTCGCGATCCTTTCTATTTCCACAAATTGCAACGACGATGACTGGGCTGCATTCACCCAAAGAAACCAACGCGACTTCATTCTCATTGCTCACTATTTCAACAAGAAAGCGCTTGATCTTACAGCCGACCGCACCCCTGATCCGCCCAAACCGCTGTCGCCGCGCGAAGTCGATACGCTCACGTTTCTGGCGATGGGATATGGGCGCGCACAGGTTGCCGAGATGCTTTCGATTTCGGAACACACCCTGCGGGCCTATATCGAAAGCGGGCGATTCAAGCTGGGTGCGATAAACACCACCCACGCAGTTGCGCGCGCGATGTCCGAGGGTCTGATTTTGATCGGTGGTTCGACGCGAGCAGTGAATAGTGCTTGGCCCGGACGCGCAACCATTCCGCCGCGACAAGCCGCCGAATGACTCCACGGTCACAGGCCTTGGGGCATGCACCACTGATTGCACCTCGGGCCGCTTGACCTCTGGCACGCGCTGCGCCTGCCCTATAAGGTCGCGCCATGTCACCTCCCACGCTCAAATTTTCCGAAGATCAAGCCGAAGCATGGGACGCCATCGCCGAGGCCCTGCGTGGCGCTGGCATCAACTTCGACGACCACCTGTTAATGCCGCCTTCGGGCGATCGGGCGTCGTCAGTTCTGGCTGTGGTAGGCAAGGCCGGATCGGGCAAAACGCTGCTGCTGGCCGAATTGTTCAAGGCGCTGCGCGATGCAGGAGTTGATGTTGTGTCCGGCGATTGGGAAGGGCGCAAACGAAAGGACCGGCGCACACTGGCGATCCTTGCACCGACTAACAAGGCTGCGAGTGTGCTGCGCAATCGCGGCGTCCCGGCGACGACGATCCATCGCATTCTTTATACACCTGTCTATGATCCGGAATATGAAAAGGTCGCTGAATGGCTGGCTGGACAAGGGGATCGTCCTGAAATCGAAGGGCTGACCGATGTGGCACTTGAACGGGCTTGGGTGTCGTATCAGGCTAATACATCTGTGCCCGCGGCGCTTGCGGCGGCCGGTTTGCGTGGCAGTGATTTCATCACTGGCTGGAAGCGACGCGAAGACCCGCTGGATATCGGGTTTGTTGATGAAAGCTCGATGCTGGATGCCAAGCAGTTCGAAGACCTGACAGAGATTTTTCCGACGCTTCTATTGTTTGGTGACCCCGCGCAGCTACCGCCTGTCAAGGGCGAGGGTGGCGGTATGGTGTTCGATACTTTGCCAGATGATCGCAAGCTGGTGCTGCACCGCATCCACCGCCAAGACGCAGACAATCCTATTCTCGATCTGGCGCACGCACTGGGCGATCCGTCGCTTGAATTTCATCACTTTGAACAGATGATCCAAGAGGCCGCCGCGCGCGATGAACGGGTTGTGATGGCGCAGCGGGTAGAAAGCGATCTTATGGCGCGGTCACCTTGTCTGGTTTGGCGCAATGCGACGCGGATCAAGTTGATCCATGCGTTTCGCAACGCCTTTGGCGCGCCAGTGGACGAGCTGATGGAAGGCGAACCGCTGATTTGTGACGGGATTGAATTGCCTGCAAAGCATCGCAAAAAGCGGCTCGATCTTGAGGCGCGCGGGCTGATAAAAGGTGCGCAAGTTATCTACCTTGGGCCAGGGCGAAAGCCGGGATTTTCACGCCTACATGTGATGGGTGCCGAGGATCCGCAGGTCAGTGCGGCCAGCATCGTCAAGATCGAACACGAAGGTGACGAAGAGCCGTTTATTCCGTTTGCCGCCCGCATGGGGGCCACGTTTTTGCATGGTGCTGCGGTGACAATTCACAAGGCCCAAGGGTCGCAGTGGGACACGGTGCAGGTGTTTGCGCCCGACATTTATGCCGCAAGCCGTATGGGCCGGATGGAGGCAGGCACGCAGCTTTGGAAGCGGCTTGCTTACGTGGCGATCACGCGGGCGGAAACGCAGTTGCGGTGGGTTGTGCGCAACCGTCTGGCGCGACCCTCTGGGACGCTAAGCACCGATGATCTACGCGCCGTACCGATGCCGCTTGAGTTGGAAGCCCAAGGGGACGCACCGTCAACAGCATCGTGATCACAGGGGCGAGCGGCGGCATTGGTCGTGCTTGCGCCGAGGTATTTCTGGCGCACGGTTGGCAGGTTGGATTGATCGCGCGGCGTGCTGAATTGCTTGAGGAAATTGCGGCAGGGCGCACCGGTGCCGTGGTCCTGCCCTGTGATGTAGCGGATGAAAATGCTGTTGCTGCGGCGTTTTCGGAATTTGCAGCCAAGGCAGGTAGGCTTGACGTTCTATTCAACAACGCCGGTATTTTCACGCCCGCTGCACCGATTGATGAAATTCCGGTCGCGGACTGGACGCGCGCAGTGGCTGTGAACCTGACGGGGATGTTCTTGTGTGCCCGCGCCGCGTTTGGCCAGATGCGCCGCCAGTCGCCGATGGGCGGGCGGATCATCAACAACGGGTCGATCAGTGCGCATGTGCCGCGCGAAGGCTCGGTGACCTATACCACAACGAAACACGGCGTGACGGGCTTGACCAAGACGCTGTCGCTTGATGGGCGGCCGTTTGATATTGCCTGCGGGCAAATTGATATCGGCAATGCACGCACCGATATAGTGGCCGAATTGGCAAAGTCGCAGCCTGACATGGCGACGATGGATGTGGGGTTGGTTGCGGATGCGGTGCTACGCATGGCGCAATTGCCTGCTGAGGCGAACGTGCAATTCCAGACGATCATGGCAACCAAAATGCCCTATATCGGGCGTGGGTGACTAGCGGCGCAGGGCCGTAAAGATCGCCGAGGCGCCCCAACCGGCTGCGATGGCGATCGCCAGCGACATCAGGCCATAAAGTAGCGGTTGTTCATGCGCGAGATTATAGAGCCAGCGTTCCAGCCCGACTTTTTCGACCGGAATAATTGCTTCGTAATCGTCCACGACAATGCCATTGCGGGTGAGGTAGATGCGCGCAAGATAATCCCCTTCGGTAAGGCTTGCAGGTAGGCGGAATGCGGCACTAAACAGCGTGCTTTCTTCAAAGTCCACCACACCTTCGCGCACTTGATATAGGTCGTTCCCCGACCGAATACGGATCAATGCTTCGGTGAATTTTTCGGCGTCTGCCACGTTCATTGGCGCGCCGACCGACCGGATCGCGCGTGGGATGCTGATCTTGTAGCGCAGGTCTTCGACATCGCCGAGGATATCTTGCAAAGGGGCTGTGGTTGCGACCGCGTAAAACGAGGGTGCAGCATCCACTTCGACAACATCGGTGTTGATCCAGATCCCCAATCGTCGGTCCTTACGGCGCATGGTGACGGGCAGCGAAGGGCCCGCGATGGTGATTATGACTTCAAGATCGCTGGCCAAATCGATAGGGCTTTCACGCTTGACGGCGCCGAACAGCAAGATGTCAGACCCATCAAACGTGGCGGTAATTGCAACCGCGTTTTGGCTAAGGCCGAGCACGACCTCCTCGGCCTTGGCGGGCAAGGCGAGAACGATCATGAGGGCGAATAGACGGATCACGAATGCCCGCTTTCACCAATTGAAAAAAGCTCGGACGGCATCACAAGCAGGTCAATCGCCAGTTTTCCACTTACCACCAGAACCATGATCGCAAGCCAGATACGCAGTTGTTCGGCCTTCATCTTTACGCCGATCCGCGTGCCGATCTGCGCGCCGATGACTCCGCCAATCAACAGCAGCACGGCTAAGGCGATATCGACAGTAAAATTCGTTGTGGCGTGTAGCATTGTGGTGAAGGCACTAACGAAAATAATCTGGAACAGCGATGTCCCGACGACCACTTTGGTTGGCATCCCCAAAAGGTAAATCATCGCGGGGACCATAATGAAACCGCCACCAACGCCCATGATCGCGGCAAGGATACCTACAAGCACGCCGACTAACAGCGGCGGAATGACTGAAATATATAACCCCGATACGCGGAATTTCATCTTGAACGGAAGCGAATGGACCCAAGTATGTTTGCGCCGTAAGGGCACGCCGCCGGTGCGCCTACTGCGCCGGATTGCGCGCAGGCTTTCAAAGAACATCAGCGCGCCAACCACGCCAAGGAACAGTACATAGCAAAGCTTGACTAGCAGATCGACCTGGCCCATCGCCTTAAGATAGTTGAACACCACCACACCCAGCGCCGCACCAAAAAGGCCGCCGATCAGCAGCACCGTTCCCATGCGCAGATCGACGGTTTTCCGTCTTAGGTGGGCCAGAACCCCTGAAAGCGAAGATGCAACGATCTGTGTGCCTTGTGTGGCCACAGCCACGGCCGGCGGGATGCCGATAAAGAACAACAGCGGCGTCATCAGGAACCCGCCGCCCACGCCAAACATGCCCGACAAAACGCCGACCAAACCGCCCAACCCCAATAGGAGGAAGGCGTTGACCGATACTTCGGCAATAGGAAGATAGATTTGCATATTCTAGGGTCCGGCGTTGTCTATGGCCGCTTACCTAGAAGACGCGGCTTTTACCACTGTGTCAAATGCCACAGCGGTCAAATCGTTGGAAATACCGTGCAATTCGGCTTTTGGACCTATGTTAGGTCCGCAACTGGATTCAACCGCGGTCCCGTAGATAGCGGCGCAGGACTTTTTCCAACTTGGCCGCACCGATAGGTGCCATGGCTTTGGTGTGCTCGTGGCTGATGCTTTCATCGCTCATGCCAGCGGCCATATTGGTGATCGTGGAAATTGCAGCACAACGCAGACCTAGGAAACGGCCAAGGATCACTTCGGGGACGGTAGACATGCCAACGGCATCCGCACCAAGCATTGCAATTGCGCGAATTTCGGCGGGCGTTTCAAACGACGGGCCGGAATACCAAGCGTAGACGCCGTCGGCCATTTCAGTGTTTTCGCCGCTCGCTGCTGCGCGCAGGGCGGCACGGATCGCCGGATCGTAAGCGTCTTTCATCGGCACAAAGCGCGCGTCGGTTTTTTCACCGATCAGCGGGTTGAGGCCGGAAAAGTTGATATGGTCCGACAGGCACATGATTGATCCGGTCGCCATTTCGGGGCGCATTGATCCCGCGGCGTTCGTGGCGATCATCGTGTCCGCGCCAAGGTCGCGCAGAACCTCCAACGGCAAACGCATCGCATCACCACGACCGCTTTCGTAATAATGCGCACGCCCGCCAAAGACAGCCACGCGCACGCCCTCAAGATCACCGATCACAAGGTTCGGATTGTGCCCGCTGACGCCCGCATGGGGAAAGCCGTCCAGATCGCCGTAGGGAATAGCGACACCGTCCACCGCATCAGCCAGATGTCCAAGGCCCGAGCCAAGGATTAGCCCGACTTGGACTGGTGTGTCACCGGCAATGGTGCGGATGTGGGCCGCGAGGCTAGCGCTCTTTGACATAGGGTTCTCCGCCAGCGCGTGGTGGGATCGCTTTGCCGACAAACCCTGCCAAAATGACCACGGTCATGATGAACGGCAGCGCATCAAGCAGTTGGCCCTGGATTTCAAAGCCAAACGAACTTTCGATCAGGTCGGGGCGCAGGGCGATCGCCTGAAGGTAACCAAACAGGATCGTCGCAGACAGGGCATACCATGGGCGCCATTTCGCAAAGATCAGCGCGGCCAGCGCGATATAGCCACGCCCCGCGGTCATGTCCTTGGTGAAGCCTGCCTGAAGGCCTGTCGCCAGATAGGCGCCGGCAATGCCACACAACACGCCGCAGATCATCACGGCCGAGAATCGCAGGCCAATGACGGACACACCGGCCGTATCGACGGCGGCAGGGTTTTCACCGACCGCGCGCAGGCGCAGACCAAAGCGGGTGCGATAAAGCAGCCACCATGTTGCGGGAACGCAAAGCAGGGCGAAGTAAACAAGGATCGTGTGCCCTGATATCAGATCGGCATAGATCGGGCCGATGAATGGCACATCGGCCACGGCCGAAGCAAATGGTAGCTCGATCTGCTCGAATCGTGCAGCACCGGCAAGCTGTGGGGTGCGCCCGCCTTGGGCGAACCAGCTTTGCGCAACGACGACCGTCAGACCCGCCGCAAGGAAGTTAATCGCAACACCCGAGATCAGTTGATTGCCGCGGAACGTGATAGAGGCCAAGCCATGCAGCAACGACAGCGCCAAGGACGCACCGATGCCCGCCAGCAGACCAACCCAGACGCTACCGCTGGTATAGGCGACGGCGGCAGACATGAATGCGGCGGCCAACATCTTGCCCTCAAGCCCGATGTCAAAAATGCCAGAGCGTTCACTGAACAGACCCGCAAGGCAGGCCAGCAGCAGCGGCGTGGCAAGGCGAATGGTCGAGTCCCAGACCTGAATGTTGAACAAGAGATCCATGATTAACCCTCCGCCTTGGCGTGTGATTTGCTAAAGGCGATGAACGCCTTTTCCAGCGGTGCACGCACCATGTTATCAAGCGCGCCGGTGAACATGATCACGAGCGCCTGAATGACGACAATCATTTCGCGCGGGATGCTGGTCCATAGCGCCAGTTCCGCGCCGCCCTGATACAAGAACCCGAACAAGATTGCTGCCAAGAACACGCCAAACGGATGACTGCGCCCCATCAGCGCCACGGCGATGCCGATAAAGCCCGCGCCTTCGACGGCGTTGAGAACAAGGCGTTCGGCCTCGCCCATGACGTTATTGACGGCCATCATGCCTGCCAAACCGCCCGATATAAGCATCGACACCACGATAATTTTTGTCGGGCTAATCCCTGCGTATTTGGCTGCGGATTCGGAATGTCCGAACGCGCGAATTTCATAGCCAAGCCGTGTTTTCCAGATCAGCACCCAGACTGCAATGCAGGCCAGCACTGCGACGAAAAACGCCACGTTGGCAGGCGTGCCACGAAACAAAACCGTATCCCCAAAGCTGAACATGTCCTGAAATGACGGGAGGTGTGTGGCTTGGGCGAATTTTGGTGTGGCCGGTTCCATGCCCGGCGCCTTGAGTTGGTTCACCAAAAGGTAGTTCAGCAAAGCGGCGGCGATAAAGTTAAACATGATCGTGGTGATAACGATGTGACTGCCGCGCTTGGCCTGCAGGAATGCCGGGATCAGGGCCCAAGCGGCCCCGAACAACGCAGCCCCCAGCGTCGCGCCGATCAGTGCCAGCGACCAATGTGGCCAAGGTATGTAAAGGCAGACAAGGGCCACGCCCAAACCGCCCAAGATGGCCTGACCTTCACCACCGATGTTGAACATGCGCGCATGAAACGCGACGGCGACGGCAAGACCGGTGAACATAAAGTTGGTGGCATAATAAAGCGTGTACCCCCAGCCATAACTGGAGCCGAGCGCACCGTTGACCATCAACTTCAAAGCGGCCCACGGGCTTTCGCCAATCGCAAGGATCACAAACGCCGAAATGATCGACGCCAAAAGCAGCGAGACCAGTGGCACCAGAACGACGTCAGCCCATTGTGGCATCTTTTCCATTACGCGGCCTCCCCCTTGGTCATACCGGCCATCATCAGGCCCAGTTCTTTTTCATCGGTGTCAGCAGGCAGGCGTTCACCCATCATTTTACCGTCAAACATCACAGCGATCCGGTCGGACAAGGACAGGATTTCTTCGAGTTCGACCGAGACCAGCAGGATCGCTTTGCCTTGATCACGCAGGGCGATGATTTGCTGGTGGATGAATTCAATTGCACCGATATCGACGCCGCGTGTGGGCTGACCGATCAGCAATAGATCAGGGTCGCGCTCCATTTCGCGGGCGAGGACGATTTTTTGTTGGTTGCCGCCGGAAAAGCTCTTGGCTTGCAGAAATGGATCAGGCGGGCGCACATCAAAGCGTTCCATCTTGCCAGCGGCATCTTCCTTTATCGCGGCATTATCCATCAGCAGGCGGTTGCGCTGGTATTTCGGATCGCGGTGATAGCCGAACACCATGTTTTCCCAAGCGAAAAAGTCCATAATCAGGCCTTCGCGCTGGCGGTCTTCGGGGACGTGGGCAATACCGCGAGCACGCCGACTTTGACCGTCAGAGTTGCGGCCAGTAAGGTCTATCTTTTGGCCGTTCACCACGATTTCGCCGGTGGCTTTTTCGTAGCCGCCAAGCACTTCGAGCAGTTCGGACTGCCCGTTACCGGCCACCCCGGCGATGCCAAGGATTTCACCAGCGCGCACGTTAAATGAAACACCCTTAAGGCGGTGCACGCCTTTGTTGTCGGTGATGTTGAGGTCGCGCACCTCAAGGACCTTATTACCAACTTTGGCGGGGGCCTTATCAACGCGCAGCAGCACTTTGCGCCCGACCATCAATTCGGCCAGTTTCGCGGGATTGGTGCCGGCGGTTTTTACAGTCGCGGTCATTTCGCCGCGCCGCATAACGCTGACGGTGTCGGTGATTTCCATGATCTCGCGCAGTTTGTGGGTGATCAGAATGATCGTCTTACCCTCTTCGCGTAGACGCTCGAGGATGCGGAACAATTGATCCGCCTCGGCAGGGGTCAAGACGCCGGTAGGTTCGTCCAAAATCAGAATGTCAGCCCGACGATACAAGGCTTTCAAGATTTCGACGCGCTGTTGCATGCCAACGCCGATATCTTCGATCACCGCATCCGGTTCAACGTGCAGCCCGTATTCCTCGGCCAGCGCCTTAAGCTCGCGGCGGGCTTTGGCCAGACTGGGCCGCAGCATCGCCCCATCTTCGGCCCCGAGGATCACGTTCTCGAGGACGGTGAAATTTTCGACCAGTTTGAAGTGCTGGAACACCATGCCGATGCCCGCAGCGATGGCCGCCTGGCTATCGGGGATTACTGTTTTTTTGCCGCCAATGAAAATCTCGCCCTTATCGGCTTTGTAGAACCCATAGAGGATCGACATGAGCGTGGATTTTCCTGCGCCGTTTTCGCCGATGATCCCATGGATTGTGCCAGGCATCACGCGGATCGCGATGTCCTTGTTGGCTTGGACTGGGCCAAAGGCCTTGGAGATGCCTTTGAGTTCGATTGCGGGGGCGATATCGGACATATGAAAGTTTCCGCTGCTAGGTATGCGTGGGGCCGCGCCATGGTCTGGCGCGGCCCCATTTGATTTGGCCGGTCTAGTTTGACTTAGAAGTCATAGACGGGGCAGGCCTCGTCGGTGTTGTAGTTGTGAACCATGATCGCACCGGATTCGATGCCGGCAGATGCTGCATCAAGTGCGGCCTTCATCTCGTCAGTGATCAAGGCTTCGTTGTGTTCGTCGAGTGCATAGCCCACGCCGCCGTTGGCAAGGTCCATGACGTTAAAGCCAGCCTCAAGCGCGTCACCAGCCATCAATGCGTCATAAACCGCGTTATCAACGCGCTTGAGCATGGATGTCAGAACCATACCTGGGTGCAGGTAGTTCTGGTTGCTGTCCACGCCGATTGACAGGATGCCTTCGTCGGCTGCGGTTTGCAGGACGCCAACACCTGTGCCACCAGCGGCTGCATAGACAACGTCAGCGCCTTGGCTGATCTGAGCAAGTGTCAGTTCGGAGCCTTTTACCGGATCATTCCAAGCGGCAGGCGTGGTGCCTGTCATGTTGGCGATGACGGTCGCGTCGGGGTTCGCAGCCAACACGCCTTGCACATAACCACATGCAAAGTTGCGGATCAGCGGGATGTCCATGCCACCGATAAAGCCGACAGTGCCTGTTTCAGACGCCATCGCAGCGGCGACGCCGACCAGATAAGAACCCTGCTCTTCGGCAAAGACGATCGAACGCACGTTTGGCGCGTCCACGACCATGTCGATGATCTGGAACTTGGTGTCAGGGTAGTCAGCAGCAACTTCGCCAAGTGCGGAGGCCCACGAGAAGCCCGCCATCACAATAGGGTTGTTGCCAGCTTCTGCGAAACGGCGGATCGCCTGTTCACGCTGTGCGTCGGATTGGATCTCGACTTCGTTGAAGGAACCGCCGGTCTCTTCGGCCCAACGCTGAGCGCCGTTAAAGGCACTCTCGTTAAAGGATTTGTCGAACTTGCCGCCAAGGTCGAACAGAACGGCAGGGTCGGCCATTGCAGCGCCAGCCGTCAGGGCTAGAGCAGCCGAAGCGCTAAGAAATTTAGTCATGAGGGTCATTTTTGTCTCCTAGGTCTTTGATTTTTTGGGCGTGTCCGGTTTCCCGCCGCCCCCGCGAAAAGTGAGCTGATCAAGTCAGCATCGCAAGATAAGGCAACGCGCGGCGGGAAGGGTCAACTTCTTTTTGGGTTTTGGCCCACCGAAACGACATGTTCGCGAGATTCGGCCGGTAGTGACGTGGGGTCAGTTGGCCGCAAGGTCTTTGCGAAGAATCAATGCAGTAACGGCCACGCCATCGCTGCGGCGGTAGTAATTCGCGCGCTTACCCGCCTGAATATAGCCAAAGCCTCTATAAAGCGCCTGTGCGGCGAGGTTATCGGCGCCGACCTCAAGAAACACGCTTTGTACGTTATGGGCGCGCAACTGCGTTTCGCAGGTCTGCAATGCGGCGCGTGCCAAGCCTTGGCGGCGCCGGTCGGGATTGGTCGCGAGGGTCAGGATTTCGGCCTCGTCCAGCACAATGCGCGCAATAACCATGGCAAAGGCATCACCACAGAGAATCACTTGGGGGTCGCCGATTAGGGCTTCAAACTCGGATTCTTGCCACGGGCGCGACTTGTGAAAGGCGCGCGCATAAAGCCGGGCTGCTGCTGCGGGTGTCACGGCAAGATCAGCGGCGCAGGGTCACTAGGTGGTGCTGCATCGGCGGGGCGCAGATATAGCGGGGCAGGGCGCGCAATCGGGGTGCCGGATGAAAGGCGATCAGCGGCGATCAATGCGATATTGGTGATCAGCATGGTCGGGTCGGGGGCCACGGCTGCACCTGGTTCAAGCGAAGGCGTGCCCGTTTCAGTCGCGTTGGAAACCTGCGCATAATGGTGATCACGCGGTGCAGGCAGGCGGGCGGTGAATGGGCGGGGTTGATTGTGGGCCATCGCATCAAGAGACGACACACCAATGGCAGGTTTGCCCAGCCCAAGCGCCAGACCGCGCGCTGCAGATACGGAAATTCGGATGCCGGTGAAATTGCCTGGCCCGATACCGACAGCGACACCATCGAGTGCGGACCAGTCGATATCCGCCTGCGCCAGCACGTCGCCCAGCATAACCATCAAGTGTTCGGCTTGCCCGCGCGCCATTGGGTCAATTCGGGTTGTGATCTTGCCATCCAACAGCAAAGCGGCGGCACAATGCGCCGCCGATGTGTCAAATGCGAGGAGTGTTGGGTTGGGCCGCATAGCGTATTGCGCGTCCGCTCAGGCCGCGACTGGCCGCACCTCGACCACCTCGGGGATGTAGTGGCGCAGCAGGTTCTCGATACCCATCTTCAGGGTCAACGTGGATGACGGGCAGCCAGCGCAAGCGCCCTGCATGTGCAGATAAACGATCCCGCGGTCAAAACCGTGGAACGTGATGTCGCCACCATCTTGCGCTACAGCCGGACGCACACGGGTATCAAGCAATTCTTTGATTTGGTTGACGATTTCACCATCTTCGCCAGTATGTTCCGCATGACCGGATGCAGTTTGCTCGCCTTCCATCACGGGTTTGCCGGACTGGTAGTGTTCCATAACCGCGCCAAGAACTGACGGTTTGATGTGGTCCCAATCGGCGTCTTCGGCCTTTGTGACTGTCACGAAGTCCGCACCAAAAAACACTGCGGCCACTCCCGAAACAGCAAAGATACGCTGGGCAAGGGGGCTTGCCGCTGCGGCGTCGGCGCTCGCAAAATCAGCGGTGCCTGATGCCAGAACAGTCTGGCCGGGCAAGAATTTCAGCGTTGCCGGATTCGGCGTTGATTCAGTTTGTATGAACATGGGACCAACCTTTTTTGTCAGGCCCCTGATATGCGCTCGCGGACCCGCGAAGTCAAGGTTTGGAACGATTCTAACTGGCAACCGAAAGGCCGACCCCGATGGGCCGGCCTTGCTTTAGAGTGGGAGGTGTTCAGCGTTTAACGAGGATCGACGTCGTAATACTGGGTCGCAACAATCTGGCCGTCGACCTTGAGGACGGCGATCACGTCATTGCGGTTGGGCGTGCCCCCCCTTGATTTGACCGACGGCGCCACGGGCGCTGGGCTTTTTCACGCAGAAAATCCACACCCATTTTTGTTATGTAGTGATGTTTCCGTTTTCTCATGCAGACGCGAGGAAAATGACATGTTTTCAGACGGATAAAGTGTCAGGTAATCGCTTCGAGCCGTTCTTTGGACATCTCGCCGGGCACGATGGTGATAGGAATCTGCAAGGCACCGGAATTGCGGGTCAGTTGGGTCACCAAGGGGCCGGGGCCCTTTTTGTCGCTTCCCGCCCCAAGAACAAGAACGCCAATATCGGGGTCTTCGTCGATCTGCGCCATGATTTCGGGCACGGGTTCGCCCTCGCGGATAATCAGTTGTGGATCAACGCCCTGCTTGTCGCGCATCCACTTGGCAAACACCTCGAAATGCACCTCGATCCGCTCGCGTGCTTCGGCGCGCATAACTTCGCCGACACCGATCCAGTGATTGAATTCATCGGGCGGGATAATGGACAAAACAGCCACACCGCCGCCGGTTTTCGCGGCGCGCATCGCGGCAAACCGCATCGCGTTCAGGCATTCGCGACTTTCATCCAGCACGACCAAGAATTTACGCATGACGGTCCCCTTTGTTCGCGGCAAGTGTGGCGCAGCAGCGCGTCGCTGGCAACGGGTTTGCGCGTTGTTATCCGGCCGACGCTGCCCAATCCCAATACAAGTCCCGCACGCGTCGTGTGACGGGACCGATCTGGTATTGTTGCGCATCAAATGCGGTGATGGGCGTAACTTTGGACATATTCCCAGACAGGAACACTTCATCTGCGTTGCGGAAATCGTCGAATGTCAAAACAGCTTCGTGCACCTTAACGCCATCATTGGCGAGGTTGGAGATGTGACGCGCGCGGGTAATTCCGGCAAGGAACGTGCCATTTGGGATCGGCGTGAAAACCTCGCCGTCCTTGACCATGAACGCATTGGCCGTGGCACTTTCGGCAACGTTGCCCATGGCGTCCGCGACCAGTGCGTTACCAAAGCCTTTGGAGTGTGCCTCGGCCAGCATGCGGGCATTGTTGGGGTAAAGGCAGCCCGCTTTGGCATTCACAACCGCGCTTTCCATGACCGGGCGGCGGAACTGCGTTGTGGTGAGCGTTGTTGATGATTGGGGGGTGGCCATCGGAATTTCTTCAAGGCAGATCGCAAAACCAGTTTCGCCGCCCACTTTTGGCACGATTGCGCTAAAGCCGGCCTCGATGCCCCAATACATCGGACGGATGTAAACCGGCGTGTTGGCCGCATAAAGCGCAAGCCCTTCGCGCACGATAGCAACCATATCATCGGTGCTGACGTTTGGCGTGATCATCAATGCCTTGGCCGAGCGGTTCACGCGCGCGCAATGCGCCTGTAAATCAGGGCACATCCCATCGAAAAACCGCGCCCCGTCAAATACGGTGCTGCCCAACCATGTGCCATGATCCGCAGCCCGCATGATCGCCACATCGCCGTCATGCCATGCGCCGTTAAAGTAGGTCGTGATATTCGTACCCGTCGCCATGCTGTACTCCGCTTTTGGGGCAAGCTAGGCGAGGGAATGGGGAAGGTCCAGTGCAAGGAATGCTGAGACAGCCCTTGAAACCTGACCAAGCGGGCGCAATTGTCCCCCTAGCCACGCAAAGGATGACGCATGACCTATACGCCCCCCAAAGTCTGGACTTGGGACCAAGAAAACGGTGGCCAGTTCGCCAGCATCAATCGCCCCATTGCAGGCGCAACCCACGACAAGCACCTGCAGGTTGGCAAGCATCCGTTGCAGCTTTATTCGCTGGCCACGCCCAACGGCGTCAAGGTGACTGTGTTGCTCGAAGAATTGCTCGCGCTGGGTGTAAAAGATGCGGAATATGATGCCTGGCTGATCAACATCGGTGAAGGCGATCAGTTTGGTAGCGGGTTTGTAGATGCGAACCCGAACTCTAAAATACCGGCGCTGATGGATCATTCTGTTACGCCACCCCAGCGGGTATTCGAAAGCGGCGCGATCCTGCTGTATCTTGCGGAAAAATTCGGGCATTTCGTGCCGACAGATCTGGCTGCGCGCACTGAATGCTTGTCATGGTTGTTCTGGCAGATGGGATCGGCGCCATATTTGGGCGGCGGTTTCGGGCATTTTTATGCCTACGCCCCTGAAAGTTTCGAATACCCGATCAATCGTTTCGCTATGGAAACCAAGCGCCAGCTAGATGTGCTGGATCGCCAGTTGGCGGATCATCCCTTTATTGCCGGAGCTAACTATACGATCGCTGATATGGCGATTTGGGCGTGGTATGGGCAGTTGGTTTTGGGCCGCCAGTATGGTGCGGCTGAATTCCTGGACGTTGCCAGCTATAAAAACGTCGTCGCTTGGGCTGAAAAGATCGACGCGCGCCCAGCGGTGCAGCGGGGCCGGATGGTGAACAAGGGGGTTGGTGATCCGGCGATGCAGTTGCGTGAACGCCATGATGCTGGCGATTTTGACACGCAAACGCAGGATAAGATCGGCGATACCCCCTCGTAAGATCACCTGATTGGGGGTAGGCACGGGCATGTTTGATATATTCCTTGTGGCCGCCCCCGGCCTTGAAAATACACTTCGCGACGAGGCTGTCGCGCGTGGTTTCGCAAACCCTGTCGTGACGCCGGGTGGCGTGACCGTGCAAGGTGATTGGCCCGAGGTCTGGCGCGCAAATTTGCAGCTACGTGGGGCAGGGCGTGTATTGGCGCGAATCGGTGAATTTCGGGCGTTCCATCTGGCGCAGCTTGATAAGCGGTCGCGCAAATTTCCATGGGGCGACGTGCTGCGCGCTGATGTGCCTGTGAAGGTTGAAGCGACCTGTAAGGCGTCGAAAATATATCACGCAGGCGCCGCTGTTCAACGCGTGGAAAAGGCGCTGGTCGAGGAATTGGGCGCGACGATTGCCGCCGATGCACCGATCCGGCTGAAGCTGCGGATCGACGACGATATGTGCACGTTTTCCGTCGATACATCAGGCGAAAGTTTACACAAGCGCGGCCATAAAGAGGCCGTGGGCAAAGCGCCGATGCGCGAGAATTTGGCGGCGATGTTTTTGCGCGAATGTGGCTATGACGGGTCCGAGCCGTTGGTTGATCCGATGTGCGGGTCGGGCACGTTTGTGATTGAAGCGGCGGAAATTGCCGCGGGTTTGCATGCGGGTCGGTCGCGCCATTTTGCGTTTGAACAACTAGCGACGTTTGATGCAACGGCATGGGACGCGATGCGCGCTCATCAGACAACAACGCAGCCGTCGCTCCGCTTTTTTGGCAGCGACCGCGATGATGGCGCGATCCGCATGTCCACAGCCAACGCCGCGCGCGCGGGTGTCACCGATTGCACTCAATTCATCCGCGTCGCCGTGAGTGATTTGCAGCGGCCCGAAGGCCCACCGGGACTGGTTATGGTCAACCCGCCCTACGGCGCGCGCATCGGTGACAAAAAGTTGCTGTTTGCGGTTTACGGCGCGCTGGGCAAGACCCTGCTGGAGCGGTTTAAAGGTTGGCGCGTCGGGATGGTGACATCGGACAACGGGCTGGCGAAATCATCC
The DNA here is from genome assembly GCA_937891785.1 of uncultured Octadecabacter sp. Lineage (GTDB taxonomy): Bacteria > Pseudomonadota > Alphaproteobacteria > Rhodobacterales > Rhodobacteraceae > SW4. Next base: position 180,162 of record CALAGN010000149.1, read on the forward strand.
GGCCTGCCGTTTAAACCCGTTGGCCCGCCCGTGTCGTTTGGCGGGCTGAAGGTGAAGCTGTTTCAGACAGACGCCCTGCGCTAGCTGCGCAACATTCCGACGATGTCATAGGTCTTTGCGAGGATCGGTGCAGCAATCGCGCGGGCCTTTTCAGCGCCAGCTGCCAGCGTGCGGTCAATCTCGGCAGGATCGGCCATCAGGCGGGCCATTTCCGTGCTGATAGGTGCCAGCTTTTCCACCGCCAAATCGGCAAGCGCCGGTTTGAACGTGCCCCAGCCAGCGCCGGGATATTGCGCGATCACGTCAGCCGGAGTCGTGTCTGACAATGCCGCGTAGATATCGACCAAGTTGCGCGCTTCGGGGCGTTCGGCCAGTCCTTCGACGGTTTCGGGCAAAGGCGCAGGATCAGTGCGGGCCTTCTTGAATTTCTTGGCGATCGTGTCGGCATCATCGGTCATGTTGATGCGTTCCATGTCGCTGTCGCCTGATTTGGACATCTTCTTGGTGCCATCACGCAGGTTCATTACGCGGGTGGCGGGGCCGTCGATCACAGGTTCGGTGATCGGAAAGAAATCAACGCCGTAGTCGTGATTGAATTTGTTGGCGATATCACGCGCCAGTTCAACATGCTGCTTTTGGTCCTCGCCCACGGGGACGTGCGTGGCGTGATAAAGCAGGATGTCAGCGGCCATCAGCGATGGATAGGCATAAAGCCCAAGCGAGGCTTTCTCGGCGTTCTTGCCAGCTTTGTCTTTGAACTGCGTCATCCGGTTCATCCAGCCAAGGCGGGCGACACAGTTGAAGATCCAGCCAAGTTCGGCATGGGCAGAGACTTGGGATTGGTTGAACAGCACCGATTTGGCCGGATCAATGCCCGAAGCGATCATGCCAGCGGCGACTTCGCGTGTGCCGTTTGTCAGGTCTTTGGGATCCTGCCAAACGGTGATCGCGTGCATATCGACCACGCAATAGACGTTTTCGAAATCGCCGGCCTGCATGTCCACCCAGCGCTTGATCGCGCCAAGGTAGTTGCCAAGTTGTAGGCCACCTGACGGCTTGATGCCGGAAAAGACGCGGGGGGTGAATGTCGCATTTGTCATGATCATGTCCGGGGCTGGATTTCGGGTTCCCTCTCGCTTACCCATGGCGCAAGAGGCCGTCAACCAAAGGACTATGCCCCATGAGCAGTGAAAACCCATTCAACGCGATCCCGCCGATCATTCTGGCGCTGGTTGTCGTGGTCATCGGCATCGAGGCGGTGCTGAGTTTGGCCGATCAGGGCTGGCTTGGCGGGCGCACGGGGATTGGCTGGCGGCCAGCCGCGATTCAGGATTATGGCATGGCCCCGCGTGTGGTCGAAGTCATCGTGGATCAGGGGAACTATAGCTTTGATTTGTTGAAACGCTTTGTGGCCTATCCGTTTGTACATGGTTCGTTTACCCACGCGCTTTGGGGCACGGTGTTGCTGCTGGCCCTTGGTAAATATGTTGGCGAGGTGTTTCACCCTGCCGCCATGATCATCCTGTTTCTGGCGTGCGCGATTGGCGGGGCGCTGATTTATGGTCTGACGTCACCGCGTAATGTGGGGCTGATCGGAGTGTTCGCACCGGTTTACGGCTTTATCGGCGCCTATACCTATTTGATGTGGCTGACCTTGGGGCGGATGGGTGAAAACCAGCTCCGCGCGTTTTCGCTGATTGTCGTGCTGCTGGGGATCATGCTGGTTTACGGGATGCTATTCGGATCAAGCCCTACATGGATCGCAGAAATCGCGGGTTTTGTGATTGGCTTGGTGCTTGCACCGATCCTGTCACCGGGGGGCTGGCGCGCTTTTGTTGTTCGCTTGCGCCAGCGGCGTTAGCGGCGCATCGCCCGTTTAAATTCACCTAACCGGAATGCGCCAAGGACATGACCCAGCGTGAAATACGCAGTGATCCCGATCAAGACGAGGGTCGCGAGTGCGACGTAGCGCCATGTGGGAATTGCCAGGAACGGCCCGATAACCAGCGTCAGCGCCCAAAGTATTGCTCCCATCAGCAGTGACACGGCAATGATCCGCCAGATGCGGCGTTTGAAGCGGGCGTCGAAATGCGCGGCTTCGCCCATGTCGCGTGATCCATGCCAGAGCAACACAACCATCGCCCAGCCTGCCAGCGTGGTCCCGATCGCGGCGGCGATATAGCCAATGTATGGTGACAGCCCAAAGGCGATGCCCGCGTTCGCCACCAGCGAGGCGATAGCATAATAGAACGGGCGGCGCGTGTCTTCGCGCGCGAAAAATAGCGGTTGCAGAGATTTTTGCATCACAAACGCGGGCAGGCCAAGGCCGTAAACCGCGACAGCAAGTGCCGTGGCGGCGGCATCATCAGCGCCAAACGCCCCGCGTTGAAACAGCACTGAAACCAACGGCAGCGGGATGACCATCAACGCAACCGCGGCCGGAATCGTGAGGGCAAGGCTAAGTTCACAGGCGCGGTTGAACGCATCACGCCCGCCCGCCAGATCACCTGCACGCAGGCGGCGCGACAGGTCGGGCAGCAGCACCACGCCAATGGCAATGCCGACCACGCCCAGCGGCAATTGATAAAGGCGATCCGCATAAGAGAGCCACGCGATGGCCCCGTCATAAAAGCTAGCAACTTGGCGACCGACCAGCAGGTTGATCTGCACGACTCCACCGGCCAATGCGGCAGGTGCGGCAATAATCGCGAGGCGTTTGAGGTCAGGTGTCATGCGCGGGCGACGCGGGATCAGGCGGAACCCTGCGCGTGACGCGGCAATCCAGACCAACACCAATTGCGCGATCCCAGCGAGCGGCACAGCCCAAGCGAGCGTATCGCCGACCGGCCAGCCAAGCCTGTTGCCGAGCAAAATCGCCGCGACAAAGATCAGGTTCAACAGCACGGGCGCCGCGGCGGCGGCCACAAACCGTCCCGTGGCGTTGAGCACGCCGGACAAGAGGGCAGCAAGCGAGATGAACAGGATATAGGGAAAGGCAATGCGTCCGTAGTCGACGGCCAGATCAAAGCGTTCGTCGCCCAGAAACCCGCTGGCCATGGCCATGACAAGGAATGGCATGAACACGGTGGCCAATAGGGTGAACACAATCAGGATCGTCGCCAGCCCCGTGAAAGCATCGCGCGCAAAGGTTCGCGCGTCATCACCGCCTTCAAGTTTCTTGGAAAACATCGGCACGAAGGCCATGTTGAACGCGCCTTCGGCAAAGAAGCGACGGAACATGTTGGGCAGGCTGAACGCGACCAAGAACGCCTCGGCCACGGGGCCTGTGCCAAGGTAGGCGGCGATCATGATGTCGCGCACAAAGCCCAAAATCCGGCTAAACATGGTCCAGACGCCAACGGTCAAGAAGCCTGAGACAAGGCGAATAGGTTTCAAGAGGGTGCGTCCTTGCTGGGCTTGGGTTGGCACTTCATTCCCATGTAGCCGTGTCTGTCTGCAAGCTCTGTCAGCATTTTTTCCAGCCGTCGTTGCCGCGTATCATCGCGTTTCGGGCGGGTAATCCAATCCAGCCAGTCGTTGCATTGATAATCCGGGCGGGCGTCAAAGGCCCCGCGCAGGTCGCGGGTTGCCCGTGCCGTTTCAACAAATGCGGGCATCGGGTTGATGTCGTGTGTTAACGTCACTTGTTGCCGCCTCCTGTGCGGGTTGCACTTGGCTCCTTTTAGGGGGAAGACCGTGCAAACTCTATCATGGAGTTTGCACCGTTTGTGCAGCACGATCCTAACCGCAACCCAAAAGAGAGCCCATGCGCACGACCCGTGACCGTATTCGTCATGCGATCAGTTTTGAGGTAATCGGGTTGATCCTTGTGACCCCGCTGGGCGCGTGGGGATTTGGGATGCCTCTGCACGAGATCGCTGTCGTCACACTGGTCAGTGCAACAATCGCGACCCTGTGGAACTACGTCTATAACATCTGGTTTGACCGCGCGATGCTACGTCTGCGCGGGGATGTGCGCAAAACGATTGTCCATCGGCTCTTGCATGCGGTGCTGTTCGAACTGGGCCTGCTGACTGTCCTTGCGCCCTACATCGCTTGGCGGCTTGGGGTCGGGTTGTGGCAAGCGGTCATCATGGATGTATCGTTTTCGGTATTTTACCTTATCTATACGTTTGCCTTTAACTGGATCTACGACGTGGTCTTTCCTGTGCCGGACCCGCAGTCTTAGGATCGCGCCCTTTGCGCACCCAGCGTAATCGCCTCGCGTAGTTTATTCTCCAGCGCCTTTTGTTTGCTTTCGGCGTGGAATTTCAGGCCGAACATGTCTTTGACGTAAAAGGTATCGACCACCTGTTCGCCATAGGTCGCGACCACGGCACTGGCGATATAGATATTGGCGTTCGCCAATGTGCGGGTCAGATCGAACAGAAGGCCGGGGCGGTCGCGGGTGTCGACTTCGATGATGGTATAGATTTCCGAGCCGTCGTTATCAAAGGCGATGGAGGTCGCAACCTTGAACGCACGCTCGCGCTTTTTCATCTTGTCGCGGTCCTTCATCGCTTCGCCAGTGACGACTTGGCCCAGAAGGGTTTTGTGGATCATCGTGCGCAGACGGGGCAGGCGAGTTGGATCATAGGGGTGGCCGCTGGTGTCTTGAATCCAGAACGCGGCAGTGGCGTAGCCGTCCTTGGATGTGAACGTTCGCGCATCGACGATATTGGCCCTCACAAGCGCCAACGCACCGCACATCCGGCTAAAGATGCCCGGATGATCCGCCATGGCAAAGCAAACGCGGGTAGCGTCGCGATCAGGGTCAGGCGTCAGTTCAAGGCGGACTTCGTCATCGGCAATTCCGCGCAGCAGGTTGGCGAAATCCGCGTGGGCGGTCACATGCAGGCCCTGCCAATAGGGCGGGTAGTGGCGCGCCATTTCGGTTCGCAGGTCTTTTTCGTCCCAATCGGTCAGTTCGGCGCGCAGATTTTTCTTGGCCTCGGTGCCGCGTTCTTCACGGTTCAGCGCCTCCATCCCTTCTTCAAGGGCGCGACTGGTCTGGCGGTACAGGGCGCGTAGCAGCGATGCTTTCCAGTTATTCCATGTGTTGGGACCGACGCCGCGAATGTCGCAGACCGTCAGCACACACAGCAAATCCAGCCGTTCCTTGGTTTTCACAGCTTTGGCAAAGTCGCGCACAGTACGTGGATCAGCGATATCGCGTTTCTGGGCCATATCCGACATGAGCAAATGATAGCGCACCAGCCATTCGACGGTCTCGCGTTCCTTGCGATTGAGGCCCAGACGCGGCGCGACCTTGCGAGCGATCTGCGCGCCCAACACTGAATGATCTTCGTCGCGCCCTTTGCCTATATCATGCAACAGCAGCGCCACATACAGCACCTTGCGGTTGATGCCGTTCTTGATAATCGCGGCAGACACGGGCAGTTCTTCGTCCAGTTCGGCGCGTTCAATGCGGGCAAGGTGGCTGATGCATTGGATCGTGTGTTCGTCCACGGTGTAGTGGTGATACATATTGTATTGCATCATCGCGACAATGGCGGCGAATTCGGGGATAAATGCGCCTAGCACGCCCAGTTCGTTCATGCGGCGCAAGGCCCGTTCGGGGTTGCCGTGCTTCAGCAGCAATCCAAGAAAAACCCGTGACGCTTCTTTGTCGTTCTGCATGTTGCGGTCGATCAGGCCAAGATTGGCCGAGATCAAGCGCATAGCATCGGGGTGCAAGAGCGTGCCGGTGCGTAGGGCTTCTTCGAATATCCGCAGCATGTTCAGACTGTCGGACAAAAATAGTGCGTCGTCGTCGACCGTGAGCCGGTTTTGCAGAATGGCATAAGGCGCGCGCGCTTTCTTGCGTCGCTTGAGCAGGCGGGTCAGTAGTGGTTCGGCCTTGGTGTGGGTCGCTTCAAGTGCTGTGAGGAAGATGCGGGTCAATTCTCCCACTTGGGTTGCGCGGCGAAAGTAGTCCTGCATGAAATGCTCAACGGCGCGACGTCCACCGTGATCCTTGTAGCCCATACGTGCGGCCACTTCGACCTGAAGATCAAAGGTCAACTGGTCGGTCGCGCGCCCTGTGATCAGGTGCAGATGGCAGCGCACGGCCCACAGGAAATCCTCGGCGGCGTGGAACGTGTCGTATTCGTCTTGGGTGAACACTCCGGCATCGACCAATTCGGCGGCGGTGCGCACGCCGTTCACATATTTACCGATCCAATACAGCGTTTGCAGATCGCGCAGCCCTCCCTTGCCCTCTTTGACATTGGGTTCGACCACATAGCGTTGACCACCCTGCTTGTGATGGCGTTCCGTGCGTTCGGCCAGTTTGGCCTCGACGAATTCGGTGGCTGTAGATTTGAACAGATCGTTCCACAGTTGATCCGCAAGGGACTGAGCAAGATCCGGATCACCTGCCAAATAGCGGTATTCGACCAGCGACGTTCGGATTGTGTAATCTTCACGCGCAAGGCGCAGGCAGTCTTTGATCGTGCGGGTCGCGTGGCCCACCTTGAGCTTGAGATCCCAAAGAATATAGAGCAGCGATTCAATCAGGCTCTCGGCCCAAGCGGTGGTCTTGTAGGGCGTGAGAAATAGTAAATCGACATCGGATTTGGGCGCCATCTCGCCGCGCCCATAACCGCCGACGGCGATGATTGAGATGTTTTCGGCAGTGGTTGGATTAGGGTTGGGATGCAGATGATCCAAGGCCACGCCCAGCGCTGATGTAACGATCTGATCGGTCAGCCAAGCGTAGGCGCGCGTCGTCGGGCGTGCGGCGAACGGGTCTGCCGCAAAGCTTTCGGCGATTGCCGTGTGTCCGCGTTTTTGCGCCACGGCCAGAACCGCCACGACCGCAGCGCGGATCGCTTTAGGATCGGTTTGATCCACGAGCGCGGCTTCAAGCGCTGCGGCGACCGCCGGCGCATCAAAAATTGACTGCGGCGGGCAGAGAAAGCTGTCCGGTGTCGCAGGGTCCGTGCTGATCGGGTCTGTGCTAGTGGGAAGGGCGTCAGAGCCCTGAGCCACCAAAGTTTCTAGGAGCTGGGTCAACGATGACAACCTGACTATTTTGGATTTGTGCGACCGCAAGGCCGCGCTCGTTTGTGCCGTTTGGCAGCAGGCGAAAGATACCACTGGTGCCTTGGAAGCCGGATCGCTGGGTCAGTGCGGCCGCTGTCAGGGCATCACGATTGCCTGCAGCCACAAGCGCGCCGACCGCGGCAATCCCGTCATAGGCCAGACCGGCCAATGGATGGGGGGCTTCGCCATAAATTGCGGCGTAGCGGCTTTCAAACGAGGCGATCTTGCTTTGGTCGGGTAGAGCAAAAAAGCCATTCTGGAGGCCGGGAAGGGCCATTGCTTGGGGGGTGGCATTCCAGCGAGTTAGGCCTATCAACGGCGTTGCTTCGGTGTCGATCCCGCGATCAGTAAGCGCTGTGGCAAGGATCGGCAGGTCAGCATTTACGCCGGCGGTAACAAATACGGCTTCTGCGCCAGTGGCACCAACCGCTGCGACAATGGGACCAGCGGCTGCAAAAATACCGTCTTGATTAAAGGCATAGCTTTGCACGCCTGTCACCGTCGCACCGGCACCGCGCGCCGCAGAAACGATGGCATCACGGCCAAGGCTGCCTTGCAGATCATCAGCGTGTGCGATCAGGATACGGTCGAGCCCCTGCGCGGTTGAATAGCGCACCAAGCGATTGGCGGTATTATCGAAAGTCGCACCAAGCACGAACACATTGCCGCCGGCAATTGTTGTGTTGTTAGAGAATGCCAAAACACTGACGCCAGCCTGCGCCGCGGCAAGACCGGCGGCATTTGCGGCCTCTGCGTAAAGTGGGCCAATTATGATCTTGGCGCCGTCATTGATTGCTTGCGCAGCCATTGCTGCAGCCTGATCGGGATTGCCTGCGGTATTGTAAACACGCAGGATGATCGCCACGCCATTCAGGTCGGCAATCGCCATACGGGCTGCGTTTTCAAGGTTCAGTGCTAGAAAACCGTCTGTCGCCAGACCTGATCCGCCCGGAACAAGAAGCGCAACCTGCACCGTCGCGCCTGGATCAACAGTTGGGCTGCTACCACCGCCGCTCATCATCGAAGGATCACAAGCTGCGAGCCAGACAAGGGACATTGCAGCAAACAATTTAAGGGCAGCTTTGCGCAGGCTGGGCAAACGGGTAAACATAGACTATCTCACTTCTTCTGGTGGCGCATTGGTGCGCAAAGCTGGGCGGTTCATACGATACACGCCCTTGCTGGGACCATAATAGGGCAGAGGGCACAAGGGTCGAGTCATGATTTTTGAAACCAAGCCACTCTCCGCTGGCCTATATTTTGTTGCCACACCGATTGGCGCTGCGCGTGATATCACGCTGCGGGCGCTTGATATTCTGGCCAGCGCCAATGTGATTGCCGCCGAAGACACCCGCACGGCGCGCAAGCTAATGGACATACATGGCGTGCCATTGGGGTCGCGTCGGGTTGTGGCCTATCACGATCACAGTACCGAAAACGTGCGGGCGCGGCTTATGGCAGAAATCGCGGCTGGAAAATCGGTGGCCTATGTGTCCGAGGCCGGAACGCCCTTGGTCGCTGATCCGGGTTTCGCGCTTGGCCGCGCCGCGATTGCCGCAGGATTTCAAATCATTGGTGCGCCGGGGCCATCGGCTGTGTTGGCTGCGTTGACGGTGTCTGGCCTGCCGAGCGACCGGTTTTTGTTCGTTGGGTTTTTGCCCACCACGGCGGCGGCGCGGCGCACGGAATTGGCTGCACTCGCCGACGTCAGCGCGACGCTTGTTTTTTACGAATCACCCAAGCGAGTTGGCAAATTGTTAACTGCGATGTGCGAAACCTTGGGGGCCGGACGGTCAGGCGTGGTATGCCGCGAGTTGACCAAAAAGTTCGAAGAAGTGCTGCGCGGCACATTGGGTGAACTGGCGTTGGCAATTGGCGATGCCCCCCTTCGGGGTGAAGTTGTTGTGCTTGTTGATCGCGGTGATGGCCGTGAAACGGGCGATGATGAGATCGAGGCTGCCTTGCGTAATGCGATGAAAACGATGCGGGTGAAAGATGCAGCAACGGCTGTCGCGGGTGCGTTCGGATTGGCGCGGCGTGATGTCTATCAAGCTGCCCTGAAACTAGAGAGTGACGAATGAGCGGGATCACATCATATCACGCGGGCCTTTGTGCCGAAGACGCAGTTGCGCGGGATTACGTGCGGCGTGGTCGTTCGGTGGTGCAGCGCCGTTGGCGTGGTAAGGGCGGCGAGATTGATTTGATCCTCGCAGACGGCGACGGGCTGATCTTTGTGGAAGTCAAGAAAAGCTGCAGCCATGGGCGCGCCGCACAAAGCCTGTCGCGCCGTCAGATGGACCGGATCAGCATGGCCGCGTCCGAATTTCTGGGTACACAGCCACGGGGGCAGTTGACCGATGTGCAGTTTGATCTGGCAACTGTGAACGACGTCGGCGAAATAGCGATTCTTGAAAACGCCTTTCAGGAATTCTAGCACGCGCGCCTTGCACCTATGGCAGCACTGCGCCATCTAAGTCTGGCAAGTCTTAGCCACAGGATGCCCGCGATGACCCTTAAAGTTGCGTTTCAGATGGACCCGATCGGGCCGATTAACATCAACGCTGACAGCACCTTCCGCATTGCCGAAGAAGCGCATGCGCGGGGACATTCCCTGTTTTATTACACACCTGATCGGCTCGCCTACCAAGAGGGGCGCATTACCGCGCGCGGTTGGCCACTAACGGTGCGCCGCGAAGTGGGCAATCACTTCACGCTCGGCGACGAGGCAGAGGTTGATCTTGCTGATTTCGACGTGGTTTGGCTGCGCCAGGATCCACCATTTGATATGGGCTATATCACGACGACCCACCTGCTGGATCGCATCCACCCTGACACATTGGTCGTCAACGATCCGTTTTGGGTGCGTAACTACCCTGAGAAGCTGCTGGTTCTGGATTTCCCTGATCTTACGCCGCCCACCGCAGTGGCGCGTGATCTTGATACTCTCAGGGCATTCCGCGCGCGGCATGGCGATATCATCCTCAAGCCGCTCTATGGCAACGGCGGTGCGGGCGTTTTCAAACTTCCCGAGGCCGACGGGAACCTTGCTTCGCTGCACGAGATGTTTACCGGCATCAACAACGAGCCGCTGATTATGCAGAAATTCCTGCCTGCCGTCGCGGCGGGCGACAAGCGCGTGATTCTGGTCGATGGCGAACCTGTTGGCGCGATCAACCGTGTGCCTGCCAAAGGTGAAACGCGATCGAATATGCATGTGGGCGGACGCGCCGAAAAAGTAGATATGACCGAGCGTGATCTTGAGATATGCGCGCGGATCGGACCGCTTTTGCGAGAAAAGGGTCAGGTTTTTGTCGGGATTGATGTGATCGGCGACTGGCTGACTGAAATCAACGTGACCTCGCCGACCGGCATTCAGGAACTGGAGCGTTTTGACGGCACGAACATCGCCGAAAAAATATGGCAAGCGATTGAACGCCGCCGCGCCTGACCGTACCGCGCCAAGCCTGCGCATGCGGGCAATGTCGCTGATGATGCGCGTGATCGCGCGGCCAAAGCTGACCCGCCTAACGACACCTGTTGCTGCTGCGCGTCAGTTTGAACGCACCGCCCGTCGGGTTTTCCGCCGTCCCCCGTTCATGTGCCATTTGACTGAAAGTGGTACCCCGACCCTGCAATGGCTTAGCGTCGGCAAATGCCACGCGCGCCGCGCCCTGCTTTATCTGCATGGCGGTGCTTATGTCGCGGGTAGCGGCACCAGTCATTCTGGTATGCTTGGGCGGCTTTCAAAGCTGACTGGATTGCGTGTCGCAGCGCCAGACTATCGCTTGCTGAAAGATGCCCCGTTTCCGGCGGCATTCGAAGACGCGGTGGCGGCATGGGATCATCTGATCGCGCGTGGTTATGACCCGGAAAACATCGTGCTTGGCGGAGATAGTGCGGGTGGCGGGCTGATGCTTGCGCTCTTGGCACATCTGACGGAACGTGGCACGTCTCCGGCTTGCGCATTTGCGTTTTCACCGTGGACGGATTTGACGCTGAGCGGTGAAAGCATGCAGGCATTTGTCGAGACCGAAGTGCTGTTGCCCGTGGAACGAATGGGCGAGGCGGTGCAATTATATATGGACGGCGCGCAAGCGAATGACCCGCGTATATCGCCGCTTTTTGCGCGGTATGTCGCGCCGCCGCCCGTCTTTATTCAAGTCGGGAGTGGTGAAGTATTGCTGGATGATGCGCGCCGGATGGCAGCGCTTTTGCATGATGCAGGCGGCGCGTGTCAGCTTGATATCTGGGAGGACGCACCGCATGTCTGGCAGATCATGGACGGCTGGATCCCCGAGGCGCGCGCGGCGTTGCGCGACACCGCAGTATTCGTTCAAACCTCGCTGGACAATGCCAACCGGTAACTCACCGCTTCGGCCACATGCGGTCGGCGCACGTCGCTTTCCCCTTCAAGATCGGCGATCGTGCGGGCCACGCGCAAGACACGGTGATAGCCCCGCGCGGACAGCCCAAAGCGTTCGGCCACCTTCGTCAGGAGCGCGCGCCCTTGGCTGTCTGGCGTGGCGATTTCTTCTAGCAAGGCGCCTTCGGCGTCTGCGTTCACGCGAAGTGTGTCGTGATCTTTGAACCTCGCCGACTGAATATCACGCGCCGCCGCCACCCGCGCCGCGACATCGGCCGAACCATCGCCAGACGCTGGCAAGTCGAGGTCGCAAAAGCCGACTGGTGGCACTTCGACCCGCAAATCGAAGCGGTCCATGAGTGGCCCGGAGATGCGTCCCAGATAATCCTCGCCGCATTGCGGAACGCGCGCGCAAGCCCGCGCTGGGTCGGCCAGATAGCCGCATTTACAGGGGTTTGCAGCGGCGATCAGCATGAATTTACATGGATAGCGCACGTGGGCATTAGCGCGTGCGACGACGACATCGCCGGTTTCAATCGGTTGGCGCAGGGATTCCAGCACGGCGCGGGAAAACTCGGGGAATTCGTCCATGAATAGCACGCCGTTATGGGCAAGGCTGATTTCGCCCGGTTTGGCGCCGCGTCCACCGCCGACGATCGCTGCCATTGATGCGGTGTGATGGGGTTCACGAAATGGGCGTTCGCGGCTAATTCCGCCTTCATCCAGCAGCCCCGACAGCGAATGGCGTCATCGACGTCTCAAGCGCTTCGACCGGATCAAGGGGCGGCAGGATACCGGCAAGGCGCGCGGCCAGCATTGATTTTCCCGACCCGGGAGAACCGACCATAAGCAAATGGTGCCGCCCAGCCGCTGCGATCTCCAGTGCGCGTTTGGCGCGCTCCTGCCCTTTGACATCCCGAAGGTCGCGGGTGCGAGTTGGGCGTGTCACTTCGCCCGGTGTTGCAGGGGCGATCAGCGCTTGCCCGCTGAAATGGCGCACCACATCTGCCAATGACCGCGCGCCGATGACTTTGGCCGCACCGACCCATGCGGCTTCTGCCCCGCAGGCCTGTGGGCACAGGAGCGTGCGGTCTTCGCTCGCGGCTGTCATCGCGGCGGGCAGCGCGCCGGCGACCGAAACCAGCGATCCATCCAGCGACAGTTCACCAAGGGACATCGTTTCTTCGGCCTTGTCTTGCGGGATAATGTCGAGGGCCGACAACAGCGCCAAGGCGATGGGCAGGTCATAATGCGAGCCTTCTTTGGGAAGGTCGGCGGGTGACATATTGATTGTGATCCGCTTGGAAGGTAGCGAGTTATGCCCGAAAGTTGGTGATGGTCTGAAGTAGGCGGCATATCATGGCGG
>CALAGN010000150.1 GCA_937891785.1 uncultured Octadecabacter sp.
TCACCCATCCATCCTGAGCCCGACTAATATAACCGCACCCGAGTGCGGTTATGATTGGTTTGGGACCAATCTCTTTCGCCCGCCGACTTCATCACGCTCAAAATGGATTAAGAATCCATTTTGAGAGCGCTGATGAAAGCTTCCTGCGGGATGTTCACTGACCCGAACTGGCGCATCTTCTTCTTACCCGCCTTCTGCTTGTCCAGCAGCTTGCGCTTCCGCGTCGCGTCGCCGCCATAGCATTTCGCGGTTACGTCTTTGCGCATGGCAGACAGGGTTTCGCGGGCGATGACTTTGCCGCCAATCGCCGCCTGGATCGGGATTTTGAACATGTGGCGGGGGATCAGGTCTTTAAGCTTTTCGACCATCGCGCGGCCCCGCAGTTCGGCGCGGTCGCGGTGGACCATCATCGACAGGGCGTCGACGGGTTCGTCGTTCACCAGCACTGACATTTTGACCAATTGGTCCTCGCGGTAACCCGTCAGTTGATAATCGAACGATGCGTAACCCTTTGTTACGGATTTCAGGCGATCATAGAAATCAAACACAACCTCGTTCAACGGAAGGTCATAGACCACCATCGCGCGGCTGCCCGCATAGGTCAGGTCAAGCTGGATACCACGGCGGTCCTGGCACAACTTCAGCACGTCACCAAGGTATTCGTCGGGCACCAAAATCGTCGCCTTGATGCGCGGTTCCTCAATGTGCTCCACATGGGTCATGTCGGGCATATCGGCAGGGTTGTGCAGCAGTTGCATCGTCCCGTCGCGCATATGCACGTGATAAATCACACTCGGCGCGGTGGTGATCAGGTCTATGTCATATTCGCGCTCGATCCGGTCGCGGATCACTTCAAGGTGCAACAACCCAAGGAACCCACACCGAAAGCCAAAGCCCAGCGCGGCAGAGGTTTCCATCTCAAAGCTAAACGACGCGTCATTCAACGCGAGCTTGTCAATCGCATCGCGCAGGTCTTCGAATTCGGCTGAATCAACCGGGAACAAGCCACAGAACACGACCGGCTGCGCAGGCTTGAAACCCGGCAACGCCTTGTCGCAGCTACGTTTTTCGTGGGTCACGGTATCGCCCACACGGGTGTCGCGCACCTGTTTAATGCTTGCCGTGAGGAACCCGATTTCACCCGGCCCAAGGTCGGCGGCCATTTCCATCTGTGGACGGAAAACACCAATGCGATCAACACTATGCACGGTGTTGTTGGACATAAACCGCACGCGGTCGCCCTTTTTCAGCACACCGTCGATGATCCGCACAAGCACGATCACGCCCAGATAGCTGTCATACCAACTGTCGACCAGCATTGCTTTAAGCGGCGCATCGCGGTCGCCCTTGGGGGCTGGCAAGTGGTGCACGATGGCTTCTAATGTCTCTCGGATGCCTTCACCGGTTTTCGCAGACACGGCAATCGCGCAGGATGTATCAATCCCGATCACGTCTTCGACCTGTTCGGCCACGCGGGATACATCGGAGGCAGGCAGGTCGATCTTGTTGAAAATGGGTACAATTTCGTGGTCGGCGTCAAGCGCGTGATAGACGTTGGCGAGCGTCTGCGCCTCGACGCCTTGGGTGCTGTCGACGACCAGCAATGACCCTTCGACGGCCCGCATAGAGCGCGAAACCTCGTAGGCGAAATCAACGTGGCCGGGGGTGTCGATCAAATTGAGCACATACTTTCGCCCATCCAGAGCGACATAATCAATCCGCACGGTGTTGGCTTTGATGGTGATGCCGCGCTCGCGCTCGATATCCATACTATCCAGCATCTGCGCCTTCATATCCCTGTCCTGCACGGTGCCCGTGGACTGGATAAGCCGGTCAGCCAATGTGGATTTCCCGTGGTCAATATGCGCCACGATCGAAAAATTGCGGATGTGATTTAGGTCAGTCATACATGGGGATATGGTGCGGTTTTGAGGGTTTGGCAATGGGGATTTGATGCGCCAGAGGTATGACTGAATAGGACCGGTTCTATCTTTGGTAGGTTTCTCGGATTCTAGAGACGCCGGTTAGCGATCTTTTCCTTGAACCGGCACCTAGCAACGGGCCCGGCACGCGCCTGGGGGGGCAAAACCGCGCTCCTGGCTGGGGAGGGTCAGGCGCTACCCAGCACTGTCGGGCGGGGCAATTGCGACAGCAACGTCCCCCCTTCCCACCTCTCGCGCAATCCGCCATAATCGGCGCAGGCACACAGGGGCGGACATCGCGCAATGCGGGCAACCCCGAAAATCGAGGCGGATCAATGCGCAAAGTAATCGTTCTTTCGGCACTTGTTCTTTTGACGGCATGCGGGGGCAATCGCGTCGGTCGTGGCAACACACAAAGCGCAACCGGCGAGATCAGCAGTGCCTGCCTTGCAGCGGATCGCGCGGCGGCTAATTCGGCACTTTGTGGCTGCGCTCAGGCGGCGGCGAACCAGACCTTACGGGGCAGTGATATGTCGCGCGCGGCGTCGTTCTTTGGCGATCCTGACCGCGCCCAAGAGGCCCGCACAGCAGATGATTCCAGCACAGAGGCGTTCTGGCAGCGCTATCAGTCATTCGTGGATCAGTCGCGCGCGATGTGTGGCTAGCGCAGATACCCCCGCCGCGTCATGGCGCGGGAATAGAGCCATAACACCCCGATCAGGACAAAAACGGCGGCCGAAAATATCACAACCGTTGGCCCTGCTAAGTCGATCATCGAGACCTCGGACAGCCCGAAACTAAAGACTGATGTCGCCAAAATCCCGATCAGCGCGACAAAGAACGCCGCGCTGGCAAAACGGCTGCGCATCAGAAGGAACAGCGATCCCAACACAAAAAAAGCCACACGCCCGTGGCCCATGTGGCAACGGCCCAAGTGGGGTAGCTCGCGAAATACACCAGTTGTTCGGGGGGTGAAATTGGCAAGGAATGACGACACTTTGGCCTGCACCATCAGATATTCAAACGCGCCACCCGCTCTTCAAAGCAAGGACAATATCCCGGCCGCCCAAAAGTGCCATGGCCGGTGCATTGCAAATCCCCTGCGTTTAATGCCCCAATGCTGGCACGGCTTGGGATTTGCGCAAATGCGTACGGAAAAGGGCGCCCGCGACGGGCCGCCCTTAGGTCGCCCGTCGGCGGCGCTTAGTTGCTGTGGTTTTTCATATCCATGTCGCTGTGATCCAAGTCACTGCCCATGGTTTCCATCATCATTGGCATCCGCTCTAGATCGACGGGGATTTGCACGGTCACCTCGCCGGACTGTTCAAACGTCAGGGTGACGGTAATCATTTCGCCCTCCACAAACGGGCCTGTCAGCCCCATGAACATGACGTGATCACCACCGCGTTGCAGAACGTGATCGCCGCCTGCGGGCACTCGAAATCCGGCTTCAACTTCGCGCATTTGCATAACGCCGTTTTCGTCCTCGATGTGGGTGTGTAACTCGACACGCACAGCAGCATCAGAGGAGGCGGCGATCAGGCGATCATCGGTGTCGCCGCTATTGTGGATCACCATAAAGGCGGCACCGGCCTGGGCCATCGCACCGGTCGAACGCGCGTATGAGTCGTGGATTTCGATGCCGTCAGCCAGGACAGGAAGGGCGAAAACGAAAGCAGCCGAAGCCGCAATAAGTGTCGATTTAAGTGACATGTTGTGTCCTATCGTTGTCATAAGTATCTGAATGGGAATGGTTTTCAGACGGACAACGGTGGACCTCTGGCCAAGGGTGCCACTGCTGGATGCAGATAGCTGATCGTGTTTTCACGCACCACATAGGTCACAGCTCGCAGGGTCAGCGCCGTTGTCGGCAGGGCCGGATCGGCCACTGCAAACATCAATGACAGCGCGCAATCGGGACAGATATGCGCAGGGCAGGTCGGTTGACCGTCGGCATCCACGTTGACCGTGACAACACTGCCAAGCCCGGTGCAAAGCACCATTTCACCCGCAACAGCTGCCTGCCCTCGTGCAACCGCCATCTGCTGGCTGGTGAGGGTCACCAGCAGCGCAAGGATGATCGCAACAAAGGGGCGTACAAACGTCATGGGGGTTGGTTAGCATAGCCGATCAGGGGTGAAAAGCGTCAGGAGGTCGCGACCCTCGCCTGCCCTAGCGGCATCAGGAATCACGCCGCACTATTGGGCGCCGTGGCAAAACCACAGGCAAGGTAGGCGGCTTGGGCGTCTGTATTCGTCGGGGCAGCGCTGATCCGCAGATCACTACAGCCATAGGCGCGCGCTGTATCGGCTGCCGCCATGATCAAAGCCCGCCCAACCCCCTGCCCGCGCAGGTCATCGACCACGTAAAGATGGTGAATATCAAACCCGCGTTCACCACGTTGCAGACAGATCAGCCGCAACAGGATCGCATAGCCGACCGCGCGAGTGACATCGCGTACGATCAGCCCAATAGCCCACGGATCAGGGCCGCAAATATCGCGTTCCAATTCAACAGAAGTGACGGTCGCAGCATCGTCATGATGGGCCGAAAGGGCCGTTATCATGTCGAGCATGTCCGCAATATCACCTGTCAACACAGGGCGGATCGCCACCGACATGACACCAGCTCCAAACGCAAAAGGCCCGATGGGCGAACCATCAGGCCTGAAACTGTCATGCGCAAAGGATCAGGCGGCTGCCTGCGCCTTGGCAATCTCTTTTTTGATCTTCAATGCACCGTCAGACAATTCAACGTCCTTGGCTTTCGCCATGAATGCGTCAAAGCCACCGCGGTGGTCCACAGTGCGCAAGGCAGCGTTCGAGATACGCAGCTTGAACGTGCGGCCCAGCACATCGGACATCAGCGACACATCTTGCAAGTTAGGCAAGAAGCGACGGCGGGTTCTGTTCTTGGCGTGACTGACATTGTTGCCAGACATCGGCCCTTTTCCGGTCAATTCGCAGCGGCGCGACATATCTCGTATCCTTGTCTTGTCGGGTTGCGCGGATCGGTCCGCGGCCCCGTTTCAAACGGCTTTGGCCTTGCACTTCGCAAGGTCGTGAATTCGGTTTTCGGGAGTTACGAGGATTCCTTGGGGCCGTCAACCCGCATGGCACGTGTTTTGCGCGAATTGGCCTGCAAAGTGCATTACCGTTAAGTCTTGGCTGAAAACGCCGGATCGACCACGGATGCCGCCGCCACAGACGGAAGCGCGCGGCCCGCTGCGACTTCTGCTTCGGCAGCAATCATTCGCGCCTGCATCGCCGGATCGTCGGCCAGTCGCGCAAGTAATTGCAATCGCACTTCTTCGTGGAACCAATAGCGGGCCTGCTCACCGCGCCGCTGCGCCCAAACCCCATTATCACGCCGCCAGTTTATCACGGTCTGCATTTCACCCCAGGCTGTGTCCAAACCTTGGATTTCAAGCGCCGAGACAGCCATCGCTTTGGGGTATCCTTCGGGGTCTTCGGGGCGTTTTCGCAACAGTCGCAGCGCGCCCGAATAATCTGCACAAGTGCGCATGGCTTGGGATTTCAGATCGCCATCGGCCTTGTTCACAAGGATCAGATCGGCGATTTCCATGATTCCGCGCTTAACGCCCTGCAACTCGTCCCCGCCCGCAGGGGCAAGCAACAGCACGAACAAGTCCGACATTTGAGCGACGACCGTTTCAGATTGGCCCACACCCACGGTTTCGATCAGTACCACGTCAAATCCCGCCGCCTCGCACAGGGCCACCGCCTCGCGGGTGCGGCGCGCGACTCCGCCAAGCTGGGTCTGACTTGGGGATGGACGGATAAACGCATTTGGATCACGACTAAGGTGTTCCATCCGCGTTTTATCTCCAAGGATCGACCCGCCGGACCGCGCGCTGGACGGGTCCACCGCCAACACAGCAACGCGCAGCCCTTGTCCCGTAAGCATCAGCCCGAAAGCCTCGATAAAAGTGGATTTACCAACGCCGGGCGTGCCTGACAGCCCGATCCGCAGCGCTTGTTTGCCGGTGCCAAGGGCCGCCAGCAATTGCGCGGCCTGTACACGATGATCGGCGCGCGCGCTTTCCACTAGCGTAATGCCACGGGCCAGGGCGCGGCGTTCACCGGCGCGTATTCCTTTGGTAAGATCATCAATCAACGTCATGCCCCTTCATTGCGCGACGCAGGCGGTGTGTCTAGGGCCGAAGGCGTTTCACGGTCCAAATCAGCACCCCCACCAAGACGCCCCAGAACGCGCCGCTGACCCCCAGCAGGGTCATCCCGCTGGCAGCAATCACAAAAGTCAGCGCGGGGGCCTCGGTTTGGGATTTATCTGCAAATGCCGCGGACAATGACCTGACAAGCGCCGGGATCAGCGCCAGCCCTGCAACGGCGGTGATCAGCAGACTCATTAATCCCGTTTTGCGCAAGAACGACTGGCGCGTGACAACGTAGCCATTCATTTCCAGCACCGCGAAACCGGGAATGTTTTGCCCTGCCATGGTCACGAGGAACAACGGCAGCGAGACCGAGATGAGCGCACGCATGGTAAACACTGGAGGGACCAAAGACATCTCTGGCAGGGAGAGCGCCGCAAGCGGGGGCATGGCCGTCGCGTCGGGTGTCACGACCAGCACCACCAGAAAGGCAGCCACCGCCACAGGCGTCGCCGCCAAGCGGTGCAGCGCCATGCCAACGACCCAAGCAGCCAAGACCGGCAGCACCAGTCACGGCGTGACCCCTAACCCGATAGCAGGCGCAAGGCACAGTTTCAGCAACACACCCGCGAGCAGAGCACTTGCAATCGGTTTCGGGATCGCCGCAACGATCTGTCCAAGGGCAGGCACGATCCCCGTCAAGACGATCAATCCAGCGGTCAGGATCATCGCGCCAACGGCTCCGCCAAACCCGCCCGGCAGCACGACACTGGACGCCAGAAACGCCGCCCCTGGCGTGGACCACGCCACAGCGGCAGGAATGCGCGTGATCGCAGGCAGCCCGATAATGCATATCCCCATGCCAAGGGTCGCAAAAAGCAGCCCCGTTGCGGCCTGAGCTTCGGATGCGCCCGCAGCAGTCAGCCCCGCTAGAACGATCGTAAATGACGATGCATAGCCGACAAAAGCGGCCAAAAGGCCCATCATGACGGCCGAGGCGGACATATCGCGCAAGAGGCGCTCCTTGATTTAGATTGTGGATTTGGTTTGCGCGGATCGTGATGGCCTGTACCGCGATTGACAAGGGCGTCCGTGCAGGGTCCAACCCATGCATGGCCGATACCCTTCCCATCGACGACGTCCTGCCAGAACTGGTAAAGGCTTTGCGTGAACATGGCCGCGCCGTCCTTCAGGCTCCGCCCGGTGCCGGCAAGACGACCCGCGTACCTTTGGCGATGCTGGACGCGGGGCTGACAAAAGGGCGCATTGTGATGCTAGAACCGCGCCGCCTTGCCACGCGCGCCGCCGCCGAACGGCTGGCACAGCAGTTGGGTGAAGCTGTCGGCACGCGCGTGGGCTACCGGATGCGCGGTGATAGCAAGGTTTGTGCACAAACGCGGATCGAGGTCGTGACCGAGGGCATCCTGACCCGCATGATTCAAAGTGATCCGGAATTGACGGGCATCGGCGCGGTGATCTTTGATGAATTCCACGAGCGGTCCCTGAATGGCGACTTAGGGCTAGCATTGGCGCTTGAGGTCCGCAGCGCATTGCGCCCCGATCTGATCTTGCTGGCGATGTCGGCGACATTGGATGCAGAGCCAGTGGCCGCGCTGATGGATGGCGCGCCGATGATCACATCGCAGGGCCGCAGTTATCCGGTGGACGTCCGCTGGCTGGACCGCCCCACACCGAAAACAACCCGCCTTGAAACTGCGACCGCCGAACTGGTGCGACAGGCCGTCGCCGACAGCACGGGCGGCGTGCTGGTGTTTCTGCCCGGCGAGGGCGAAATCAGGCGTGTCGAAGGCTTACTGAACAAATCCCTACCCCCCGAGTGTTCAGTGCGCCCGCTTTACGGCGCACTGCCCTTTGCCGCTCAGCGCGCCGCAATTGCGCCGGTTGAAACAGGCCGCAAAGTGGTGCTGGCCACGTCGATTGCCGAAACCTCGCTAACGATCGAAGACATTTGCGTTGTGGTCGATGCAGGCCGCGCAAGGCGCGCGCGGTTTGACCCCGGCAGCGGCATGTCGCGCCTTGTGACTGAACGGGTGACAAAAGCCGAAGCGACCCAGCGCGCAGGCCGCGCGGGGCGTGTGGCCGCAGGGGTGTGTTACCGGCTGTGGACGAAAGGCGAAGACGGCGCGCTTGCCGCCTTTCCTCCTGCCGAAATCGAGGCGGCGGACCTCACGGGCCTTGCACTGGAACTGGCACTTTGGGGCGCGGACGATCTGGCGTTTCTGACACCGCCCCCCGACGGCGCGCTTGCCAATGCCCGCGATTTGCTGGTCAGCCTTGGTGCGCTGGACCGTCAAGGCGGGATCACGCAACACGGGCGCAAGGTCGCCGCCCTGCCTCTGCATCCGCGCCTTGGGCATATGTTGCTAACGGCTGGTCGCGCGGCAGCGCCGTTGGCCGCATTGATGGCGGCGCGTGATCCTCTGCGCGGTGCGCCTGCTGATCTGGAATTGCGGCTGCGTGTTATCGACGGGCGAACAAAGCCGGACGCGCAGGTCAACCGGCCTGCGTTGGAGCAAATCAAGCAAGAAACCAAGCGTTTGGCCAAGCTTGCCCCTGTGTTGGATACCCCGACCAGTCACGCCGCCTGTGCCGCACTTGCCTACCCCGACCGGATCGGATTGCGCCGTGCTGGCGATGCCCCGCGTTACGTGCTGTCTGGTGGCAAAGGTGCGGTGTTCGACAACGCCGATCCACTGGCCTGCCAGCGCCTGATCGTCGCGACGGATCTGGATGGTGACGGGCGCGAGGCGCGTATCCGGCTTGCCCTGCCGATTGCCGATTCCGAGGTCCGAGACCAATTTGGCGATCAGATCGCATGGCGCGATGTATGCCTTTGGTCGCGCCGTGAACGCCGCGTGTTGACGCGGCAACAGGAATGCCTTGGCGCGCTGATCTTGGATGATCGCAACTGGCCAGGTGCAGACCCAGGCATGATTGCGCGCGCGATGCTAGACGGGGTACGCGAGTTGGGTTTGCAGATCACGGGTGCTGCGGCGCTGTTTCGTGCACGGGTGATGTTGTTGCAGGGCAGCGGTGATCTGCCCGACATGTCCGAAGAGGCCTTGCTGGATGCTTTGGAGGATTGGCTCCTGCCGCATCTGACTGGTGTGAAAACCGCCGAAGGTTGGCGCAAGTTTGATCTCCTGCCCGCCCTGCGCGCGATTTTGGATTGGGATCAGACCCAGCGGTTGGATTGCGACGCGCCTGCGAAGTTCAAAACACCTTTGGGCAACGGAGTGGCTATTGACTACGCCCCCGATTTTCCGACGATCTCTGTGCGCATTCAGGAAATGTTCGGCGTGACGCGCCATCCGACAGTGGGCAAGACACCGCTGCGGGTGGAGCTGCTGTCACCCGCGCGCCGTCCCGTGCAGGTCACGATGGACCTGCCGGGGTTTTGGGCCACGTCATACCAAGACGTGCGCAAGGATATGCGCGGCAAATATCCACGCCATCCATGGCCCGAAGACCCCACGCAGGCCGACCCGACCTTAAGGGCCAAGCCGCGCGGAACCTAAAGTGATTAGGCGGCGTCGACGCCGACCACTTCGATGGCAAAGTTCAGGTCTTTGCCAGCAAGCGGGTGGTTGGCATCCAGAACGACCTCGGTTTCGCTGACTTCGGCGATGGTCACAGGCACGACCTGACCCTGCGGTGTCTGCATCTGCAATTGTAAGCCTGCCTCGACCGGAATGTCGGCTGGAATGTCAGCGCGCGGGATCGCCTGAAGTGCTGCGGGATCGGTTTCGCCATATGCGTCAGCACATGTTACATCGACGGACTTCTTGTCTCCCTCGGCCATGCCGGGAAGGGCCGCGTCAAGGCCGGGAATGATCTGACCGGAGCCGACCACGAATTCCAGCGGATCCCGACCCACGGAGCTGTCGAAGGTTTCGCCGTTAGTGAGTGTTCCCGTGTAGTGGATGCGCACGGTGTCGCCGTTCTTGACCTGCGTCATAGAGCCTCTTTTAAGTTGAAAGGGTGAATTTCGGGGCCGCGCGGCGCGCAGGTTCCCGGTTGCGATGGCATTTAGGTAGTGCCCCCGCGCCTTGATTGCAAACCGATGGCCGCCGCCCCTTTCCCCTTGGCCCGCCCCGTGTCAAAGTTTGGACGAGTTTTTACCCGAGCCAATGGAGGCCACCATGCCCATCACGACTTGCATCTTTGACGCTTATGGCACGCTATTTGATGTGGCCGCCGCTGCGCGCATCGCGGCGGCTGAACCGGGGCGCGGAGATCTCGCAAAAGTCTGGCCACAAATCGCGCAGGATTGGCGGCGTAAACAGTTGGAATACACATGGCTGCGCGCCGTCGCAGATCAGCACTGCGATTTCTGGCAGGTTACGCAGGACGGGCTTGATTGGGCAATGGAGGCCGCTGGGCTGAATGACCCCAAAACCCGCGAACGCCTGCTTGCGTTGTATTGGGAATTACCTGCCTTCCCCGAGGTGCCCCAGATCCTGGCCGGCCTGAACGCGCGCGGTTTGCGCTGCGCGATCTTGTCCAACGGATCGCCCGAAATGTTGCAAGCGGCGGTGGACTCGGCCGGGATCGGCGAAATGCTGGTCGCCAAGATGTCGGTGCAAGATGTCGGCGTGTTCAAACCGCACGCGCGGGTTTACGACATGGTCGGCGCGCGCTTTGGTTGTGCCCGCGACGAGGTTCTTTTTGTGAGTTCCAACGGCTGGGATGCTGCGGGCGCCGCAGGCTATGGGTTTCAGACCGTATGGGTTAATCGCGCAGGCGATCCCGTTGATCGCCTCTATGCTGCACCACACCACATCATGGCCGATCTCGCCGCCATACCAGGGCTTTGCTGATGCCCGATTTTACCGCAGCCGATGGCACTCGCCTCCACTACACCGATGAGGGGAGCGGCCAGTCAGTGTTGTGCCTTGCAGGGCTCACGCGCAATGGTGCCGACTTTGATCATGTAGCCCCGCATTTGACAGGCTTGCGTCTGATCCGGCCTGATTATCGCGGGCGCGGGCAATCGGATTGGGCAGACCCCGCGACCTACACGATCCCACACGAAGCACAGGATACGCTCGCGTTGATGGATCATCTGGGGCTGGAAAATGCGGCGATTCTCGGCACCTCGCGCGGCGGGTTGATCGCGATGGTGATCGCTGCCATGGCCAAAGATCGCCTCATGGGCGTTGCGCTGAACGACATCGGGCCCGATATTTCCGAAGCGGGCCTAAAGGTCATTCGCAACTACATCGGCAAGAACCCTGCGCAGGCGACATATACCGAGGCCGCGGAATTTCGCGCGCGCAACTGGGTGCAGTTCAGGAACGTGCCAAAGGCGCGCTGGCTGGCGGAAGTGCACAACCACTATCGCGAAACGCCCGATGGCCTTGTGATCCGCTATGACCCGAAACTGCGCGATGCCGTATTAGAGTCCGGCACGCAGCCAGTGCCGGACTTGTGGCCGCTGTTTGATGCCTTGGATGGCCTGCCGCTGGCATTGATCCGTGGGGCGAACTCCGATCTTCTGACGCCCGAAACTGCCGCCGAAATGCACCGCCGCCGTCCCGATATGATCTTTGCCGATGTGCCCGACCGTGGTCATGTGCCGTTTCTGGACGAACCTACAGCTTTGGATGCCTTGGCCCAGTGGAGGGCGTTGCTATGAATATCGACATGATCCGCGCGGCGGCTGAGCGTTTGCATGGGCACGCGCGCCACACGCCCTTTCTGTCATCCCCGGCACTCGATGAAATTGCGGGCAAGCGCATTTTAGTTAAGGCCGAATGCCTACAGCACACCGGCAGCTTCAAGTTTCGGGGTGGCCGCGCGGCAATGTCGGCTTTGGATGCGGCACAGTTGAAATCCGGCGTCATCGCCTTTTCCTCCGGCAATCACGCTCAAGGCGTTGCATTGGCGGCGCGTGAATTCGGCGCGCCATGCGTGATCGTGATGCCGTCCGATGCACCTGCGGTAAAGATCGCAAATACCCGCGCGCTGGGGGCCGAAGTGGTGCTTTATATTCGCGCCACGGATGACCGCGACGCGATTGGCGCACATCTGTCCCTTGATCGCGGCCTGACGCTGATCAAACCGTTTGACGACCCGCAGGTGATCGCGGGCCAAGGCACAGTCGGTCTGGAAATTGCTGCCGATGCCGCCGCCCTTGGGATTATTAGCGCTGATGTGCTGGTCTGTTGTGGTGGTGGCGGGCTGACGTCGGGTATTGCGCTGGCACTTGCGGCGGATGCGCCGGACATGCTGGTGTATCCCGTCGAACCCGAGGGCTTTGACGATGTGGCGCGATCCCTTGCCACAGGCAGCATCCAAACCAACACGCGTCGCGATGGATCGCTTTGTGACGCGATCATCACGCCCCGTCCCGGTGATCTGACGTTCCCGATCATGCAACGGCTTTGTGGTGCAGGGCTGGTCGTAAGCGAGGCGCAAGCCCAGCGCGCGATGGTCGCCGCCTTCAACCACTTGCGAATTGTGCTGGAACCGGGCGGGGCCGTGGCGCTGGCTGCCGCACTTTATCACCCCGATGCCACCCAAACCGACACCACGATCGCTGTTGCCACGGGCGGCAATGTCGACCCCGCGCTATTTGCGCAAACCCTCAAGGATTACGCATGACACGTTTTACGATCGCCAGTTTCAACGTCAAGAACCTGATCGCCGCAGATATTGCCTCACTTGACGTCGGGCGTTAAATTGAGGCGGTCAAATCGCTTTTTGAAGCGTCGTGGGTTTCAGACGGTCGACGGTAGTTATGCAAGAATTGGCGTTTTCTGAGAACGAACCATGAGCCAGCGAAAGTCTAATATCAAAGCATCCGCGTTATTCTCAGCAACTATCTTGATGTGCCTCTTTTTGATTTACGGAGCAGCTTTGCAGGCCATCTTGCTGGCAGGTTTGATATTGTTAGTTGCCAACTTGACGTTTCTTAACTGGAAAATAGGTGCGGTTAAGGAGTTCCCGCCTGAAGTTTTCGCGCGCTCATTGGCTTTTACAGCATTTATGTTTTTTTTGGCTATCGCTTGGATATGGAGAGCAATTGCAATTTGACGGAAGGTCGATAACAACGTTGGGCTATTGGGTTTTAGCCCAACAATCGTTAGCCTATCGGGCTATTATTTTCTTAGCCGGTATTTTTGGAAGTATGGTTGCATCAAGGGTAAACTACCATGGGTAATGCATTTTTCGAGGGGGATACCGCAAATGGCGGAGCCTATAGTATTGACCGCTTCACAACGACGATAACTTTTGTTGATGGGTCTGAGCATCGGGCAAACACCTACGGGCTATGCCTGCGCGACACTGGCGATTAAAGCCGCATCAACAACGCCCAGCCCGATTGAAATCACCGCGATTGTGCTTTGCCTTGGGTTGGCGGTTCTGACCGAGGTTCTTTTGTTGAAACGCACCGATCTTGTCCACCTAAAGCGGTTGACCCCGCCAGCCTCTGCGCCAAAGTAGCCCCGAAATCGGAGGGGCCATGAAACAACATCAAATAAAACGCGACGGCGTGACCTTGTCAGTGCGCGAGGATGGGCCAGCGGACGGCGCGCCGGTTGTGTTGCTGCACGCCTTGGGGCTGGACAACACGATTTGGGATGAATTGGTCGCCAAGCTACCGGCAGGGCTGCGGATCATTCGCCCTGACATGCGTGGACATGGGCAATCTGATGTGCCTCCCGCGCCTTACAGCATGGGCGCGCTGATCTCGGATTGCGAGGCGGTTTGCGAGGCCTTGGATGTCCGTGACGCCGTGATTGTCGGGTTGTCGATTGGCGGGTTGATCGCGCAGGGTTTGGCCGTCAAGCGGCTTGATCTGGTGCGCGGGTTAGTACTGTCGAACACGGCTGCAAAACTTGGGCGTCCAGAATTTTGGGCCGGCCGCATTGAAAGCGTTAAATCTGGCGGGATCGGCGCAATTGCCGATGACACGGTGACGCGCTGGGTCGGCCCCCGCGGGGATATTGGCAAGATGACACAGGCCCGCGCAGTGTTGATGCGATGCAATCCGGCAGGATACATCGGGTGCTGTGCTGCCATTGCGGGCACCGATTTCTGGACCCCAACAAGCGGATTGCGGCTGCCCACGCTGGGTATCGCGGGGGCTGACGACGGGGCCACGCCGCCCGATCTGGTGCGTGAAACCACGGATTTGATCCCCGGATCGCGCTTTGTGTTAATGCGCCGCGTCGGACATTTGCCACCTCTTCACGATCCTGTGGCCTATGCCACCGTCATAGGCGAATTCCTGAAAGAGATTTCCCATGGCTGAGTTTCTGCTGATTCACGGATCGTGCCATGGCGCGTGGTGTTGGCGCGATGTGATCCCCGCGTTGCAAGCGCTGGGGCACAGCGCCCGCGCGATTGATCTACCCTCGCACGGCAATGACCCCACGCCAGCCGCAGACGTCACATTGGACAGTTACGCCGATGCGATCATCGCCGCTGCCCCGCCTGACACGAACCTTGTCGGTCACTCGATGGCGGGCTATCCGATCACGGCAGCAGCGCTCAAGGCGCCCGACCGTTTTGCGGCGCTGATCTACCTTTGCGCCTATGTGCCGATCGCGGGCAAGTCGCTTGCCGATATGCGGCGTATGGCCCCGACGCAGCCCTTGCTTGCAGCGGTGCAGGTCGCGCCCGACCGCGTGGCATTCACCATTGATCCAACCCAAGCGCGCGCGAAATTCTATCACGATGTGGCCAGCGACGTGGCGACTTGGGCTATATCACAGCTTGGTCCGCAACCTATCCTGCCACAAGAAACCGTGCTGGCTGACGTAACAACCGACCTGCCGCGTCACTATATCCAATGCAGTGATGATCGCACTATCCCACCCGTATTCCAGCGCACCATGACCAATGATTGGCAAGGCGGGAAGGTCATCGACATGGCCACATCGCATTCGCCGTTTTTTTCGGACCCTGCGGGACTGGCCGCGCATCTGGTAGCGCTGACGCAAGAATGACTTGCAAAGTGAACCAATCGGTTTAATTGGAGCGGAACACCAGAAAGTCGACTGCTATGGATAACCGCCTTCCGATCACATTCATCCTGATCACGGTCGTTCTCGATTCTATGGGGATCGGGCTAATCATGCCTGTGATGCCCGCGCTAATCCGCGAGATTCACGGTGGCGACCTTGGCAATGCCGCCGTGTGGGGCGGCATTCTGGCCACGGCATTTGCTGTGATGCAATTCCTGTTTGGCCCCGTTGTCGGCAATCTATCAGACCGCTTTGGACGCCGCCCCGTGCTGTTGATCGCACTGTTGGTTATGGCGCTGGATTATCTGGTGATGGCCGTGGCGGGCGCAATCTGGCTGCTGTTTCTGGGCCGCATTGTTGGCGGGATTACCGCCGCAACCCATTCTACTGCCAGTGCCTATATGGCCGACATTTCCAAGCCCGAGGAAAAGGCCGCGAACTTTGGTCTGATCGGCGCAGCGTTTGGAGTCGGCTTTGTTTTGGGGCCGTTGGTCGGTGGCGTCTTGGGTGGATTTGGCACGCGCGCGCCGTTTTATGCGGCGGCTACATTGGCGACCCTCAACCTTGCGTTCGGCTATTTTGTATTGCCCGAAACCGTGACCGACCGTATCCGCCGCCCGTTCAGCTGGAAACGCGCGAACCCTTTGGGCGCATTCAAGAATATCGGTGGATTGCCGGGTCTTGGCCGGTTGATGGTTGTGACGTTTATCTATGCGGTCGCGTTTTTCGTGTATCCCGCGATCTGGGCCTATTATGGCGAGGCTCGCTTTGGCTGGGGGCCGGGGATGATTGGTGCATCACTGGCCATGTTCGGGATTTTCATTGCAATCATGCAGGGCGTGCTGATCCGCCCGATCTTGCGCAAAATCGGCGAACGCAACGCTGTTCTTTTGGGTCTTGGCGTTGATGTGGTTGCGTTTACGGCACTTGCTTTTGTCACCAACGGCTGGATTGCCTTGGCGCTGACACCGCTGACTGCTGTCGGGTCAATAGCAGGACCCGCGATGCAGGGGATCATGTCGCGCACTGCAAGCGACGATCAACAGGGTGAATTACAAGGCGCGCTAACCTCGATCAATGCGATCGCGACGATCATTGCACCGCTGCTGATGACACAAACGTTCTGGTATTTCACATCCGGTGGCGACAGCTCTTTTCCGGGCGCGCCGTTCTTGTTGTCCGCCGTCCTTGTGGCAATCTGCATCGCGATTTTTCATGCTGACCGCACCAACTCGCAGACCAAGACGTAAAGCGACCTGCGTTTGTCGAATTCGCGCTTGCAGGCAAAGGGCTGGCGTCACACTCTGAACGTAACAATTTTTCAGGGAGGGGCGCATGGCCCAGATCAAAGCCGCAGTCTGCCACGCCTTTGGCGCGCCACTATCTATCGAAACCGTTGACCTGCGCGCGCCCATCGCGGGCGAAGTCGAAGTGACGCTGGATGCCGTGGCCATTTGCCATTCCGACATTTCTTATGCGCAAGGCGCCTGGGGCGGGTCACTGCCCGCAGTTTATGGGCACGAAGCGGCAGGGCGGATCACAGCACTTGGTGCGGGCACGCTGGGGCTGACGATCGGCGACCCTGTTGTCGTGACCTTGATCCGCGCCTGCGGCACGTGCCCGTCCTGCAGCGCTGGCACGCCAGTAATTTGCGAAACCGGATATGACGGCGATCATGGCCCGCTGACCATGCCGGACGGATCGAAATTGCATCAGGCAATGGCCTGCGGGGCCTTCGCCGAAAAAGTCGTCGTCGATCAGTCCCAAGTCGTGACGATACCCGAATCCATATCGATGGAGGCCGCGTCCTTACTGGCCTGCGGTGTGATCACGGGTGTTGGCGCGGTGGTGAACGCCGCGAAATTGCGCGCAGGGCAGGACGTTGTCGTGATCGGTGCGGGCGGTGTTGGATTGAACGCAATCCAAGGCGCGCGCATTGCCGGTGCCCGCCGGATCGTTGCCGTGGATATGTCCGAAGAGAAATTGCAGATGGCGCGCGGCTTTGGTGCGACGGATGGTGTGCTGGCGACTGGCGATACTCCGTGGCGCGATGCCAAAGACGCGATGGGGCGCGGCGCAGATGCCGTTCTGGTGACCGTGGGTGCAGCAGGGGCATACGATGTGGCCCCGAAATACCTTGCCCGCGGCGGCAAGGTGATCATGGTCGGAATGCCCGCGACGGGCGCGACATCAACCTATGAGGCCGGAAATTTCGCGGCAGTTGGGCAATCCATGATTGGATCAAAGATGGGCGATACAGTGATCAAACGCGACATCCCTTGGATGGTGGACCTGTATCAACAGGGCCGTTTGAAACTGGACGAGCTTATTTCCGGCCGCTGGTCGCTGGATCAGATCAACGAAGCCATTGCCGATACCAAAACCGGCCAGGCAGGCCGCAATGTGATCGTGTTTAACCGCAAGTAACCGGAGGCCGATATGTGGCGCGAAGTTGAGCTGAGCGAAGACGGCACGGTGCTGCGCTTGCATGACGGTGCACCTGACGCGCGGTTTCACGCGGTCTGGCTGCGCGATAATGCGCTTGATCCAGCCACACGCGACGCTGGAAACGGGCAACGGTTGATCACGCTGGCGGATATCCTTGCGGACCTGTCGATCTCTGCTGCGCGGATTGGCGAAGGGCAGTTGCATGTCACCTTCGGCCCCGATGGGAAGGCCTGCGCATGGCCGCTGCGTTGGCTGCACGACCACGTCTACGATCGTGACGACCAGCCCGAAACGGGCCACCTGCCCGCCCATGCGACCACGTGGGACAGCGCCCTGAACACGGCGATCCCGACGGGCGATCTGGGGCAATTGCAAACGTATGAAACCGCGCGACGCGACTGGCTGGCCGCGATCCGCCGTTATGGGTTTGCCAAGGTCACAGGCATGACCCCGCGCGAGGGCGGCTTATTCGATATCGTCGATCTGTTCGGCTATGTGCGCGAAACAAACTACGGTCGCCTGTTCGAGGTCCGCACCGAAGTGAACCCCGTCAATCTAGCGTACACTGGACTGGGGCTTCAGGCGCATACCGACAACCCCTACCGCGATCCAGTGCCAACCTTGCAGGTGCTGGCATGCCTCGAAAACTCGGCAAAGGGCGGCGAAAACATGGTCGTTGACGGCTTTGCCGCGGCCCTGCGATTGCGCGGCGAAAACCCGCGCGGGTTTGCCCTGCTGGCGGGCTATCCAATGCGATTTTCCTATAGCGGCAGCGCCGGAGTGGCCTTGCAGTCGCGCCGCCCGATCATTGATTTGTCCCCTGATGGCCAGCTTCAGTGCATTCGCTTCAACGCGCGGTCTGCAGCGCCGTGCATTGATGTGCCGTTTGCCGATATGGCCGATTGGTATACCGCCTATCGCCGCCTATCTGACATCATTGATGACACAGCGATGGAGGTGCAGTTCAAGCTGTCCCCCGGCGAAGCGTTCATTGTCGATAACACTCGCGTGCTGCACGCACGCAAGGGCTATTCCGGGGCAGGCAATCGCTGGCTTCAGGGCTGTTACGCTGACAAAGACGGGTTGCTGTCCACCCTGGTCAGTCTTGAGGCGAGCCATGCCTGAGTTGACACGCGACACCATCGTCGCCTTCCTTGGCGATATCTTTGACCGCCGTGGCGGAGAGGAATATTTGGGCGAACCCGTCACCATGGCGCAGCATATGTTGCAGGGTGCGACATTCGCTGAACAACAGGGCTTGGGCGAAGATATCATCGTCGCCGCACTGCTGCATGACATCGGCCATTTCACATCGGAATTCGGCACATACAGGACCGACGACACCCAAGACCGCCACCACGAAGAAGCAGGGGCGCAGGTCTTGGCAGCGTTCTTTCCGACCCTTGTCACCGATTGCGTGCGCCACCATGTAGCCGCGAAACGCTATCTTTGTGCTACGCGGCCCAGCTACTTTGACCGCTTATCTGCGGCATCAGTCCACACGCTCAACCTTCAGGGCGGACCGATGTCAGCGGATGAAGTCGTAGCATTCGAAACCAACCCCAACTTGGCCGAAATTATCCAAGTGCGTTACTTGGACGAGGCGGGCAAAGTCGCCGATATGATCACGCCTGATTACGCCCATTTCGCGCCTATCGTGCAGCGGGTCGTAGACCGCCATCTGGAAGGCACAGCATGAAACTGCAAGACTTAGAGATCATCGTCACAGCGCCCCCTGCACCCGGCTGGGGTGGGCGCTACTGGATTATTCCGAAAATTACGACCGACACGGGCGTGGTAGGTTATGGCGAGTGTTACGCATCTTCCGTTGGCCCTGCGGCGATGAAGGCCGTAATCACGGACGTGTTCGAACGCCACATGCTGGGCGAGAACCCCGAAAACATCGAATTGATGTTCCGTCGCGCTTATTCTGCCGGATTTACCCAGCGCCCCGACCTTACCGTCATGGGGGCGTTTTCGGGACTCGAGATCGCCTGTTGGGATATCCTTGGCAAAGACCGTGACCGCCCGGTGCATGCCCTGATCGGTGGGCGGATGAACGAGCGCGTGCGCGCCTATACCTATCTTTATCCGCAACCGCAGCACCCACTGCCTGACTTTTGGGCAAGTGCTGACATGGCGGCTGAAAGCGCGCTGGCGATGGTCGAAAAGGGCTACACTGCGGTCAAATTCGACCCCGCTGGCCCCTATACGATACGCGGCGGACATATGCCCGCAATGAGCGACATCGAAACATCAGTGGCGTTCTGCAAGGCGATCCGCGAGGCCATTGGCAACCGCGCCGATCTGTTGTTCGGCACGCATGGGCAGTTCAGCACAGCGGGCGCGATCCGGTTGGGTCAAGCGATCGAACCCTATTCACCGCTTTGGTATGAAGAACCCATTCCGCCGGACAATGTCGCCGAGATGGCCAAGGTCGCATCGGCGGTGCGTATCCCCGTCGCCACGGGTGAACGCCTCACGACAAAGGCGGAATTTGCGCCTGTGTTGCGCGCTGGGGCCGCGGCGATTTTGCAACCTGCGTTGGGCAGGTCGGGCGGAATTTGGGAGACCAAAAAGATCGCAGCGCTGGCCGAGGCGTATAACGCCCAAGTCGCACCGCATCTTTATGCAGGTCCGGTAGAATGGGCTGCCAACGTTCATCTTGCCGCCTCGATCCCGAACATCCTGATGGCGGAATCCATCGAAACGCCATTTCATCACGATCTGATCAAAGGCGCGATCACAGTCGAGGACGGCTATATCACGCCGCCCACCGCGCCCGGCCTGGGGTTTGATTTCGACGAAGATCTGGCCCGCGCCCATCCCTACACCGACGATGGGTTGCATCTGCAAATGCAGGAAGATCCGATCAACTATGTTGGTGGAAATGTGTTTGCAGGCGGCGCGCCGGTCAAGGCCTAGGGCTTTTAAATCACGCGCGTGCGGGCTACTTTGAACAAAGTTCACGAGGAGCCCCGATGGCTGGCGAAGTTGAAGAGCGCCGCAATGCACTGCGCTAAGGCCTGATTGCCCATGCGCAACGCCGGACTGCCGCCAACGGGCTGTCTGCTGTGCGCGCGCGCAATCTGGCGCAAGATGCCGGTTGCGCGGTCGGCGCGATCTATAACGTCTTTGGCGATCTGACCGATCTGGTTCTGGCCGTGAACGCGCGCACCTTTGAAAGTCTGGGCGTGGCCGTGTCAGATGTACTGTTGGACGCCCCATCCGACGCGGTCGAACAGCTGGTGATCATGTCGCAGGCCTATCATCACTTTGCAGCCGAGCATCACAATCTGTGGCGGGCGATGTTCGATGTGGGCCGCCCTGCCACCGAAACCGCCCCTGATTGGCATCTGCGCGAAATGGGCCAGTTGATGGCCCATTTCGCCGCACCATTGTCTATGATTTTCCCGCTTTTAGGCGAACAGGATTTGGAATTGATGACCCACGCGTTGTTTTCGTCGGTGCATGGTATCGTTCTTTTGGCGCTCGACGAAACGGCATCGGGCGCCCCTACAGCTGAAATCGACCGCATGATCTCACTTGTTTTACGGCAGTTGAGTGCTTCGGCTCCCAATTCCTGAACGCCGTTCATGCCTAAAGATACACAACACCCAAGAGCTGAAAAAGTGCGGGCACTCTCGGCTAACCACTGTTCAAACCCGCATCCTTGCGCCAGTCTTACAAAATGATGAATCCCTTGACCCTCTTGCGCCGTTTCGCAGCCAATATCGTCGGGCATGCCATCGCGATGTTTGCGCGGTTTGTGACGGCTGTGCGCGCCGAATGGCGGGGTATCGAACCAGTGCCGCTTCAGCGTGTGTATTTCGCCAACCACGTCAGCAACGGCGATATGCCGATGATTTGGTCCTGCCTGCCGCCCGCAATGCGCCGGTCGGTGCGCCCTGTCGCTGCCTCAGACTATTGGCTTAAAAACAAGCTGCGCGCCTTTGTCGGCCCGGAGGTGTTTAACTGCGTGTTGGTCGATCGCCGCCCCGAGGCCCGCGCCGCTGGAGAAGACCCTATGGCGGCGATCCTTCAAGCCCTTGAGGAAGGTTCTAGCCTGATCATATTCCCCGAAGGCAACCGCAACATGACAGACGATCCGCTGCTGCCATTCAAGGCCGGGCTCTATAACATCGGCAAGGCCTTCCCGCTGGTTGATCTGGTCCCCACTTGGGTCGCCAACGTCAACGAAATCATGCCTAAGGGAGAGGTGATCCCCCTGCCCCTGATATGCACAGTGACGTTTGGCGCGCCGGTGCATGTGGGTGAGGGCGAAGCCAAAGATGCCTTTCTGACGCGAGCCTCGGACGCACTCGTCGGTCTTGCCCCCGAGGTACGCAGATGACGAATACAACATCCGACATCCTGCTGCTGTTTCTGGGCGTCTGTGGCATCCTTATGGCGCTGTCACTGTTCGGTGAAATCTTGCGCGCCAAAGTGGCGCCTGACGGCACAAACCCAGTTGTCGAGACATTCATGACCCGCGTGCATTCGTGGTGGGCAATGGTGATTTTACTGTCGCTCGCCTTGCTATCTGGGCCGATCGGGATTGTTGTCTTGTTCGCCTTCGTATCCTTTGCGGCCTTGCGCGAATTACTAACCATGACCAGCAAATCACAGGCTGACCATATGTCGCTGGCGGTGGCGTTTTATATTGTCCTGCCGGTGCAATATCTGCTCGTTTGGCTTGGCTGGTCTGGGCTGTTTTCCGTGTTTATCCCGGTTTACGCCTTCTTGTTGCTACCTATCGTTTCGGCGCTGCGCGGCGATGCGGACCGGTTCCTTGTGCGCGTGGCCGAAACCCAATGGGGACTAATGATCGCAGTCTTTTGCGCCAGCCATGTACCAGCCCTGATGACCGTTCAGATCGAAGGATATCCGCCTGAACGCGCGTTGTTGCTGATCGCGTTTCTGGTTCTAGTCGTGCAACTCGGTGATCTGCTGGATTTCTTTTTCGGACGCCGAATTGGCCGCACCAAAATCGCCAAAGGAATTTCACCAAAGACCTACGAAGGCATGATTTGCGGTGTTGGGTCGGCCATGCTGATCGGCGCGCTTCTGGCTTGGATCACCCCGTTTGGCGTCCTTGGCGCAATGGCGATGGCGGGGGTGGCGTCGCTCGTGGGAATGTTCGGTAATATCGTCTTTGCAGCGATCAAAAAGGACCGCGGCATCAAGGATTGGTCACACCTTATTCCAGGACAAGGCGGCGTGGCAGATCAACTTGATAGCGTGGTTTTTGCTGCGCCGGTTTTCTACCACCTGACCCATTATGTCTGGGGCACCTAGGCGTCGCTCGGCAATGGGTGCAACGTCGCGCATCTTTGACTCGATGCAGTGGGTTTTCTGAATCCTATCAATGGATCGCGTCATGCAATATTTGCCCACACGTCAGGCATCTTGAACCCCGACCGGACCTTCGGTGCAGTTTGGATCAGCGTCGGCAGTGCGGGACAAACCGACTTTCCCGAGTCACAGTGAACCAGACTTGATCCAATCATTGCCAATGGCGTCAAATACAAGCAAGTATTTGAGTGACTAATGAGCTTGTTTCCATCGAACCCATAGTTACAAATGCTGCAACATGAATGTATCGGAAGTAAGGGCTTATTTTGTTGAAAAACTCTTATTGATTTGAAGAGCTATCACTGATTCA
>CALAGN010000151.1 GCA_937891785.1 uncultured Octadecabacter sp.
GGTAGATACATTTCCCCAATAGGATTCTGACTGAGGATGCAACAGAGGGTCGCCATAGACTTCGCTTGTCGACGCCTGAACAAAAGTCATTCCCTTGGCGAGTGCCAATTCGCCAAGGTGCATAGCACCAAGAATTGACGTTTTCCAGGTTTGACGAGGATCGCGCTGGTAATGTCGCGGTGATGCCGGGCATGCCAGATTGAACAGGATATCTGCGTCTAGATCGATCGGCTGAATTATGTCGTGTTCGATGAAGGTTACCCGCTCTGACGTCGATGTCAGCAGAGCACGCGTTTCGGGCCGAGCGGTGCTCAGATTGTCGACGACAGTTACGAACGCGCCTTGTTGCAAAAGCAAACCCACCAGATGGTAGCCGACAAATCCGGCACCGCCCGTCACGATACATCTTTTCCCAAGAAAATCGGTCACGTCGTGGAAAGGTAGTTTTGTCTAATATCCGCGGCGGCCTCATCCATGACGGCATCCCAAGTCATGGCATCTGCCAATTTGCGTCCGTTTTCTGCAATCGCCTGAGCTTCTGCATCATGGGTTAAGACCCAGTCTACTTTTTCTTTCAAATCCGACAAATCCTTCTTGATAGGAACGTAATGTTCGAAAGGTTTTAGAAGGTGGTAATACCATTGCCGAAAGCCCATTTGGCTTTCGACTTTCAACACGCAGGTACCTTGTAGCCTCCGGATGAAAAAATTATCCCAGGCGCATGAGAAACCGTCAATATCAATGGCGAATTTACGGGTAATCCATGACCGTGTCGGCATATGGTCAACCAACAAACCGGCTTTTGCGAGGAAATGCTCCTCTATCTTTGTGATGGCACTCGCAAACTTGAAATCCACGACCGTTTCAGAAGCATACATCGCCATTCGCAATCTCTGCCGCACTAGGGGGTTGTCTTTTTGCGAGGGTTCTACTGAAAATAATCCGGCCCCATTTAGGCAACCGCGCCAGATGATGTCGTTGCTCCGCTCGGCCCATGGGATATCATTTTCCTGCACAAAATGCCGCATTGGCTGGTATCCGCGGCGATCAACGAAATAGAAATCCGGCATGAGATTCATGCCTGGATGAAAGGACGAAAACGCATAATCCGCCAGTGATGGCAGTGCTCCATCGGACAAGTTGAACATCAGCCGTTCGACTTGTGGCCCCGCATTGTACATGTGGATAATAGCGGTAGGAACGCGGTTGAAGACGATTCTCATCGTCTCTGCTTTCCTGTCTACATCACCAGTAAATACTCTAAAGTCATCGCCGCACCGCTCAACTCTTACGTCGAGATCTGACAAGATATTCTTGTCCGTTTCCAAATGAATTTTGCCACCGAAAGACGTCGCCGCACGAACACGTTTGGCGATATCGTTTTTAAGCAAGGCCACCGGCCCTGTCTTCGGGGCGTGTGTGTCATCTGTTTGTGGACGGTTCTGTCCCGCTTCAACAACATTTTTACGATCCATAGCGATCCCCATTCCGGCAGCGTCCAAATCAATGTGGCAGTCTGTCCAAAGCAGGTCCAGCATCTATTCGCACAAATCGGGAAAGCAACAAAGGCAGGACGCAAAATGATGAACTGGTCACTGTTGGCGGATACAAACCCGAGGCGGGCAAGGCCAAAGGTTCAGCCCAGAAAAACGACAAAATGCATTCAACAAATGCGCGCAAACTCGACCTGGCAGTGACCTCCTGTTGTTGGTTTTGGAATCTCGACATCACGGCTTTGGCCAAGTAGGTCATGCGCGGCAGTGGAACACAGTGCGCAAAACAGGGCGCAAGACAGGGTGCAAAGATGACAACAACGCTGATCGTGCTTGCTCACCCTGACCGGCGCTCGTTTAACGGCGCTTGGGCAAATGCAACCGAACGCGCGGCGACAAGCTTGGGTCACGAGGTTCTTACGTCAGACCTGCGCGCGATGGGGTTTGATCCGCTGGATGCGCCCGATCAGTATCGTGACTGGGACCAAAGCCGCCCGTTTGATCCGCTCAAGGCGCATGAGGAAGCTGTGCGATCGGCCACCTTGCCCGCCGACGTGCAGGCAGAGATGGACAAAGTGCGTCGCGCGGACCGGATCGTGTTCCATTTCCCGATCTGGTGGTTTGCGCCGCCTGCCATCCTGAAAGGTTGGCTTGACCGTGCGCTTGTGCACGGCGGCTTGCACAGCATCGACAAGCGGTTCGACACCGGGATGTGCAAAGCCAAAACAGCGTTGTTTTGTGCGACCACGGGGTCAAGTGAAGCCGAAAGCGCGTTCAATGGCAAAGAGGGTGATATCCAGATGCACTTGTGGCCAACTGCCTATACTTTGCGCTATCTGGGGTTTTCGGTGCTTGCCCCGATCACTGTTCACGGGGTTCACGGATACCACCAAGGCGAAGCTAAAGTCGGGCTTGAAACACGATTGCGCGGCGTCCTTGAGGCGCAAAACGGCGTGATGGCGTCTTGGGACAGCCACCCACATCTGCAATTCAATAGCGATGATGATTTTGATACTGGCGGTCGCCTGCGGCCGGATCGGCCCAGTTACAGCCCATTCATCAGGCAGGCCAAATAAATGGACAAGCCGACCTAGCGGCTAGAACGGAGATCACCGTGGCAGGGGCCGAACGCGAGGTCGCTATTTCTTGTCGCGTGCGGCTTTTTCTTCGCGGGTCAGCTTGTTGTTCCAGACATTATTACTCAGCCCCAACTCGCTCGCGAGGGGCTTGGTTTTGCCGTGGCTGACTTTGCCGCCATTCTTCAGGAATTCCTGAATAAGGCTGTCGTCTGTGGATTCTTTTGGGACTTGTTTCATACAGGTGATCCTATCCGAAATGGCCAAGGGTTGTCACGTCCGTTTGGCGAAAATCCTGTCGCTAGCGCGCGCCTGCCTCCCAGACACGGAATTCATCGGCGCATTTGCGGTGAAGTTTGGCGCGGTTTTCTTCGGATAGCTCGAGCGGCATGCGCGGCGAGACGTTCAACTGCGGTAGGGTAATGGCTGTACCAAGCCGCTCTTGAAGGTAGGCGATCAATTTGTCCTGTTGTTCATATTGAAACAGATGCGTCACGCCGACATTGCCGTCGTCGTCCAGCAAAAACTTGGCCTGTGACCCGACGCAGGCGAATGGCGCGCTTTTGCCCTTCATGTATTCCTGCACGAAATCGTCAAAACTGACGTCACTGGTACTGTTTTGATGGCCGACCAGTTCGTCGCGATTGCGGTAGCGATACCAACTTCCCAGCCAGTCCACGGGGTTGCGCACGACAGCGAGGGTTTCCATCACTTCTCCGCCTGCCTGCTTGAAATAGGGGTGCAGGAATCGCCGGTAGCGGTAAACCGGCGCATGCTTGAGGTGCGGTGGATCGCGCATTACCATGGACGCGCGTGATGCCAGTGCCCCTTCAAGGGCCGTTGTTCCGGTTTTGGGCACCGCCAGAAAGACGAGCTTTTCACTCCAGAAAACAAGCATTTAACACCGCTCCTTAAACTGCACGCCACTTCGCCACATCTTTGTAAACTACTCCTTAACCTCTTGGGGAAAAAGTAGGGGTAGGAAAGAATTATCTTGAAATGTTCCCATTTTGAACTCATTAAGAGAACAAGACGTGAACAACAGCAGAGATTGCAGCCTACAGATTGCAGATTTGGGGCCCGCATGGAATAAGGACGCGAAACATGGCAACGGCAGACCTTCTCAGCATGACAGACAAGAAATCCGCAGATAAGCAAAAGGCGCTCGATAGCGCGCTGGCCCAGATCGAACGTCAGTTCGGCAAGGGATCTATTATGAAACTTGGCGGTGACAATGTGTTGGCCGGCATCGAGGCGACCTCGACAGGCTCGATTGGTCTCGACATCGCGCTTGGCATTGGTGGCATTCCAAACGGGCGTATCATCGAAGTATACGGGCCAGAATCGTCGGGTAAAACCACGCTGACGCTTCATTGCATCGCAGAAGCGCAGAAAAAGGGCGGCGTTTGTGCATTCGTGGATGCAGAACACGCGCTTGATCCGCAATATGCCCGCAAGCTGGGCGTAAACCTTGACGAATTGCTTATCTCGCAGCCTGACACAGGTGAACAGGCGTTGGAAATTGTCGACACGCTGGTGCGCTCTGGCGCGGTGTCGATGATTGTTGTCGACAGTGTAGCGGCACTGACACCGAAATCCGAACTTGAAGGCGACATGGGCGATTATTCCGTTGGTGTGCATGCCCGCCTGATGTCACAGGCGATGCGCAAACTGACCGGTTCGATTAGCAAGACCCAGTGCACCGTCATCTTCATCAACCAGATCCGGATGAAAATAGGCGTGATGTTTGGCAGCCCTGAAACCACAACCGGTGGTAACGCGCTAAAATTCTATTCCTCCGTGCGTCTGGATATTCGCCGCATTGGTGCGTTGAAAGATCGCGACGAAATCGTGGGCAACGCCACCCGCGTTAAGGTTGTGAAAAACAAGGTCGCGCCGCCATTCAAGCAGGTGGAATTTGACATCATGTATGGTGAAGGCATTTCCAAGACGGGCGAATTGCTTGATCTGGGCGTAAAGGCTGGCATCGTTGAAAAATCTGGCGCGTGGTTTAGCTTTGGCGACGAACGCATGGGGCAGGGTCGTGAAAACTCCAAGACCTTCCTCAAGGAAAACGCCGCCATCGCAAACCAGATCGAAGACAAGATCCGCGCCGCGCATGGCCTAGATTTTGACGGGGCCGAGGCACCTAAGGCACCAAAGGCACCAAAGGCTGCTAATGACACGGATGATGATGCGTTAATCGACGGCTGAGATCTGTATTGTTAGTAAGACAGTTTGGAAGGGCGTGACTTTGGTCGCGCCCTTTTAGCATGTACCTGTAGACACTGACTGTGGACACTGACTTGGGGCAAGGTTATTTCAAACGAAACCAATCGCGAGAGAATGCCATGACAAGCCTTGCCGAGATCCGTTCGACCTTCCTTGATTACTACAAACGCCAAGGTCACGAGGTTGTCCCTTCAAGCCCGCTGGTGCCGCGAAATGACCCGACTTTGATGTTCACCAACTCGGGGATGGTGCAGTTCAAGAACCGCTTTACAGGGCTGGAAAGTGGGCCATATCAGCGCGCCACCACCAGCCAGAAATGCGTGCGCGCAGGCGGTAAACACAACGACCTGGATAACGTTGGTTACACAGCTCGCCACCTGACATTTTTCGAAATGTTGGGGAACTTTTCCTTTGGGGATTACTTCAAAGAGGACGCTATCCCCTTTGCATGGGAATTGCTGACCAAGGATTTCGGGATCGACAAGTCCAAACTGCTGACCACGGTTTACCACACCGATGACGAAGCTTTTGACCTTTGGAAAAAGATCGGCGTGCCCGAAGACCGGATTATACGCATCGCAACGGACGATAATTTCTGGCGAATGGGACCAACCGGCCCCTGCGGCCCATGCACTGAAATCTTCTTTGATCACGGCGATCACATCTGGGGTGGTCCTCCTGGGTCAGCCGAAGAAGACGGCGACCGTTTTATTGAAATCTGGAACGTTGTTTTCATGCAGAACGAGCAGTTCCAAGATGGCAGCATGAAGCCTTTGGATATGCAAAGCATCGACACAGGCATGGGGCTGGAACGCATTGCGTCGCTGCTGCAAGG
Organism: uncultured Octadecabacter sp.; assembly: GCA_937891785.1. GTDB lineage: Bacteria > Pseudomonadota > Alphaproteobacteria > Rhodobacterales > Rhodobacteraceae > SW4. The sequence continues at coordinate 5,637 of CALAGN010000151.1, forward strand.
CTCCAATAGCGTCTATGAAACCGATGTGATGCGCGCCTTGATCGGGGCCTCGGCCAATGCCACGGGGGTTGATCCTGATGGGGATCAAGCGGTGCATCACCGCGTGATTGCCGACCACTTGCGCTCGACGTCCTTCCTGATTGCCGAAGGGGTGATGCCATCCAACGAGGGGCGCGGTTATGTGCTGCGCCGGATCATGCGTCGCGCCATGCGGCACGCGCATTTGCTGGGGGCCAAAGACCCGGTGATGCACCGCCTTGTGCCCGAATTGGTGCGCCAGATGGGCGATGCTTACCCCGAATTGGTTGAACGCAAGGCCACTATCGAAGAAACCCTGCTAGACGAAGAAAACCGCTTTCGCCAAACGTTGGATCGCGGGCTAAAATTGCTGGCCGACGAGGCTTCGGGGTTATCAGAGGGCCAATCGCTGTCCGGCGAGGCTGCGTTCAAGCTTTATGATACCTACGGTTTCCCGCTTGATCTGACCCAAGACGCCCTGCGCGATCGCGGCATTCTGGTCGACATAGACGGCTTTGATGGCGCCATGGAAGAACAGAAAACCAAAGCGCGCGCCGCTTGGGTTGGCACAGGTGCTACGGCTGATGTGGCCGTGTGGTTCGGGATCGTCGACGCGCATGGCGCTACCGATTTCCTTGGCTATGAAACCGAGAAAGCCGAAGGGCAGATCAAAGCGCTGGTCGCTGATGGCGCGCCGGTTGATAATGTCGCTAAAGGCGGTGAAGTGCAGATCGTGCTGAACCAGACACCGTTCTACGCCGAAAGTGGCGGGCAGGTGGGCGATGTCGGCGTGATCAAGACCGAAACCGGCACAGCAACCGTCAAAGACACCCGCAAAGAGGCGGGTCTGTTCATCCACATCGCCGATGTGACGATGGGTGAAATCAAAGCGGGCCAAGGCGCCGAACTGATTGTTGATCATGCACGCCGCGCCGATATTCGCGCTAACCATTCGGCTACGCATCTGCTTCACGAAGCATTGCGCGATGCGCTTGGTGATCATGTGGCGCAGCGCGGCTCGCTCAATGCGCCGGATCGGCTGCGGTTTGATTTCAGCCACGGCAAGGGGTTGAGCCTTGAGGAGTTGCGCAAGGTCGAAGCCGCCGTAAATGGCATGATCCGCCAGAACACGCCTGTCGTGACCCGTATCATGACGCCCGACGATGCCCGTGCAATCGGTGCGCAGGCGCTGTTTGGTGAAAAATACGGCGACGAAGTCCGTGTGGTGTCGATGGGCCGTGCGGACACGGGCAAAGGCGCTGACGGGCAGACCTATTCGCTGGAACTTTGCGGCGGCACCCATGTGCGCCAGACAGGTGATATTGGCGCGTTTGTGACATTGGGCGATAGTGCGTCATCATCCGGTGTACGACGGATCGAAGCGCTGACAGGGCAGGTGGCACTGGACTATCTGCAAGCGCAGGATTACACGCTGGCGCAGGTTGCCAATGCATTAAAATCCCAAGCGGCTGATGTGCCCGATCGCGTGAAGGCGCTGATGGACGAGCGCAAGGCGCTGTCAAATGAAGTGGCGCAACTGCGCCGCGAATTGGCAATGTCAGGCGGGGCCAAGGCCGAACCGGCGCAGGCGAAAGTCATCAATGGTATACCGTTCAAAGCGCAGGTGATGCAGGGCGTCACCGGCAAAGACCTGCCCGCGATCATCGACGAGATGAAGTCCGAAATGGGCAGCGGTGCTGTGCTGTTGATCGCGGACTCAGATGGTAAAGCAGCTGTGGCTGCGGGGGTCACCGCTGATCTAACCGACAAGGTGAGCGCCGTTGATCTGGTGCGCGCAGCAGTAGCCGAACTGGGTGGCAAGGGCGGCGGTGGCCGTCCCGATATGGCACAGGGTGGCGGCAAGGACGCGGCCAACGCAGACGCGGCGATTGCAGCCGCAGAAGGAGTATTGAAATGAGTGCACTTTGGATTGCCCACGTCACGGTGACGGACCCGGATGCATATGGTGAATACGCCAAACTGGCAGGCCCGGCGATTGCGGCGCATGGCGGGCATTTCATAGCCCGTGGCGGCCGCTTTGTGCAGCTTGAGGGCAAGGAACGCGCCCGCAATGTCGTTGCGAGGTTCCCCAGCGTTGAGGCCGCCGAGGCTTGTTACCATTCACCTGAATACCAAGCCGCGCTGAGCCACGCGCGCGGCGCATCGGAACGAGAATTGATGATTGTCGAAACGGACGAGTAGATACAAAAAAGGCCCCGAATTTCGGGGCCTTAATCGTTTATGATAATGTAAACCGTTACGCAGAACGCGACGCGCGCTTGCGTTCGTGCGGGTCCAGATGACGCTTGCGCAGACGGATCGCGTTTGGCGTCACTTCGACCAGTTCATCATCGTCGATATAGGCAATCGCCTGTTCCAGCGTCAGCGTGATCGGCGTTGTCAGGCGCACGGCTTCGTCGGTGCCCGATGCGCGCACGTTGGTCAGCTGCTTGCCCTTCAGGGGGTTCACTTCAAGGTCATTATCGCGCGAATGCTCGCCGATGATCATGCCCTGATACACGGCTTCTTGTGCGCCGATAAAGAATCGGCCGCGATCTTCAAGCTTCCACAAGGCGAAGGAAACGGATGTGCCGTTTTCCATCGAGATCAACACTCCAGCGCGACGTCCGGGAATAGGACCCTTATGCGGCGACCAGTCGTGGAACACGCGGTTCATCACGCCAGTGCCGCGCGTGTCGGTCAGGAATTCGCCGTGATAACCAATAAGGCCACGCGAAGGAACGTTCGCGATGATGCGGGTTTTACCACCGTTTTGCTTCATCTCGGTCATCTCGCCCTTACGCACGCCAGTGATTTTTTCGATCACTGTGCCCGAGTATTCATCGTCCAGGTCAATCGTAACTTCTTCGATAGGTTCGCAGCGTACGCCGTCGATTTCACGAAACAGCACCTGCGGGCGCGAGATCGACAGCTCGAACCCTTCGCGGCGCATGTTTTCGATCAACACGCCCATTTGCAATTCGCCGCGCCCAGCTACCTCGAATGCGTCACCGCTGGCGGTGTCAGAGATTTTGATGGCAACGTTGGATTCGGCTTCTTTCATCAGACGATCGCGAATGACGCGCGACTGCACCTTTTTACCATCGCGGCCAGCCAGCGGGCTGTCGTTGATGCCGAAAGTGACGGTGATGGTTGGCGGATCAATCGGCTGTGCTGGCAGGGCCTCGGTGACGGATGTCGCGACGATACTGTCAGCCACGGTCGCCTTGGTCATGCCCGCAATGCTGACAATGTCGCCTGCTTCGGCCACATCAATCGTTTGTTGCCCAAGGCCACGGAAAGCGAGGATCTTGGTCGCTCGGAAGTTCTCGATCAGCTTGCCGTCACGGGACAGCGCCTTGACGCTTTCGCCTGCTTTCAACGTGCCGCTTTCAACGCGGCCAGTCAGAATGCGACCGATGAACGGGTCAGCTCCCAGCGTGGTTGCCAGCATGCGGAACGGTTCGCCGCGCGCCGCGATTTGTTTCGGGGCAGGAACGTGCTTGACCACCAAATCAAACAGCGCCTCGAGGTCTTCGCGGGGGCCGTCCAATGTTGCGTCACACCAGCCGGAGCGACCGGACGCATAAAGATGCGGGAAATCAAGCTGGTCGTCATCGGCTTCTAAAGACACAAACAGATCAAATACTTCGTTCAGCGCGCGATCAGGTTCGGCGTCGTGCTTGTCGACCTTGTTGAGCACCACAATCGGGCGCAGACCAAGCGCCAGCGCTTTGGAAGTCACGAATTTGGTTTGTGGCATCGGCCCTTCGGCGGCATCAACCAGCAAAACAACGCCGTCTACCATCGACAGGATGCGTTCCACCTCGCCGCCGAAATCGGCGTGGCCGGGGGTGTCGACGATATTGATGCGCATGCCCCTCCATTCCACGGACGTGGCTTTGGCCAGAATTGTGATCCCGCGCTCGCGCTCAAGATCGTTGCTGTCCATCGCCCGTTCAGTCGTGGCTTGGTTCTCGCGATAGGTGCCCGACTGCTTGAGCAGCTCGTCCACTAGAGTAGTTTTGCCGTGGTCAACGTGGGCAATGATTGCAATGTTGCGAATTTCCATAACGTCCGTCCTGTGTGGGGTTGCGCGCGCGATACCGTGCATCCGCAGCGAAGGCTAGCCCTAATGTATCGACGTGTTGGAAAAGACCTGAATAACGACAATTCCGCCAATGATTAGTGCCATGCCAATCAACGCCGGAAGATCAAGGCGCTGTTGGAATACCAGCCAGCCGATAATTGCGATCATCACAATCCCAAGGCCCGACCATAGCGCATACATGATCCCGACTGGCATATAGCGCAACGTGAGCGAGAGCAGATAGAACGACACAGCATAGGCCGCGACGACCAGAACAGACGGCCAAAGCCGCGTGAATTGTTGGCTGGCTTGCAGCGCGGATGTGCCGATCGTTTCGGCCATCACAGCAAGGAACAGATACATATAGTGCATGGGCTATCCTGTGAATTCGCCCATCGGGCAGATTGCGCGGAGTTTTTCCATCAGTTGCGTGGATTTCCCCGGTGCGCAGCGCAGCCGATAGGTGCCGTGTTCGGTTTCCAGATCAACCGTCTTGAAGATAAAGAACATCTGCCCGAACCCGAATTGGCGCACGTCGTTGAGCGTGATAACCACAGGATCGCTGTCTTTTTGAAACCGCTTGTTAAGCGTGTTGGTGGTGAATGTCAGGTCTGTCCGCGTCAATGAAAACCGCCCACCAACCCAGTTGCCGACCAATGCCACTGCCGCTGTCGCAAGAGGGCGCGAGTTTTTCATATTGCCAAGGTCCATGCGCATATTGGCGAGGCCATCAAGGATCACAGGTCCGCTCATTTCGGCCCTCCCTTAGGTGGCAACATACCAGTCGCGGCGATGGTTGAACGTGATAATCAAGTTGACCACAAGCGCGCCAAGCATGGAAGTGAGAACCGCGCCGACAGGGATCACGAAGAACGCTGCCGCAAAAATGCAGGCGTCAAACAGCAGTTGGGTAAACCCCGCACGAAAGCCGATTTTTTCTTGCAGATAAAGCGCAAGAATACCAACCCCGCCAAGGCTCGATCCGTGCCGGAACAGCGCAAGCAGCCCAGCACCAGTGATCGCGCCAAACAGCACCGCGCCAAATATCGGGTTGAGGGTGGCGAAACTGATCAAGCCTGGAAAGTAGAGCGACATGAGCGACAGCATCGCGACACTGATAAACGTCTTGACCGAAAAACGCAGACCGATCCGGCGATAGCCCAGCCAGTAAAACGGGATGTTGACGATGAAAAACACCACACCAAAGCTGTAACCTGTCGCATAAGAAAGCAAAATCGCCAGCCCCGCCGTTTGCCCCGTGACCAGCCCCAGATGCGTCAAAATCACAAGGCCCGTGGCGGCCATGCCTGTGCCAAACACGAGGCCTTGAATGTCCTCGATCAACGTATGGCGGCGCGGGCGGTCTTTGGGGGGGATTTGTGGCGAGTCTGTCATGGGGCAGGGGTATGGGGTGCAGTAGGGCGTGTCAAACGCTAGCGTTCCTGCGCGCCTTTGCCGGCGATGATCTTGTCACGAAACTTGGCAATGCGGTTCACACGGGTGGCAGATTGTTTCGCGCCGTTAAGGTTAATCACATAGCTGCGCTGCCGCCCGGTGGTGAGGTTATCAAACGCCTCGGCCAGTTCGGGGTCAGCGTCCAACGCCTCGATAAATTCGTCTGGCAGTTCAAATTCCGCCTGCTTTTTCGGTGCTTTTATCCCCGCTGCGGCATAGCCTATCGCCTCGTGCAGATAGGCGCGGATCACGCTTTCCTGCGCGGCCATATCACCGTTGGCGGTAAAATGCATGACACCTGCCGCTTGTGTGTTCGGCCCTGCCTTGTGCAGCACGCGTTCGGGGTCTTTCATCAGCCCCGCATTAAAGAACGTCAGGCGATAGCCATCCCGAAACGCGCCGATGATCGCGAGGTTGCGGTCGGCATATATATAAACAGGGTGGCCCCATTTGGCAGTCTCGGACAACCCCAGATCGGTGCAAATGGCGCGCAGGGCCGCAAGACCTTCGCCCCAAGCCAGCGCCTTGCAATCAGGGCCGTCGAACTTGTCGCAACGCCCACAGCCCCGCGTGAAAAAGTCGTCGGGGGCGATGATCATTTGGCGGGTCACCTAGGCGACCTTAGTCATGTCATTGTCGGTGTGCAGATCGTATTTGAAGCAGCCATCCTCGGCCAAGGTGGGCGCGATCAGGGCCTCAAGGGCCGCCTGAACAACGGATTCTTTTTCTAGCAAGGACGTAATTTGGGCAAGGATAGCAAGAGGCATAGGTCTGTCCCGACATTAAAAACGAAAAAAGGGCCGCCCGTGGGCGACCCTTTGATAGCAAAAAAACCTATTTACATGGCTTTGTTCATATTCTCGTCGACTTTTCCAAGGAAGCCTTCGGTGGTCAGCCATTTCTGGTTCGGACCAACGAGCAGGGCCAGATCCTTGGTCATGTCGCCGCTTTCCACGGTATCCACGACGACCTTTTCCAGCGTCTCGGCGAATGCCAACAGTTTCGCATTGTCGTCCAGCTTGGCGCGGTGCTTTAGACCACCGGTCCATGCATAGATCGACGCGATTGAGTTGGTAGAGGTCGCTTCGCCCTTTTGGTGCTGGCGATAGTGGCGGGTCACGGTGCCGTGTGCTGCCTCAGCCTCAACTGTTTGGCCATCTGGCGTCATCAACACCGATGTCATCAGACCAAGCGAGCCAAAGCCCTGCGCCACAGTATCGGACTGCACATCACCGTCATAGTTCTTACAGGCCCAGACGTAGCCGCCATTCCACTTCATCGCGCAGGCGACCATATCGTCGATCAGGCGGTGTTCGTAGGTTATGCCGGCCTTCTTGAATTTGTCTTCAAATTCCTCTTCAAAGACCTTCTGGAACAGCTCAAGGAAACGCCCGTCGTACTGTTTCAGGATCGTGTTTTTGGTGGACAGATACACAGGCCAGCCAAGGTTCAGGCCATAGTTCATCGATGCACGGGCAAAGTCGATGATCGACTTGTCGAGGTTATACATCGCCATGACGACGCCGGAATCGGGTGCGTCAAACACTTCGCGTTCGATCACTGTGCCATCTTCGCCGGTGAATTTGATTGTCAGCTTGCCCGCACCGGGGAATTTAAAATCGGTGGCGCGGTATTGGTCACCAAATGCGTGACGGCCAACAACGATTGGCTTGGTCCAACCTGGCACAAGGCGCGGCACGTTGGAACAGATGATTGGCTGGCGGAAAATCACGCCGCCAAGAATATTACGGATCGTGCCGTTGGGCGAACGCCACATTTCTTTTAGACCGAATTCTTCGACGCGGGCTTCGTCGGGGGTGATGGTCGCACACTTGACGCCAACACCGTATTTTTTGATCGCTTCGGCTGAATCAATCGTGATCTGGTCATTGGTATCGTCGCGCGCTTGAATGCCAAGGTCGTAATACTTCAGGTCGATATCAAGGTATGGCAGGATCAGTTTCTTCTTGATGAAGTCCCAGATGATGCGGGTCATTTCATCGCCGTCAAGTTCGACGATGGGGTTATCTACCTTAATCTTGGTCATACGAGGAGTCCTTAGGCTGGGGTGCATTTAGGGGTGGCATAGCGCATTCAGACGCTGGGGGAAAGAGATGTATGCAATGGTATACGATTTTGTCGTGGGCTAGCGGTTTTCCGCAAACCAAGCATCTATGCGGGTTCGCAGTGCCGTCCAGATCGCGGGCGCGCCACGCTTGACCTTGACGCCGACGCGGGTTTGCAGCTGGTCGCGTGTGACGTTGTATTGCGGCCATGTACCACCGCCGCTTTCAAGGTTTGAAATCACCGGCTGAACGCGGTCGATGGATTTAGCGAAGACGGCATCGTCGGTTTCGGCTGCCTCAAATTCTTCCCAAAGGGCGCGAAACTCGCGGGTCTGATCGGCGGGCAGAATTCCGAACAAGCGATCAGCCGCAGCCTGTTCCACGGCGGCCATTTCTGCCGGATCATGATCGCCATGAATCGGGGTGTCGCCTGCGTCGATTTCCACAAGGTCGTGGATCAAAAGCATCTTGATCACACGATCTACGTTCACCGGCGAATCGCTGTGTTCGGCCATCACCAGCGCATAAAGTGCGATGTGCCAGCTATGTTCGCCTGAATTTTCGCGCCGCGATCCATCGCACAAGGTCGTAGCGCGCAGGACGGATTTCAGCTTGTCCGCCTCGACCAGAAAGGCGAGCTGCTGATCAATTCGGGCTGTCATTTTGGCGTGCCTTTGGAAAATGTCGCAGATGTTGGACGTTTCACCCCGGACGCCAGCATATGGTCGAAAAACGCAGTGTCAGGAAAGCCATCCCAATGGAACAAGCCGTGGTAGGCGTTCAGAAACGCTTCGATGATTGGGGCATCGGTCGGGGTGATGTCACCCAACAGCGCGATGCTGTCAGGGTCTGCCAGCGCGTTGGCGCGGGGCAGTTGTTCGAACCCGATGATCGGCCAGAGGTCAGTGCCGACGATAGCTGCGTCGATCCATGAAAAGCTGATGATTTCGCTTTTGCCAACTGGTGGGGCGCTCATATCAGCAGTCGCACGTCGCAATGTCAGCAAACAAAACGCGGCACCGGCGGGCCAATAGGATTTTCTGCCGCGATCTCGTGGCGCGACGATGACCTGCCCCAACCCGTGGCTCCCGTCTAACAATGGCACCACAAACAGGTCAGCTTGTTGGCAGGGCGTCATTCGGGTTTGGGTGTCGCTGCCGCGGCTGATTTCGCGGCAGCCGCCCGTTTGGCGAGCAACTCGCGTGCGCGCGTTTCAGCACGGCGCACGCGGATCGCAGTCAAATAGGCTTCTTGCAGGGTCTGCGACGATGAACCCAAGATCTCGGCGATATCATCGACGATTTTAATCTCGCCCGAACGTGCCTCGTCTTCCAAGGCAAGTTGCGCAAGATCGTCGGCAGTATCTTCGACTTGTCCCATGCGATGCCCTAGCGCGTGTTCTCGGTCAGGCGACGCTTAACATAGCCCGTCACGGTGTCGATCATCGTGTCCATGTGCGGCTCTTCAAAGAAGTGACCTGCGCCAGGAACCTCGTCGTGGGTGACGATGATGCCTTTTTGCTCGTGCAGTTTGTTCACAAGGGTCACTGTGTCTTGTGGCGGTGCCACACGATCAGCCAATCCGTTGATTACCAGACCCGATGCGGGGCAAGGCGCAAGGAAGCTAAAGTCATACATGTTTGCAGGCGGGCTGACGCTGATAAACCCGGTGATTTCGGGGCGGCGCATCAAAAGCTGCATACCAATCCACGCACCAAAGCTGAATCCGGCAACCCAGCAATGCTTTGAGTTGTTGTTCATGGATTGAAGATAATCCAGCGCCGACGCCGCATCTGACAATTCGCCAATGCCCTGGTCGTATTCGCCTTGCGATCTGCCAACACCGCGGAAGTTGAACCGCAATACGGTGAACCCCATGTTATAAAAAGCGTAATGCAGGTTATAGACTACACGGTTGTTCATCGTCCCGCCAAACTGCGGGTGTGGATGCAACACGATGGCAATGGGGGCATCACGTTCTTTTTGCGGGTGGTAACGTCCTTCAATCCGGCCTTCAGGGCCGGGAAAAATCACTTCGGGCATAGGCATCCCTGCATTGGTGTTACGGGCCTGCGTGATGATCACGCTGTATTCTTGACGAAAACTATCAGGCACCTTAGAAAGGTTCTAAATACGAACTGGTGCCCAAAACGGGCGCACTCCAGTTCAACCGAGTTAATGGCGCGCCTGCCGCGCGTCAATGCAATTGCGGCGTAAACAAGTCGCGTTCAGGGGTAAAAAGCCATGAAACTGAGCACTAAGGGGCGTTATGCGATGATTGCGCTGGCCGATCTGGCGTTGCAACCGGATGGGGCGCTTGTGAGTTTGGGCGAAATTTCGACGCGCCAAGACGTGTCGCTGCCGTATTTAGAGCAGTTATTTGTTAAATTGCGCCGCGCAGGGCTGGTCGAAAGCGTGCGCGGGCCGGGGGGGGGCTATCGACTGGCGAAACCACCCGTGGAAATCCGTGTCGTCGATATTCTGGCCGCCGTTGATGAAACAGTCAGCGCCATGCACAAGGGGGCAGGCGCATCGGGTGGAGCATCGGGCAGTCGCGCGCAATCGCTCACCAATCGGCTCTGGGAGGGATTAAGTGCGAATGTCTATGTGTTCCTGCACCAGACCCGGCTGTCGGATGTGGTGCAAAATGATCTCGCCCCATGTCCTGCAGTGCCTAATCTGTTTGAGGTCGTGGACGAGTGAAACCGCGTATTTATCTTGACCACAACGCCACAACGGCGCTGCGCCCACAGGCCCGCGCCGCGATGATTGCGGCGATGGATTGCATCGGCAATCCGTCGTCGGTGCATGCCGAAGGGCGCACCGCCAAAAACATTGTTGAACGCGCGCGCGCTCAGGTGGCGGCAGCAGTTGGCGCGTCCGGCGCTGATGTGGTGTTCACATCCTGTGCGACCGAAGCGGCGGCATTGGCCTTGGCGGCGCGCGGGTTACTGGGCAGTGAGATCGAACATGACGCAGTGCTCGGCTGGATTAATCCGTCTTTGCCCGTGGACGCCCAAGGCCAAGTGACGATCACCGATCCCGCCACGGCGACCCTGCAACTGGCCAATTCCGAAACCGGCGTGATCCAAACCTTACCGCAGGGCATCGCCGTCAGTGACGTTACGCAGGCGATTGGCCGAATCCCGTTCGCTTACAGCTGGTCGGGCGTGGGGATGATATTCCTATCGGCCCATAAACTTGGTGGGCCAAAAGGCGTCGGCGCACTGGTCTTTGCTCAAGGCACCGAACTGGCCGCGCAGATAAAAGGCGGCGGGCAGGAAATGGGCCGCCGATCTGGCACCGAAAACGTCGCTGGCATCGCCGGATTTGGGGCCGCAGCCGAGGCCGCAGCTCAAGAATTGGTGGATGGCGTATGGGATCGGGTTGCCAAACTTAGAAATATTCTAGAAGAGGCACTTGCTGTTACGTCAAAGGATACTATTTTTGTCGGGAATGGCGCAAAACGTCTGCCCAACACCGCGTGTTTCATTACGCCTGGCTGGAAAGGCGAAACGCAGGTCATGGCGATGGACCTAGCCGGATACGCGATCAGCGCCGGCTCGGCCTGTTCCAGCGGCAAGGTGAAAGCCAGCCGCGTGCTGCGTGCGATGGGTTACGGCGACGATCTGGCCGCGAGCGCTGTGCGCATCTCGCTGGGGCCGGACACGACTAAGGACGAGGTTTTGCGGTTCGCGCAGGACTGGGGCGACAAGTTGAAACGGCACCGCACACGCGCTGCCTGAAAAGGGGTTACCATGACCGCACTTGATAGAGTGGACGTCAAAGACGGCGTTGATCAGGACACAGTTGATGCCGTGGCAGCGCTGTCGGGCACCTACAAATACGGTTGGGAAACCGAGATTGAGATGGATTACGCCCCCAAAGGGCTGACCCATGACATCGTGCGGTTAATCTCCAAGAACAACGACGAACCCGAATGGATGTTGGAATGGCGTCTGGCCGCCTATGACCGTTGGTTGCAGTTGAAAGAACCTGACTGGGCGATGGTCGATTATCCTGAAATAGACTTTCAGGATCAGTATTACTATGCCCGCCCCAAATCCATGGCTGAAAAGCCCAAGTCGTTGGATGATGTCGACCCCAAGCTGCTGGAAACCTACGCGAAACTTGGCATTCCGCTTAAAGAGCAGATGATCCTTGCTGGCGTCGAAGGGGCCGAGGGCGCACCTGCTGAAGGGCGCAAAGTCGCCGTGGATGCGGTGTTTGACAGCGTTTCTGTGGGCACCACCTTTCAGGCTGAATTGAAAAAAGCCGGCGTCATTTTCTGCTCGATCAGTGAAGCAATCAAAGAACACCCCGAACTGGTGCGTAAATACCTTGGGTCCGTCGTGCCTGTGTCCGACAATTTTTATGCGACGTTGAACTCTGCCGTGTTCTCGGACGGGTCGTTCGTTTACATCCCGCCCGGCACGAAATGCCCGATGGAACTGTCGACCTATTTCCGCATCAACGCTGAAAACACCGGCCAGTTCGAGCGCACGCTGATCATCTGCGACAAGGGCGCCTATGTGTCCTACCTTGAGGGCTGCACCGCGCCCAAACGCGACATCGCGCAGCTTCATGCTGCGGTGGTCGAAATTGTCCTGCTCGAAGACGCCGAGGTGAAATACTCCACTGTACAAAACTGGTATCCCGGTGACGAGAACGGCAAGGGCGGCATCTATAACTTCGTGACCAAACGCGCCGATTGCCGAGGCGACCGCAGCAAAGTGATGTGGACCCAAGTGGAAACCGGATCAGCCGTCACATGGAAATATCCGTCCTGCATCCTGCGTGGCAACGATAGCCAAGGCGAGTTTTATTCCATCGCCATCACCAACAACATGCAGCAGGCCGACACCGGCACCAAAATGGTCCACCTTGGCAAGCGCACAAAGTCGCGGATTGTCAGCAAGGGAATTTCGGCGGGCCGCGCGCAGAATACCTATCGGGGGTTGGTGTCGATGCACCCCAAGGCCAAAGACTCGCGCAACTATACCCAGTGCGACAGCCTGTTGATCGGCGACAAATGCGGCGCACACACCGTGCCCTATATCGAGGTCAAGAATAACAGCAGTCGCGTTGAACACGAGGCAACGACCAGCAAGATAGACGATGACCAGTTGTTCTATTGCCGCTCGCGCGGGATGGGCGAAGAAGAAGCCGTCGCGCTGATCGTCAACGGTTTCGCCAAAGAAGTGCTGCAAGCCCTACCGATGGAATTCGCGATGGAAGCGCAGGCGCTGGTGGCGATTTCACTGGAAGGATCCGTAGGGTGAGCCCTAATGACACACCCGTCTGGTCGCTTGAGGCAACTTTGGGCGACGAGAGACTTCAGCCTGCGGTGCGCCGCGCGCTGGGGAACCCGTTCCGCTATGTGACGCCACGCAAGACCCGCACGGTGGTGTCGCACCGCTACGGGCGCCCCGTTCTGTTCTGTGTGAACAACCCCGAAGACCGTATCCACATCCGCCAGACCAAGGGATTTTTCTACGAGGAAGAAGAGTTGGCAATCATGGCCGAGCACATGCCAAAGGGCGGTACGTTTTGCGATGTGGGGGCCAATGTGGGTAACCATTCGCTTTATATGCTATTGATGGCGGGGGCTGGTCGGGTGATCCCCGTCGAGCCGAACCCCGAGGCGGTGATGCTTCTGGCGGCAAATATGATGCTCAACGGTGTGGCAGATAAAGTGGCGTGGGAAACGCTGGGCGTCGGCCTTGATCAGGCATCTGACGACAACCGCGCTATCCATTCCCCCAAGGGCAACCTTGGCTGGGCTAAGCTCAAGGAAGCGGGCGAGGGCGATGAGGCGATTTCGGTGCGGGCGGGGGATGATCTGTTTACCGGTATGCAGATCGACGTGCTCAAGATGGACGTGGAAGGTATGGAGATCGGCGCGCTCAAAGGGCTGCGCGAGACGTTCAAACGCTGCAAGCCCGCGCTGTTCATCGAGGTGGATCACAATAACGCCGACGCATTCCATGCACTTATGCAAGATTACGGCTACGCGATGGTGCAAGAGTTCAAGTCAACCCGGGTCAATCAGAACTTCTTGCTAAAGCACGATGCCAAATGAACGTTTCCATCACACGCCCCCATTTGACCTTGCCCGAGGCAGAGGCCGACTGGCTGCGCACAGCTTACGTTGATGCGACAGTGATCCTTGAGTACGGGTCTGGCGGGTCAACCGTGATGGGTGCCGAGATGTCTGGCAAAACTATCTTTTCCGTCGAAAGCGACAAAGTCTGGCACGACGGCATCCGGGCGTGGTTTGACGCCACTCCATCTGCCAGTCCGGTGTATCTGCATCACGCCGATGTGGGGCCGACGGGCGAATGGGGCATGCCGGTTGATGAAATGAAATGGCGCAAATGGCACCAGTATCCGCTTTCGGTCTGGGACCGGACTGATTTCGTCCAGCCTGATGTGGTGCTGATCGATGGGCGGTTTCGCGCGGGGTGCTATTTGGCGGTGCTGTTTCGCACGGCCAAGCCTCTGACAATCTACTTTGACGACTACCGTGATCGCAGCAACTATCATGTGATTGAACGCTACGGAAAGCCGGTTGAAATGCGCGGGCGCATGGCCCGTTTCGATATAGAACCCATGGCAATTCCAGCCGCCGACTTGGACTGGATTATCGCCACAATGACTAAAAAACACTGACGGCGCAGCGCGCGGGATTAGGAGAGTAATATGCTTGAGATCAAAGGCTTGAAGGTCAAACTTGAAGAAGAGGATAAGCAAATCCTCAAGGGCGTCGATCTGTCGATCGCGGCGGGCTCGGTGCATGCTATTATGGGGCCTAACGGGTCTGGCAAATCAACGCTGTCCTATGTGCTTTCCGGCAAGGACGGTTACGAAGTGACTGGCGGAAGTGCTACGCTTGATGGTGTTGATCTGCTCGATATGGAGCCAGAAGATCGCGCCGCCGCGGGCCTGTTTCTTGCGTTTCAGTACCCTGTGGAAATCCCCGGTGTGGGCAATATGACCTTTCTGCGCACTGCTGTGAACGCACAGCGCAAGGCGCGTGGGCAGGATGAAATGAGCGCGGGAGAATTCCTGAAAGTCGTGCGCGAAAAGGCCAAGGCGCTGCAAATCGACGCGGATATGCTGAAACGGCCCGTCAACGTCGGCTTTTCCGGCGGCGAGAAAAAGCGCAACGAAATTCTGCAAATGGCGATGCTTGAGCCAAAGATGTGTGTCCTTGACGAAACCGATTCCGGTTTGGATGTGGACGCGATGAAACTGGTATCCGAGGGTGTGAATGCGCTGCGCGATGCCGGTCGCTCCTTCCTTGTTATCACGCATTATCAACGGCTTCTGGACCATATCAAACCCGACTTCGTACATATCATGGCCGACGGGCGCATCGTCAAAACCGGCGGGCCGGAACTGGCACTAGAAGTTGAAAACAACGGTTACAGCGACATACTGACCGAGGTGGCCTGATGGACAGGTTTGTGGGGGCAGGCCTATGACGGGATCAAGCGACACTGCGCGCCGCGATCTTCTGATTGGTGGATTGACCCCCAGCCGCAAAATGCGCGTGACCGATGTAGGTGCCAACCCCTTAGGTGATGCACCCTACAAGGGGCTGCTGACGTCTGGGGCCTGCGAGGTCTTTGGGTTCGAGCCCAACCTCGAGGCATTTGAAAAGCTTCAGGCGGTCAAATCCGACGCCGAGACCTATTTTCCTACCGCGATTGGTGCGCCCGGAGAACGGACACTATATTTGCATCCCAAAAGCGGCTTTACCTCGCTGTTCCCACTGGATTCGCGCGCGTTGGCGTTTTTGGGCAAAGGGTTTTGGAAAAACGACCGCATTCAGGAAATAGATGTCACCACGCAGAACATGGACGACATCGCGGATTTGCCAGGCATTGACCTGTTAAAAATGGATCTGCAGGGCGGCGAGTTTGAAGTGCTGCAAGGTGGTGGTGCCAAGTTATCCAAGGCCGTCGCAATCGTGACCGAAGTGCGTTTTCACCGCATGTACGAGGGCGAGGCGGTGTTCGGTGATCTGGATGTGGCCCTGCGCGCCCTTGGGTTTAAACTGCATAAGCTGTTGTTCACAAAGTCGATTATGCTGCCCCACGATGAGGAAAAATCGGTTGTACGTGGCCGAATGACCAGCCAACTGCTGGACGGCGATGCGGTCTATATCCGAGATGCCGATTACAGCGTCGATCTAAACAACGATCAACTGGCCTATCTGGCGATGGCGGCGGATAGCGTGTTCCAGAGCTTTGATCTGGCGCTCAACTGCATTGGCATTCTGGCACAGCGCGGGGCGGTTGCCCCCGATTTAGCAGCCCGATACGTCGCAGCTTTGCCGCCGCGCACTTTGGCTGAAAACAAATAATACGTGGTGTTTTTCAACTCGAAAGCACCCCCGAAGGAGATGTTGTAATGGTAATGCAAGACCGAAAGCTGGCGCTAACCGAAGACCGGTTGGCAAAGATACCGCGACCCGCTGACGGGGCCGATTGGGTCACGCAGGCGCGCGCCGCTGCGATGGATCGTGTTATCGCCATGGGCCTGCCCAACAAACGAGATGAATACTGGAAGTTCACTGATCCGGCGACACTGGTGCAAGCTGACGCGCCCGAGGCGAACACGCTAAAGCCAAGCGAACCCCCGATCTTTGACGAAATTGACCGCTTGAAAGTGGTGTTTGTTGATGGCGTGTTTGACGCGGATTCCTCGGATGATCTGGCGCTGGCCGGGTTAGAGATCGCGCGTCTGGTCGATGCGATGGCTACCGACGACCACTGGGCCAAAGACCTTTATGGTGTGTTGGAAAAAAACGGGCAAACACCTGTCCATCGCCCGCTTGCCGCGTTGAACACGGCCTTTGCGACGGATGGTCTTGCGATCCGTGTCACGGGCAAAGCGGCCAAGCCAATTTCACTGATTTATCATTATAATTCAACGCACTCCGATGCGATCCTGCATCATTGCATCAAGATTGAAGAGGGCGCCGAGCTTACCGTTCTTGAAACTGGTCCCGCCGCGGCGCGCTTTAACAAAGTGATGGAAGTCGACATCTCCGAGGGCGGCACGTTCCATCATGTGCGCGCGCAAGGCCGCGATCATGAACGCCGCGCCGTCACGGCGATTTTCGCGCGGATGCAGGCCAATTCCGCGCTCAAATCCTTTACGCTGACTGTAAATGGCGTGCTGACGCGCAACGAATGCGTGATCGATATACAAGGCGACGATGTGTCGGCGCATGTGGCGGGTGCCGCCGTGGGTGATGGTGCAGATTTCCACCATGACGACACCGTTTTTGTGACCCATGATGCGCTGAACGGCGAAAGCCGCCAGGTGTTCAAGAAGGTGCTGCGCAACGGCGCGACGGGTGTTTTTCAGGGCAAGATTCTGGTCAAAGCTGGCGCACAAAAGACCGATGGTTATCAGATTAGCCAAGCCTTGCTGCTGGATGACGACAGCGAGTTCCTTGCCAAGCCCGAGCTTGAGATTTACGCCGATGATGTGGCCTGTTCGCACGGGTCGACCACCGGCGCGATCGACGAGGATGCATTGTTCTATCTGCGCTCACGCGGGGTGCCGGCCCAGACAGCCAATGACTTGCTGGTTCTTGCATTCCTTGCCGAAGCGCTTGATGAAATTGCTGATGAAACGCTCGCGGCTGCCTTGCTTGACCGGCTTGAGGGCTGGCTGGCCCGTCGGAGCAGCTAATGCCTGTGACAACTGATATCGTGCGGATGTATCGCGGTCCGCGTCGCGTGGTGCGTGATCTGCTGGCCATGGGGCAGCGCGAAGATCGCGCGATCATGTGGCTGATGATCGGCTGTTTGATTGTGTTTTT
This sequence comes from uncultured Octadecabacter sp., assembly GCA_937891785.1. GTDB lineage: Bacteria > Pseudomonadota > Alphaproteobacteria > Rhodobacterales > Rhodobacteraceae > SW4. The sequence goes on from CALAGN010000151.1 coordinate 23,106, forward strand.
GTCGCGGCTCCCGGCATTGCAGCGCGAAGCGGTCTTGGGGCAGGGTGATTTCTCTCGTGATGCTGCCTATGCGTTCTTTGGTCTGATGATGATCGCCCCATTGATGTTTTACGGGCTGGCGGCGGTAGGGCGCGGCGTTGCGCGCCTTGCAGGTGGGCGGACCAGTGGCTTTGGCGCGCGACTAGCGCTGTTTTGGTCATGGCTTGCTGCGACGCCGCTGATCTTGTTTTATGGGCTACTTGTGGGCATGAACGGCGCGGCGGCTGCCGGCACCCAAGCCATCGGATTGCTCTGGGTGGTGGTGTTCGCCGTATTCTGGGTGCAAAGCCTGCGGGAAGCGAGTGAAAATCATGACGCCTAACGGTATTCTTGGCCTTATTTGGGAAACGATCCTGAATCCTGCGAGCGCGGCCCGCACGGTCCTTTCTTTGAGGGTTTCACGCGAAAACCTGTGGCTGGCCGTGCTTTTGGCCACGGTATTGTCGGGGTTGGTTGGCGGACTTAGCCAGATGGTTGTGCCAAACACGCCGATGATTTTCGAGACAGTCGAAGGCCCCGTTGCGCTTAATCTGACCCCCTCGTCACCGATGATGCAGGGGCTGTTTGTTGGCGCGTCTCTCGTCATGATGGGTTTCTCGCTGTATTTCACTGGCAGGGCCTTGGGCGGGCAGGGTACGTTTCCGGGCACATTGGCGCTAATGGCATGGCTTCAGGTGGTCATGGTCGCGATGCAGATAGCCACGCTCGTGCTGATTTTTGTCGCACCGGTCGTCGCGGCCTTTTTGGTCTTTGTGTCGCTTGTGGTGTTTGTTCGCAGCACGGTTGTGTTTGTGAATGAATTGCACGGTTTCCAAAGCATCGGCCGTGCAATCGTGACGGTCTTGCTTGCATTTCTGGGTGTGGTGGTCGGCTTTACGATCATCCTTCTTTTCAGCGGCGTCGGCGCGAGCGGAGTAGCTATAAATGTTTGATATCAACACAGTGCGGGCCGATTTTCCGATCCTGTCGCGCCAAGTCAACGGCAAGCCGCTGGTCTATCTTGATAACGGAGCGTCCGCGCAAAAGCCGCAGGTCGTGATTGATGCGGTGATTTGTGGATACGGCGAAGAATACGCTAACGTGCATCGTGGGCTGCACTTTTTGTCCAACCTTTCGACCGAAAAATACGAAGGTACGCGCGCCATTGTTGCGCGGTTTCTTAACGCCCCGAGCGAGGATGACATCATCTTCAATTCCGGCACGACCGAGGGCATCAATATGGTGGCCTATGCTTGGGCCATGCCGCGCATGCAGGCGCGCGATGAAATCGTGTTGTCGGTGATGGAACATCACGCCAATATAGTTCCTTGGCATTTTCTGCGCGAACGTCAGGGCATAGTGATCAAATGGGTCGATGTGGATGCCAACGGTGATCTTGACCCACAAGCGGTGATTGACGCGATCACGCCGCGCACCAAACTGGTGGCTGTGACACAGGTATCCAACGTCCTTGGGACTGTGGTTGATGTCAAAACCATCACGACAGGCGCCCATGCCAAAGGTGTGCCTGTGCTGGTCGATGGATCGCAGGGTGCGGTGCATATGGCCGTGGATGTCGCTGATATCGGTTGTGATTTCTACGTGATTACCGGGCACAAACTTTATGGCCCGTCCGGGTCTGGCGCAATCTATGTCCACCCCGACCGGATGTCCGAAATGCAGCCCTTTATGGGCGGTGGCGATATGATCCGCGAGGTCAGCAAGGACGCGGTCACTTATAATGACCCGCCTATGAAGTTTGAGGCGGGCACCCCCGGCATCGTGCAAACCATCGGCTTTGGAGTGGCGCTTGAATATATGATGGGGCTGGGGATGGAAAACATCGCCGCGCATGAAACGGCCTTGCGTGACTATGCCAGCCAGCGTCTTAACGGGTTGAACTGGATTAACGTGCAGGGGCATTCCGCGACCAAGGCGGCGATCTTTTCGTTTACGTTGGACGGTGCGGCCCATGCGCATGATATTTCGACGGTTCTGGACAAAAAGGGCGTGGCCGTGCGCGCGGGCAGCCATTGTGCGATGCCCTTGATGGAACACTTGGGCCTAAACGCGACCTGCCGTGCATCGTTTGGCCTTTATAACACCACCGACGAAGTGGACGTGCTGATCGACGCATTAGAACTGTGTCACGATCTGTTTGCCTAAGTAGTGGGCGGGATTTGGATATTTATAGCAAGATGAGGTTGGGGCGTTGCGGGGCCTTTCAATCGTGGCTATAGACGTTTCAACGCACCCATAGCTCAGCTGGATAGAGCGCTGCCCTCCGAAGGCAGAGGTCACTG
>CALAGN010000152.1 GCA_937891785.1 uncultured Octadecabacter sp.
ACTAGCGAACGCATGGGTGGCATCTTTATTTATCAGCGCGATCGCCTATATTGGCACACAAGAGAAATGGAACGCAAAATGCCCAAAACCACAGTAGGGGGCGGTGTTGTTGTCTGCCAGAGCGTAAAGACAGGCCGCTTCGTCAGTGTCCACACGTCCAAGGGCCTTGCAAAGGCACACCCGAAGATAGTTGACCTAGTTAAGGAAACATCTGGCAAGCGCCGCGCCGCCCTCCAGCTGTTTGGCGGATTGTTAGGTTGCACTATCCGTTGACCTTGGCCGATGCATTCGAAGCCCAAGACGAAGCATTGAAATGTGGTGGGGGAACGCGTTACCAGTCTGCGCTTTGTCGAGTCCGCTGTTGGGCGGCCCTACTCCGGATATTACAGGACTATTGCCCGGTAATCGGCTGCCATTTTGCATAGTGGGGTTTCCAATCTCTGGTCCGCTGATGGGGACAAACGGACAGCTTGGCTTCTGACCGAAGTACTCATCGCGCGTAGCGGGTATCGTCTGGATATTCCTGAAGACGAACCGATTGACGACCTTGCAGTGGCTGTGGCATCCGGACAACTCGGGTTTGACGGTTTAGAGATTTGCTTTCGCGAACGGATCATCCGATAACTTCAACGCGGCTGCCTTCCAAGGAGTTCCCTCAAAATGACCCAAATCAAATCCCTCTTTTCGACCCGCCTGTACCACGCGCCCCTGTCCGCCCAAGGCACCGCCCTTGATGCCGACGAAATGCTCGCGTCTTGCTATTCCATTGCCGAGGATGACGAGGCGGGGCAGCAGTGGTGCGAGGATAACGGCTATCCAGGCTATACATCATATGCCTCGTTGACTGATCTGCCTTGGCGGTTTCCGATCTTTGCCGATCTCGTGAAGGCGCTGGATGCCCATGTGGCCGCCTTTGCCGAGGATCTCGAATTTGATCTCGACGGGCGCAAGTTGGTGCTTGAGGATCTGTGGATCAATATCCTGCCCGAAGGTGGTATTCACACCTCGCACATCCACCCGCATTCGGTGGTGTCTGGAACGACCTATGTGGCGATGCCCGAAGGTGCCAGCGCGTTGAAACTGGAAGACCCGCGCAGCCAGATGATGATGGCCGCCCCGACCCGCAAGAAGGACGCGCGCGAAGAATTGCGCACCTTCATTTATGTGGCGCCCGCCGTGGGTGATGTGCTGCTTTGGGAAAGCTGGCTGCGACATGAGGTGCCTATGAACATGTCCGAGGACGACCGTATCTCCGTTAGCTTTAATTACCGCTGGGAATAGGGGCGCGGGCCAAGCCCCGCCTTTCGGCACATTTCAATCAAATTTACGCGGCTTTCCCCGCCCCGCGCTAACCATTCATCAAGGTATGACCCCTCATAACAGGCCCGTTCATTGAGCGAGGCGGGCCAGAATGGTGCGACGTGTTATGTGTTTACTATGCTTGCTGTGCTGCGGAACAGCGGTGCGGGCCGAGGTCGGGTCACTTTTCGCGATTGGCCCGCACCGCGCAATGCAACCCGCCGCCGCAGCGTCGAGCTTGTTTATCGGTGCAGGCACCGGCATGTTCGCCCCCGTTCAAGCACGGGTCGTGGTGCCACCCGCCCCACACTCATCGCCCACCTCGCAACTCCTGACCCTTATCGGCCAGGCCGAGGCTGGACCCGAAGGCTATGACGCCGTGCAACACGGCGCACGCATCCGCCCCCCTGCCCCGCCAACACAAATGACGTTGGGCGAGATTTACGACTGGATCGACGCGACCCCCGGGCAACCCCACGCGATCGGGCGGTATCAGTTTATCCCCAGCACACTGCGGCGGTTGGCTGACGGACAAGGTATGGCGCGCAACACGCCATTCATGGCAACGGTACAGGACCGTTTGGCGCTCGTATTACTACGTGACGCCGGGCTGCAGCAGTTCGCAGCGGGCGCACTTGACCGGACCGATTTCATGCACAACCTCGCCCGCATTTGGGCGGGTCTGCCGTTGCCGAACGGGGAGTCGTACTATGAGGGGCAGGCCGGGAATTCAGCTGCGATGACATGGGCACGGTTTGAAGTCGGGATGGACAGAATTTGGGGAGTAGAGGGGTAGTGGGTCTTTGTGCGCGAAAGCCGGCTTAGTTTTAGCTGTACGGGACAAAGCGTCAATTCGATGCAACTGACCCAATGGTTGCTTTCATCTGGGCGTTCAAATGAATCGCTTTCGTTAGTGACACAGGCTTTCGAGTTTGGGCAATATCTCAGCGCTATAGTCATAGA
>CALAGN010000153.1 GCA_937891785.1 uncultured Octadecabacter sp.
TACGAAATACCAGGATCAGGATAGCAAAACCAGAGATCTACTTGGGGAATGCGGGGTATAGTCCTCCTGCCGATATTCGAATTGCGAAAAGGACCACGTTTCCAGAATGGCTCGCCGCCATTGTCTGGGGCGGCTTCAAGCTGGTCTACGTGGGCGTCTAGTGTTCTACGTTTGACGGGCGATTCCCAATGGCGCTTCGATGTGCGATATTCTCGGCATGAGACGCGATGACATCTGCTTTTACCTTTGCCCCGCCGACCGATCTGGGCTTCAAGCCCTGATCACCAACCGCAACACGCCGCGCAAGTTGGCCTGGCGTGCCGAGATCGTGCTGGCAACAGCGAACGGCCATGGCACCTTCGAGATCATGCGACCGACGGGCATGTCGAAGCCGACGGTGTGGCGCTGGCAGGAGCGGTATCTCGATGAAGGCGTGGCAGCCCTCAAGCGCGACAAGACACGACCCTCGCGCGTGCCGCCGCTGCCCATGGAAACAAGGCTGAGGGTGATTGCCAAGACCGTTCAGGAAACCCCGCCCAATGCCACGCACTGGAGCCGTACGTTGATGGCCGAAGCCATGGGCATCTCGCCGTCGAGCGTTGGCCGCATCTGGGCAGAAGCAGGCCTGAAGCCGCATCTCACGAAGGGTTTCAAGATCTCGAACGATCCCATGGTTGAGGAGAAGGTCACCGACATCGTGGGGCTGTATCTCGACCCGCCGGATCGCGCCGTCGTGCTGTGCGTGGATGAGAAGTCACAGATCCAGGCGCTTGATCGGACCCAGCCGGGACTGCCGCTCAAGAAGGGCCGCGCGGCCACCATGACCCACGATTACAAGCGACACGGCACGACCACGCTGTTCGCCGCGCTGGATGGAAGCACAGTCGATCAAGAGACTGGAAGCGTCTCACGGGTCGGACGACTGGTTCGCCAAGGCCTTGGAGCAGGACAACGCCCGTCTCAACTCGCCGAAGCCGGAGAGCAATTCGACACGTCTGATCGTTGGAGTGAACAGCGCAGGCAAGCCGACGACCAAGTAGGCAGCCCGACAGTCCTGAACCAGAACGAGGGCAGAGAAGACGTAGCTCCCAAACCTCGGATAGCTGCAAAAGACACAACAACGTCGCAGCCATCCACCCCTCAATGGATCGCGAGGCTCACGAACCAGACTTTGGTGATCTTACTTTGATGGCCTCACGAATGGCGCTCTCTTTTATGTCTGGTTTGAGTAGCTCGACCAGCTCCAAGATGACGCTGTCAGAGTTACCTGCGCCGCTCTCAGCCACGCGACGATCGTAGTAATCGTATATTGCTTGGTTTCGCTCGTCCGCAACTGGCTTTTTTGGGGCGCCGCGTTTGCCATCCCGACGTTTAGCCGTAAGTTCAAAGGGCACAGCCTCAAGGCTACTGGTGTAAGTCTTGTCGGGATCGTCCGCGTCCGCTCGCACGGGCTGAAGCATGAATGAGATCAAGCGCCTGACCGTTTCACCGGGGCAGTAGTCGGCTTCCAACCAATGCGCCAAGGCGCGCGTGTTGCCAACTTTCAGGTAGCGCAGAACGACGTAGTCACGAGCTTGCTGCTCAGTGACACCCTGCTCATGGAATAGCCGTGCCGCCTCACCGTCGAAGGGATTGTCTATCTCTGTCATGTTCTAGCTCCGATCTCGATAACATCTGCATTTTTCTGGCAGCAGTGCCGTGCCCATCGTTCCAGCAGAACACGCCTATGGTCGATATAGTCAGTCTGACGATAGGTGCGCACGACCTTGCTGTCTGTGATGTGAGCTAGAACAGCCTCCGCAACCTCGTGCGGTGCAGTGGTTTTTTCCGCCAACCACGTCCTAAGGCTTGATCTGAAGCCGTGGGGGCGGGCCTGCAGGCCCTTTCGCTCCATATGCCGGGCCATGGTAGCATCACTGATGACGCCCCTCCGGGCCGACGGAAACAGGTAGCCATCGCGCTCATAGGGCAGGGCGAGTTGAATGACACGCTGTGCCTCTTCGGATAGCGGCACGCGAAAATCTTGTGCCTTACCGACGCGCGCTTTCATGTTGTCTGCTGGGATCGTCCAAACATCGCCTTCGATCTCGTCGAGCCGCGCAAATCGTATTGGCTTGGACCGTAGCCCTGTCAGGATCAGCAGGCGCAAGGCGAGGTGGGTGATCGTTGGCTCTTCTAGGGTCGCGTAGAACGCTGGAACTTCCGACCAAGGCATGCTTGGTATGGATGTGACTTCGTGCCGTTGACGACCCAGCAGGGCCTTAGCTTTCGGAACCACCTGCAGATCGACGTCCAGCCCGAGGGCTGCTGCATGCGCAATAACCCTATTGAGTCGATCTGCGGCCTTCTTGGCCGTGGCTGACTTGCTGTGCCAGATCGGCTCAAGCGTGGTGCGGATATCTTGTTGATCCAGCTCGGTGATAGGCAGACCACCTAGTTTGGGAAGCACATGCAATTCGAGGGGGCTGAACCAGCGTCCTGCTTTACCGTCGCCTTTCAGCTCTGCCTTCAGGCTTTCAAAGGCATCAATTGCAACGTCTTTAAGCAAGTGCATACTGCGCTCGGCGTCCCGCTGCTCCTGTGCTCTCTTCTTGATGGGGTCAATGCCGCGCGCTACGTCGGCCCGGAGGCCGGCTGCGATTTCACGCGCATCTTTCAGCGAAACGGCATAGAGGCCGCCTAGGCCCATTTCACGACGGCGTCCGTGGATAGTGAAGCGAAACACCCATTGCCCGCCACCGTCCTTGCGTTTGATCAGCCGCAGGCCGTTGCCGTCTTCATGTTTTCCAGCCGGTGCGGACTTAACGAATAGTGCAGTGAGCTTGGTCAATCTGATCCCCCGAATTATCCCCCAATAAGTGGGGGATATGGTGAGACATTACAAGACACCTTGAAACTTGGAGAGAAGAGATAGTCATTAAAATAAGGGAAATTGATACATCGCGAGGCGCTATGATATGGCTGTTTGATGCATGGTGGGGGCACCATTAAAATCAATGACTTAGCTGAATAACGAGATCCGCTGTATTTTTTTCAGCGAGACGCTCAGCGAGACAAATGAGCGTAGCTTTACGTGCGATAGCATCATCTGCGTCTTGAGTTATTGATGGGTTTAATACGCGCGTGCGGTATCGCGAATGGTTCGGCGTTCTTCCTGATGCAATCAAGCTTCGCTATTGGTGCGTTATTTCTGATGAACGGTGAGCGCACGACGACCACGCGCAACACCACGCCGCGCGATAGCGCTGACCAAGATGATGACGTTATCATGAAGTTCTAAGCGCGTTCCCTTTACTGCATTCCCTTGTCGTGTGAACTTATGTCCATAGCAGAGACAAGGAAGTATTGAATGCTCAAGACGGTCCTCATCACCCTATCATCTATCCTCTTCGCTACCACAGCGGTTGCACAAGGG
>CALAGN010000154.1 GCA_937891785.1 uncultured Octadecabacter sp.
CGTTGATGAAGCATGGACCGAATTACTCATACACAGAAGGTCGGACACTCTCATCACTACAATCACCAGCGATATCACGAGAGCATCAACAACGTCACGCCCGCCGACGTCTACTTCGGACGGGATAAAGCCATTCTACAACAAAGGGAAAGGATCAAACGAAAGACGCTCGAAGCGCGACGCTTGCATCACAGACAACGCGCCGCATAATCAAAACAACCAGATGAGCCAAACTCTCTCTTAGTTTAGGCCGCCTTTGGTCCCAAAAACCCTGACGACGGACACCCTCCTTCAGGTGCTGCTCTGTCACTCCACTCAAGGAGTCACCTGAGGTCGCGTGAGCCCAGTCCACCCTGCCAGGCACTACTGGCCGCCCAAGCACAGCAGAGGCTGCTGTATGAGTCTCTGTGTGGCCCTGAGGAGCACCTAGTAAATCAAACTGCGCCTGCTCAGCATTGAATGCGAGTGCTGCCTCAGCAAGTTGTAAATTGGCCGCTTGATACGCAGTCAAAAGCACGTCTGTTTCGTTTTTGGAAAATTCATCTGGTATGTTTTGTTGTTCACAAAATTCTGCAACGAGCCTGCGCTGATCATCGAGATAGGTGTGATTGATGAACGTTGCACGATCACTCTTGGCGGCTACGATGAGAGCACTTAGCCCTGCCTTACGTTCATCGCCGATTGGACCACCAGTCATGACTGCATCCCTGAAGGCACTCAGTCTTGACTTGAAATGGCTTTGAACGTGGCTTCTAATCGTTTGATAATCCAATTGTTGAACCTCTGGCTGCTCAAGAATATTTTCACTAACCAGCCTAAGGGCGTTAGACAAGCAAAGAGCCAATCGCTTATTCTTCGTTCGAAGGCTTAGCTTCAGGTCAGACGCCTTCCCCTCTGGATGAAATGTAATTGGGATTGGAAATCTAAAGTAATATACCCCAAGCCGCGATGTGCTTAGGTAGGTTGGGTCTGGTAAATACATAGGTTGATACCGTCTCACAGCATGTCGCACCGGAGAAAAACAGTCACTAAGTCATTGAAATAAAAGGGAATGGTAGACCTTCCAGGGTCGCCCACCATTCTACTTTCTATCAGTGACTTAGACGCGTGATTTCCCGGTACGACGCACAGGTGAGACACAAACATGCGCCACGCAGCCTATTTAGGCCCCTCTCGCCACGGCATTTTTACTTTCGTTGGCCGATTCCTCGGCATCTCCACCCCACCGCTAAACGCTCCGATGTGAAGGTGAGCCTTCGAACAAGATGCCCGCACACGGCATTGGCGCTGTCCCGCCAGCTTGTTGCCGCTGGACAACCCCTTACATCGCCATCAGTTCTCGTGGGTATGAATTACACCGACATCGGTGCTCATGTGCTCAACCACTACAAAAACATGCTCCAGCAGTTCAAGAAAGCCCTTGCCGAAAATGGCCCCCTTGAACCGGCTGACCTCGAGCGCCCCGAATACGAAGCCCGATGCAGGTTCAGTGCCATTCGCAGAGGAAAGCCTAACATCTGTCAGCTACGCAGATAGTGTAGAGGAGTGCCTGGCCGAAGGTAGGCAAGGTAATCCATGGGTGGCAAAGACGCTCAGTGAAAACGAATTGCCCATATCGCACAACGACGCTTGACAGTTGCGACTGATTTGCATTTACAGATCGCACGACCCCTCAAAGGAGACTCCCATGCCATCGCGATTGCTAAAAGCGACGTCCATCGCGTTGATCACTGCGAGTGGTGCATACGCCCAAGACCGCATGAAGGTCGTCACGACTTTTACCGTGCTTGCTGACATGGCCGCGAATGTCGCCGGTGACGCAGCCGAGGTGGTATCGATCACAAAACCAGGCGCTGAAATTCATGGCTATGAACCAACGCCACGCGACATCGTGCGGGCATATGATGCCGATCTGATTTTATGGAACGGCATGAACCTTGAGCTTTGGTTTGAACAATTCCTTTCCAACCTGAGTGACGTTCCCTCGGCAACGCTAAGTGACGGGATTGAACCCATCGCCATATCGTCTGGCAGCTATGAAGGCGCACCAAATCCCCACGCCTGGATGGGTCTGGATAATGCGTTGATCTACATCGACAATATACTGGCGGCATTCGTCGAACATGATCCGGACAACGCCGAAATCTATACTGCTAACGCCGACCGCTACAAAGCAGAGCTGCAGGCGACAATCGCGCCACTGCGCGCGGCGATTGCACAAATCCCTGACGATCACCGGTGGCTGGTGACCTGCGAAGGCGCGTTCAGCTATCTTGCACGCGATTTTGGATTAAACGAACTGTATCTGTGGCCGATGAACGCCGATCAGGTGGGCACACCACAACAGGTGCGTGCCGTCATTGATGGCGTGCGGGCCCATAACATTCCGGTCGTCTTTTGTGAAAGCACGGTCAATACAGCCCCCGCGGAACAGATCGCGCGTGAAACGGGTGCTGCATATGGCGGCGTTCTCTATGTCGACAGCCTGAGCGAGCCTGACGGTCTGGTGCCGACATACCTTGACCTGCTCAGCGTGACATCACGCACTGTCGTAGAGGGCTTGACCGCAACCGCGAACTAGGCGCTGACATGATCTGCAAACCGACGTGCGGCGATCATGGCGCAGACCCATCGCAACTAGGTAAAAACGGCGTTTTCGCCAAAGGAAGCAACATGCGTGACGATCAGATTTCCCAAGAACGCCGCGACACCGCGACTAGTGCCGGAATTTCGGCAACGGATGTAACCGTCACCTACCGTAACGGTCACACGGCCCTTTGGAATGCCAGTTTCGAAGTGCCGCGTGGCACCGTTACCGCCCTTGTCGGTGTGAACGGGTCCGGAAAATCGACGCTATTCAAGGCGATTATGGGGTTTGTTCCGGCAGCCAGAGGCACGATCAAGATCCTTGGGCTTGACGTCAAAGAGGCGCTGGCCAAGAACCTTGTCGCCTATGTGCCGCAGGCCGAAGAAGTCGACTGGGCGTTTCCGGTGCTGGTTGAAGACGTGGTAATGATGGGCCGCTATGGCCATATGGGGTTTCTGCGCCGCCCCAAGAAGGTCGATCATGATGCCGTCAACGAGGCGCTGCGCCGTGTGAATATGCAAGATTTCCGAAGCCGCCAGATTGGTGAACTTTCGGGCGGTCAGCGCAAACGTGTGTTCCTCGCGCGCTCGCTTGCGCAAAACGGTCAGGTGATACTGCTGGACGAACCGTTTACCGGCGTGGACGTAAAAACCGAAGAGCAAATCATTGGTCTGTTGCGCGAATTGCGTGCCGAAGGCCGCGTGATGCTGGTCTCGACCCACAACCTTGGCTCGGTTCCCGAATTTTGTGATCGCACCATTTTGGTGAAAGGCACCGTGCTGAGTTCTGGCCCGACCGAAACAACATTCACCCGCGAAAACCTTGAAAAGGCTTTTGGTGGGGTACTGCGTCACTTCACACTGGGCGGTGATGCGCTGCATGACGACGAAGACGCGCGCTCGGTTACGATCATTACCGACGACGAACGCCCCCTTGTGCAATATGGGGACAAGACCCAGCGCACGGATCGGAACGTGTGATGGACTACCTGCTTGAACCATTCGCCTATAATTACATGACAAATGCGATGTGGGTGTCCGCCCTTGTGGGTGGCGTCTGCGCATTCCTGTCGTCGTTTTTGGTGTTGAAGGGCTGGTCACTGATCGGCGACGCGCTGTCCCATTCCGTCGTGCCCGGTGTGGCGGGGGCCTATATTCTTGGCCTGCCGTTTGCCTTGGGGGCGTTCATCGCCGGCGGGTTGGCGGCGGGTGCCATGTTGTTTTTGTCCGAACGCTCGGGGCTCAAGGTCGATGTGATCATCGGTCTGATATTCACATCGTTTTTCGGGCTCGGTCTGTTCATCGTGTCGATCAACCCGATGTCCGTGTCGATCCAGACCATTACGATGGGCAATATCCTTGCGATCACCCCCGAAGATACATTGCAGCTGGTGATTATCGGCGTTGTTTCACTGGTCGTGCTGTTGGCGAAATGGAAAGACCTGATGGTCACGTTCTTTGATGAAAACCATGCGCGCACCATTGGATTGCGTCCCGGATTGCTAAAAGCAATCTTCTTTATCTTGCTGTCCGCATCCGTGGTCGCGGCGATGCAGACTGTCGGCGCATTCCTCGTAATTGCCATGGTCGTGACGCCCGGCGCCACGGCCTATCTTTTGTGTGACCGGTTTCCACGGTTAATCGTCACATCTGTTGCCATCGGATCAATCACCAGCTTTGCCGGTGCATATATCAGTTATTATCTGAACGGCGCGACAGGCGGCATTATTGTAACGCTACAGACCCTTATCTTCCTTGCGGCGTTCGTCTTTGCCCCCAAGCACGGGTTGCTGGCCGCAAAACGCAAAGCCAGGCAGGCGCTAAGCCGTGGGCCCGACGCATTAGCAGCGGAGTTCAAATGATGGATGTCGAAACCCTGATACTGCCGTTCCAGTTTGCGTTCATGCAAAACGCTTTTCTGATCTCGATGATCGTGTCGATCCCGACGGCATTGCTGTCGTGCTTTCTAGTCATGAAGGGTTGGGCGTTGATGGGCGATGCCGTCAGCCACGCGGTTTTGCCGGGTATCGTTCTTGCCTATATTCTAAGCATTCCGCTGATCATTGGCGCCTTTGCGGCCGGAATGACCTGCGCGATTGCGACCGGCTATCTGGCCAGTAATAGCCGCGTAAAACAGGACACTGTGATGGGCGTCGTTTTTTCGGGAATGTTCGGTGTCGGCATCGTGCTTTATGTCTCGGTCGACACGAATATGCACCTTGATCACATCCTGTTTGGAAACATGCTTGGCGTTGAACCCCACGAGCTTTGGACCGCTGCGGTTATATCATTGGGTGTTGGCACGATGCTGGTTCTCAAGTGGAAAGACTGGCTGCTTCACAGTTTTGATCCGGCCCAAGCCCGCGCGTCAGGCCTGTGGGTAAACTGGCTGCACTACGGGCTTCTGGCCGCACTATCGCTCACGATTGTTGCCACTTTATCTGCGGTGGGTCTTATCCTTGCGATTGGTCTGCTGATCGCGCCGGGTGCCATCGCCTTCCTGCTTGTCCGAAAATTCTCGACGATGCTTTGGGTGTCGGTGCTGGTGTGCATGTTTTCCATGCTTTCGGGAACCTATGCCAGCTTCTTCCTTGATAGCGCACCTGCGCCAACAATCATTTTGATCATGACCACGCTGTTCATCGCGGCATTTATCCGCAGACAGGTTTTGACCCGCCGCACATCCATGCAACGGGTCCAAGAGGCGCTTGAGCAATGACGCACCCGTGCGCTAGGGAATTAGCACCTCGTTGCGATTGAACTGGGCGAAATCACTGGTGCCATCGTCAAAGGTAATCTCTACATAGATGCTTTGCACAGTTTCAGGTGGCAGCACGATATAGGGTAGGGAATTCCCCACATCTATCATCGCGTTAGGCGTCGCAAGCTCGGTGTTGCAGGGCTCCATCGGGACGGTGGTGTTGGCCGGTTCACCGTTGACGCCATAGCGCACTTCCCACAGCCCGCAGCGCCAGCTCATCAGGTGGGTGAAATAGACAAGGTCTTGCCCTTCAAAAAGGCGCAAGGGACCCAGTTGGATTTAGTCATCCCCAAAATCGGGCGTACGTCGACGGCGGTGGTGTAGTTGCCCGTGGGCACCTGCGGTTCGGGTCCGCGGACCATCAGACCATCCCCCGAGCCTTCGTCGATCAGATCAAGTTTCGGCACGGTCTGCGTGATTTCGGTCTCGCCATTGTTGTTGAGCGCAATCGAGTCAGGGGAAGCTGCGGGTTCAATCCCAAGGGCCATGCCCATCACATAGGGCAGGAATAATTCAAACACTTGCAATTCTCGTCACAGCACGGGTTTTGCCGCGCGGATTCTCAATCTATACTGTGCCGAAATACAATGGGGACAGGCAGACTATGGCGCGAAAGGCACAAACAGGCCGGCGTTTCAATATCCTGGTCATAGGCCAACACGGGCGGCTGCAATACGAAGCACTTTTGTTTATGGCATCTTTGCGTGCGTTTTCCCCAACATTCGCGGGCCGCGTGATCGTTGCTGAACCCCAACCCGGCCCGCTGTGGCGCTGCGAGACGCGGATTTCCGGTGACGTGCGCGCCGCATTAGAGGAAATGGGCGCCGAGATTGTCCCGTTTGATTCGGCACATTTCGGGCAAGACTATCCCCATGGCAACAAGATCGAAGGCCTGAGTACCCTCCCCGAGGGCGAGCCGTTTGTGTTTTTTGATACGGATACGTTATTCACCGGCGACATCGCAAATGTGCAATTCGACTTTTCGAGACCCGCCGCGTCGATGCGCCGTCATGGCACATGGCCCGAGGAAGAGCTTTATTGGCCCGGCTACACCAAAACGTGGAAGTCGCTTTATGACAAGTTCGGGCTCGATTTCGAAAGCAGCCTCGACCTGACCCAACCCGATGAATATTGGGGCCGGTATCTCTACTTTAACGCCGGTTGGTTTTACGGTGCTGACCCTGCGGCGTTCCGCGCGCAGTTCTTGGACTACGCGCTTGCGATCCGCGATGATCGCCCCGAAGAACTGGTGCTGCAACCGCTTGATCCATGGCTTGATCAGGTGGCGCTACCGCTTGTCATTCATGCGCTTGGCGGTGGACGCCCCGGGCCTGAACTGGATGGGCTGGACGGAGATGTCACCTGCCATTACCGTATGCTGCCGTTGCTATATGCGCGTGAAAGTGACGCCGTGGTAAACGCCCTTGAAGCGGTAGCGACACCCAATAAAATCAAGAAATTGCTTAAGAATTACGAGCCGTTCAAGCGGATGATCTATCAGGCGCGCGGCAAAAAAGTACGCGCCTTGTTCGATCAAAACGACATGCCGCCGCGCGAAAAACAGGTGCGCAATATGATCAAGAAAAACGGATTCTGGATGCGCTAGCGGCCATGCGCCGCCGCCATTGTCGCGGGGACCAATGGCGCATCAACGGCGGCGCCCAAGTTTGTTTTTTAGCAGAGAACCTTAGGGCCGCGCGAAAATATCGGCGTTATCAGCCAGCCCTTTGATTTCAATCGGATTTCCTGACGGGTCACGAAAGAACATTGTCCATTGCTCGCCCGCCTCGCCCTGAAACCGGACCGAGGGTTCGATGATGAAATCTGTGTTCTGGTCCGTCAGGCGATCGGCGAGGTCAGTCCAGTCCTTGAGTGGCAGAACAACCCCGAAATGCGGCATCGGAACAAGGTGATCACCCACATGCCCTGTGTCGGATGTGACCATCGGTTCGCCCAAATGCAGGCTAAGTTGGTGGCCGTAAAACTCAAAATCGACCCATGTATCCGTACTGCGCCCCTCGCGCGCGTTAAGGCGCGTGGAATAAAAGTCGCGTGCGACATCAAGATCGCGAACGTTAAAGGCCAGATGAAAGGGGTGAGGCATATGTTTTTCCTTATTGGCACGTAGCACGTTGAGGTGGAGCGTCTTTACGCCTAAACCTAGCGTCAACCACCCAAAGGGAGAAGACCCATGACCGACACGCCACAACTTGGTTTCGACACAAAGCAAATTCATGCGGGGGCCAACCCCGATCCGGCCACCGGCGCTCGTCAGGTGCCTATTTATCAGACCACGGCTTATGTGTTTCGCGATGCCGAGCACGCTGCTGCCTTGTTCAATCTGCAAGAGGTCGGCTATATCTATTCTCGCCTGACCAACCCGACGGTTTCGGCATTGGCCGAGCGGATCTGTGCACTCGAAGGTGGCGCCGGTGCCGTGTGCTGCTCGAGCGGGCACGCCGCGCAGATCATGGCGCTGTTTCCGCTGATGGGTCCGGGCAAGAACATCGTCGCCTCGACCCGCCTTTATGGTGGCACGATCACGCAGTTTAGCCAGACGATCAAACGCTTTGGCTGGTCGGCCAAGTTTGTGGATTTTGACGATCTGGACGCAGTGAAAGCTGCAATTGATGACGACACCCGCGCCATCTTTGGCGAGGCGATTGCCAACCCGGGCGGTTACATCATGGATGTACGCGCGATTGCCGATATTTCCGATGCCGCGGGTATACCGCTGATCATCGACAACACAACCGCCACGCCGTATCTGTGCCGCCCGATTGAACATGGCGCCACGCTGGTCGTGCACTCGACCACAAAATACCTGACAGGCAACGGCACTGTCACCGGTGGTTGCGTCGTAGATTCAGGCAAGTTCGACTGGACTGCGAGTGACAAGTTCCCGTCCCTGTCCGCACCCGAACCGGCCTATCACGGGTTGAACTTTGCCGAAGCGTTGGGGCCGATGGCCTTTACGTTCCACTCGATCGCGGTTGGTCTGCGCGATCTGGGCATGACCATGAACCCGCAGGGGGCGCATTACACGTTGATGGGCATCGAAACCCTGTCGCTGCGCATGGATCGCCATGTTGAGAATGCCGTGGCCGTGGCCAAGTGGCTTGAGGCTGATCCTCGCGTTGATTACGTCACCTATGCGGGCCTTGAAAGCTCGCCCTACTTCGGGCGCGTCAAAGACGTATGCCCTAAAGGCGCAGGCGCGCTGTTCACGTTTGCGGTCAAGGGCGGCTACGATTCTTGTGTGAAACTGGTCGATAGCCTTGAGATTTTCAGCCATGTGGCCAACCTTGGTGACACGCGCAGCCTGATTATCCACTCAGCCAGCACGACCCACCGCCAGCTTTCCCCGGAACAGCAAGAGGCCGCAGGCGCGGGCCCGAATGTGGTGCGACTGTCGATCGGCATCGAAACTGTTGCCGATCTGATCGCCGATCTTGATCAGGCGCTGGCTAAAGCCACGGCCTAGTACTATCTTGGGGGCTGCGCATGACGCGGCCCCCAAAACCCTTGCGCGCTATCTAAATCCAGAAAAGCGCCCAAGTGCTTGGACTTGGCGGAAACCTGCTGTAGATTTGGGTCGATATAAGCGGGCGCTTTTCCCCCGCGCCTTGGGATGATAAAGCAGCGTAATGACGCCGAATTTCTCACTTTCACTCTCGTTTGACGGAATCCGCTTGCTGCACCGCGTGCAGGGAGGATGGCATTTTGTCGGCGAAGTTGCGCTGGATTGCGCTGATCTGGGCGGTGCTTTGGCTGCACTTCGTGCACAGGCTATTGCACTTGAACCCAAAGGGTTGCGCACAAAGCTGCTTATTCCCAATGAACAGATCAAATATCTTTCGCTGGATACGACCAGAGCCGAACACGACGATGTTCTGGCCGCATTGGACGGCACGACGCCTTATGGCGTGGACGAGTTGGTCGTGGACTTTACCAAAGCCGGCGGGCGCACTTATGTTGCGGCTGTTGCGCGCGAAACCCTTGATGAAGCGGCCGGGTTTGCGCGCGAACATGCGTTTGAACCGGTGTGTTTTGCGGCTGTTCCCGAAGAATTCACCTTTGTCGGCGAGGCCTTTTTGGGCGCGCTCGACGGGTTTGATGTAAGTCGCGATGATGCCGCTGTTGTTGTGACGGGCGTGGCCAAGATGCCCGCAATTGTGACATCTGAACCAGAGATCGTGCCAGAGGCCCCCACACCGGAACGGAAGGTCGAAGCACCTACGGCATCGGTAAATGTTGAAACGCCTGTTGATCCGCCCAAGAGTGCCGAAGCGTCCGCGCCAAACGCGAGACCAGATACGACCGACGTGGCTAACACCGCCGAGAAGGTTCCTGTATTTTCGGCACGCCCGCGCGCACCGCTTAGCGCCCCTATCGGTGATGATACACCCACCACACGAACGCCACCCGTAATTGCACCGCAACGCTCAGCGGCTCTGGCAGGCGACAAACGCCTTGATCCACCGCCGCTTTCTGTTCCCCAAGGCACGAATTCGGCACCCATGCCACCGCTTTCCGGTGTCAGTACGGATGAAACCCGTGCCACCCTCGCCCGATCGCCGACTACGGATGCGCCCGCGCCCGCGCCAGCCCCTGCAGTGACAGGCGTCGCCCAAACAGGCATGAAAGGTGCCGAAGCACAAAGCTTCGAGCCAATCGTTCCCGCCGCTCCCAAAGCCGCGCCCACGCCTACAAAAGCGCCTGAACCGGCCCCGCTTGCAGCGCCGGCGCGTGTATCAAAAGACCCTGCGGACGCTAAAGCGCCCGGTCTTTTCCGCAGTCGCCGCAAGGAACACGTGCCGAAACCCGCGCCTGCCGAAACGCCGGCTAAACTGGACGAAAAAAGCCGCATGACCGTCTTTGGTGCGCGCAAGGCTCCCAAGACAAAACCGAAGGCCGTGGTTGGTGGTAAGCCACGGTTCCTTGGGCCGATCCTGATAGCCGTGTTGTTGCTTTTCTTAGTCACTGTGGCCGCTTGGGCTGCAATCACATCCGAAGATGGGTTGGCCAGTTGGTTCGGGCTTGGTGGCAGTGACGTCGAAATTGCCGAAACTGCGACTGATCCGGCACCGGAGGTGGCCGTGGCGGCAAGTAGTGGTGATTTGGGGCAAGGCGGCGCCCAAGAAGCAGTGACGCCAAACGCCCCAGTGACTGCGCCGGTTGGATTGGTCCTAAGCCCCGCCGAAGCTCTGCGCATATACGCCGCAACAGGTGTTTGGCAAAGAGCCCCACGAATTCCGCTGACCCCCCGCACCGAGACCATCGAAAACTTGATAGCAGGTGCGATTGCTGACTTTCCGCGCCCGCAGGTGCCTGTCGGTCCGAACCTCTCGCTGGCAGCCCAAGATAGCGTGATCCTTCCGCCTGGCGATCCCCCGCCTGCTGGCACCGACTTTCCGCGAGACGCAAACGGTTTTATTCTGGCGACGCCCGAAGGCACCCTGTCTCCCGATGGCATCCTGATTTTTGCTGGTCGCCCGCCAGTCACCCCGCCTGTTCGCCCCGGCACTGTGACGCCGGAAGTCGCTGCCCCCCCGGCCTCTGCGCCCGAAGCTGAAGCCGAGCCTGAAACCATTATCCCCGCACCTGTGCCGACACTGCGCCCGCGCGCCCGTCCTGGAAGCGAGGTGGCAATCGCGCCGGATGTCGCGCCTGACACTGATGTGGTTCCTGAATTTATCACGGATACACCAACTGCGGGCGGGATCGCACTGACGGGTCTTCGCCCACTCTTACGTCCTCAGGGTCTTGTTCCCGCCGCAGCCGCGCAACCTGCCCCCGAGGTTGAAACCCCGACATCGGCTGAAACGCCCGCGCTGGAAATTTCACCAGAAGTGGCCCAAGCTATTGCCGCAGCGCCGCCCAGCCTGATCGTCAATCCGACACCGCAGGCCGTCACGGCGTCCCTGCGCCCAGATGCGCGCCCGCGCAACTTTGCCCGCGTCGTAACCCGCGCCCGTGAAAATCAAGCCCGCGCCGCAACACAGGTTGCCGTGGTAGCCCCGCGCGCCGTTACCCCAAGCGGTCCGATTTCGGGTGGTGTCGCTCAGGCGGCCACCATCGAAGGCGCGATCGACCTGCGTAACGTGAACCTGATCGGCGTTTTTGGCACCCCCGATGCCCGCCGTGCCCTTGTTCGTTTGAGCAACGGTCGTCTAGTGCGCGTCGGCGTTGGTGACTCCCTTGACGGAGGGCGTGTGCAGTCGATTGGTGATAACGTACTTAGCTACACCAAAAGCGGGCGCGTCATTCAGCTTGATATGCCCGACATCTGACACCATCGTCATCGACCGGCAAGATTTCACTTCGGGCATCTCCTTGGCATGACCGGCAACCGATAAGGCCTAATGGAAAGCTTTCTGTTTCAAGCGACCATCTACCTTGGCGCGGCGGTCATCGCTGTGCCCTTGGCAGCGCGCCTTGGGCTGGGGTCGGTGCTTGGCTATTTGTTAGCGGGGGTCGTAATTGGCCCGGTGTTGGGCCTTGTCGGCGCCGAAACGCAAGACTTGCAGCACTTTGCCGAATTCGGCGTGGTTATGATGTTGTTCTTGATCGGGCTGGAACTTGAACCGCGCGCGCTTTGGGATATGCGCCACAGGCTGATCGGGCTTGGCGGGGCACAGATTGGGCTGACGACGCTGTTGGTTATGGCCGCGGCGATGGGACTTGGGCTGGTATGGCAAACAGCGCTGGCGGTTGGCTTGATCTTTGCGCTGTCGTCCACGGCCATCGTGCTGCAAACCCTGTCCGAAAAGCGGCTGATGCAAACCGGCGGCGGACGCGCGACGTTTTCTGTGCTTTTGACGCAAGATATTGCTGTGATCCCGATGCTTGCGCTGATTCCGCTGCTTGCGGTTACGACACCTGTCGCGCTGTCGCCCGACGGATCGATGCAGCGCGCGACCGACGTGCAGCATTCCGATGCCGCCCACGCCGCACTTAGCCTTGTTGATGGATTACCCGGTTGGGGCGTGACGCTTGTGACGCTGGGGGCTGTCGCCGTCATTATTCTGGCAGGGGTGTTTCTGACGCGCCCTGTGTTTCGCTATATCCACCATGCCCGCCTTCGCGAAATGTACACCGCCCTCGCATTGCTGATGGTCGTATCAATTGCCGTGCTAATGGGCATGGTTGGTTTGTCGCCGGCGTTGGGCACCTTCCTTGCGGGCGTTGTGCTTGCCAACTCTGAATTCCGGCACGAGCTACAAAGTGACCTTGAACCGTTCAAGGGCCTGCTGTTGGGGCTGTTCTTTATCACCGTCGGCGCGGGGATCAGTTTCGGCGTGGTCCTGGGCGATCCGGTGCGGCTTTTAGGTCTGACCGCGGCGGTAATCGTCGCAAAAGGCGCGGTGCTTTATCTGCTTGCGCGGCTGTTCAAGTTGCATGGCCGTGACCGATGGCTGTTCACGTTGGGCTTGGCGCAGGCCGGTGAATTCGGCTTTGTGTTGATTTCATTTTCGCTTCAGCAAGGCGCGCTGACCCAAGGCCTGTCGGAAACGCTTTTGCTGATTGTTGCGCTGTCGATGCTGGTCACACCGCTACTTTTCATCGTGTTCGAATACCTAAGCCGCCACACAGCAACTGCCCGTGACCACCCCGAAGATGAGATCGACGAGGTGGGTCAGGTTATCATCGCAGGCATCGGGCGGTTCGGACAGGTCGTGAACCGGCTTGTGCAGTCGGCGGGCTTCAGCACAGTTGTGATCGACAATAATCTGGCGACCGTGCAAACGATGCGCACCTTTGGCTTTAAAGGGTTCTTTGGCGATCCGACCCGCCCTGACTTGCTGCATGCGGCTGGGTTGGACGATGCAAAGGTGCTTGTTGTCGCACTTGATGATCACAGCGCGGCCAAACGGCTAGTCACCTATGCCCGCAAGAACCGCCCCGATCTGCACATCGTCGCGCGCGCGCATGATCGCACCGATGTATACGCGTTGTATCAGGCGGGGGCCGATGACATCGTGCGCGAATTGTTCGACAGCTCCCTGCGGGCAGGTCGCTATGTTCTTGAAAATATGGGGCTATCAGAATTCGAGGCGAACGAAGCCGAAATGGCGTTCTACCATCAGGATCGCGCGGCCCTGCGTGATCTGGCAGAGCTGTGGGATCCAAACGTGCCGATCGCGGAAAATGCGGCCTATGTGGCGCGCGCGCGCGCGATGAACAAGGCGCTTGAGACCGAGCTAACCGCAAAACTGGACGCCGAAGATGCTCGTAAGAGCACCGCTGGCGGTCGGCCCAAACGCTAGCCGGATCAGGGCTGCCCTGCGGCGACGCCTGCCTCGGCAAATGTTGCCATGCCCGAATGACAAGCCACCGCGCCCTTGACGATACCAATCGCAAGGGCTGCGCCTGAGCCTTCGCCAAGACGTAGACCAAGCTGCAACAACGGGTTTTTCCCAAGTTTGGCCAGCAAGGCGGCATGTCCGAATTCGTCACTTTGATGGCCCGCAACCGTGTGATCCAACGCACCGGCTTGTGCCTGTGCAAGTGTGGCCGCGGCGGCGGTGCAGATGAACCCGTCAAGGATCACAGGAATGCGCATGGCCCGTGCCGCAGCAATCGCGCCAGCCATCGCTGCCAGTTCGCGCCCGCCCAAACAGCGCAATGCCTCAAGAGCGTCTGTGCCTGCACTTGGGTTGGCAGCAAGGCCGCGTGCCACAACATCTGTTTTGCGCGCAAGGCCTGCGTCATCGACGCCCGTGCCACGCCCTGTCCAGTCAGACGGATCGCCGCCAAAAAGGGCCGCCGATATCGCGGCAGCGGCAGTCGTGTTACCGATTCCCATCTCGCCTGTGACCAACAGATCAGTTGTTGGATCTACAGCCTCCCAGCCTGTGCGCAGGGCAGCAATCACTTCGGCCTCGCTCATGGCAGGGCCTTTTGTGAAATCAGCGGTGGGTGTTTCCAACGACAGAGCATGCACATCCATGCGCGCGCCAAAGGCCTTGGACAGTTGGTTGATCGCCGCACCGCCGTGTTCAAAATTTGCAACCATCTGCACCGTAACCTCGGGCGGAAACGCCGATACACCTTGGGCACAAACGCCATGGTTTCCTGCGAAAACAATCACCTGCGGCGCATTGATCGCGGGACGGTCCGTGCCGCGCCATGCGCCATACCAAATCGCAATATCCTCAAGCCGCCCCAATGCGCCGGGGGGTTTGGTCAATTGACCATTATGCGCCTGCGCGTCCGCGCGAGCGGTTTCGTCGGCACTGGGTGCGGCCGCAAGGATCGCGCGAAATTCATCAAGGGTTGCAAAGGGGGCTGGCATTTTGGTCCTCGCTCTGGTCATGCTTGCCTTTGTCTAACGCCTATGTCCACGGTGAAAAGCCTTGAAAGGTCAATCTGATGCGCAATACCGACATTTCGCTAAATCGCTCGCTTGTAGCGCTGATAGACCTGCCCGCTGCACTTGGGTTGCTGACGCGTCTGCCGGTGCCGGTTGACAGTGCGGCGGCGACCGCGCGCGGGGCGGCGGCGGCTTGGGCGTTTCCATTGGCAGGCGTCGTTGTGGCGTTGATTGCAAGTTTGGTTGGTACACTTGCGTTGTGGCTGGCGCTGCCTGTGGCGGTGGTTGCGGGGCTGATCCTTGCAACGACGATCATGGTCACGGGCGCGATGCATGAAGACGGGCTGGCCGATACTGCAGATGGATTTTGGGGCGGCTGGGACGTCGCGCGCCGCCTTGAGATCATGAAAGATAGCGCAATTGGAACTTACGGCGTTTTGGCGCTTGGGCTGTCGTTGTTGCTACGGTGGGCGGCCCTGGTAGCGATCGTGTCGGCGGGGCATTTGTGGGCGCCGCTTATTGTCGTGGCGGCTGTCAGCCGGGCGCCGATGGTCGCGATAATGGCGGGTTTGCCTAACGCGCGCGCAGGCGGGCTTAGCCAGAGTGTGGGGCGCCCGAACGGGCTAACCGCCGTTTTGGCAGCGCTGATCGCATTGATCGTCGCGTTGATTTTTCTGCCATGGTCAGCGTTCGCGTTGATGGTTTTTGTGCCACTGGCCGGTTTCGCTTGCGCGATGATCGCTTTGGCCAAAATCAATGGACAAACCGGTGACACCCTTGGGGCGACCCAGCAAATTTGTGAGATTGCAGCACTCGCAGTATTGGCCGCGCAATTGGCCTAGCAGCGCAGCGCCGCCGCCAGATCAGCGCGCCCACGATGTGGGCCGACATCGCGCGAGGTCAGCGCCCCGTCCGCCAGACGGGTAGCAATCACGCGTGTCCAATCGGCATTGACGGTGATCATTTCAATCACACCATCGCAGCCGCGTAGGCCCCCGCCAATATCGCTTTCGCCAATCCGGTGGTTCGTCAGGCCAGAGGCTTCGGTAACCAACGTCAACGCGCCATCTTCAAACCGCCACACTTTAAGCGTGCGAGCGAGGTGGGGTCTGTCAATATAAGCGACTTCGACCCGCCCATCCCCATCCAGATCAGCAGCGCCAATTGGGGCAAGCCAGCGATGGGTGCGTCCGATGTAGGGGGTCGCGGCGACCAAGACACCATCGCCACCATAGATCGACAGACGCGCGCCACGCGCCATGTCTGTCTCCACGACGATCACCTCAAAGGTGCCATCGCCATCCATGTCGAACAGGCGCGGTGCGGTATCTTCGAACACGCGCGTTTCAGGCAATCGCAAAGTGATCGTGCCCCCCGCCACGTCCAATTCCAACGCGCCCCATTCCACTGCGTCACCAAGGATGCCGTGATCATAGCGGGTTGTCGGCTCGGCGTAGCGTGCCGCGTCGATGGATTGCGCGCCTGCCAGTGCGGGCCAGCAGGCCACGACAAGCGCGCAAAGCCGCATCAGATTTGCTTTTCGGGCATCTGCACGCGCAATCCGTCCAGCGCATCTGTGACTTTAAGCTGACAAGTCAAACGCGAGCGTGTGGCGTCAGGTTCAAAGGCGAAATCAAGCATGTCTTCTTCCATCGGATCTTTGGCGGGCAGCTTTTCGACCCATGTGGGATCTACATAGACGTGGCAGGTTGAACAGGCGCATGCGCCACCGCAATCGGCCTCGATGCCGGGAATACCGTTATCGCGCGCGCCTTCCATCACGGTCAGTCCGTTGGCGACCTCGACTACATGTTCTTTGCCGCCATGTTCGACATAAATGATTTTTGCCATGATACGTCCTTTTGGTATCGTCAATTTCTGTTGCCCCCTACCTAAGGTGGCGCACGCGCCCCTGCCAGCCCCAAAAAGGCGCAGTGTGGGTTGGATGCGACAGGCTGGCGAGGTTGTGATCGCGCCTCTAGGCCAATCGCGCAATTTGCGCTAAGGAGAGCGCAACAAAAAGGGCGCAGACCCATAAGGCAGAGCAGATGACTACTTGGTTTGGATATTTGGCCCCATGGTTGGGGGCGTTGGCGCTTGGTGCTTGCGTGTCTCCTGGCGACGCGCCTGTGGTGACGCCGATCACAACCGACGGTGAGGGGCGCTGTTTTGCAAGCGAAACCACCCCTGCCGTGGTCGAAACCGTGACCGAGCAGATCATCGTGCAGCCTGCCATGGTTGATAGCGATGGCACTGTGCGCAGCCCTGCCGCGTTTCGCACGGTCACGCGCCAGCGCATTTTGCGCGAGCGCCGCGAGGTGCAGTTTGAAACGTTGTGCTACGCAGCCCTTACGCCTGAATTTGTGGGATCATTGCAGCGTGCTTTGGGCGCGCGCGGATTTTACCGCGGCGACATAAATGGTGTGCTGGACGCGCGCACAGGGCGCGCGATCCAAGTTTTTCAGCGTCAGAACGGCAGCCATGACTTGCCCGTTCTGGACATTGAGACCGCGCGTACCCTGGGCCTCGTGGCCCTGTCGAGCACGGTTTTGGACAGCGAGGGTTAGCCCGCCAGCCGCGCAAAATGCGGTTGACCATCCGAGGTGCGCTGCGGGGTGACACCATCATCATTCAGGCTAACAGTGATCCGGTGACGCATTGACGAAAAGCTGTCAAAGCGCACAACGTCCACCGGCTTGTCCAGTTTGATCGTCAGCCGAGTCAAACCGGCATGGGCGGCAATCGCAAGCACAACACCGGCCACGTCATGGCCAAGGTAGCGCCCGCCAATGCGCGCCCCAAGGGTTAGCGGGGTTGGCGCGTTTGTGCGATCAGCCAGCGCTGAAAGCGTATTCCAATCACGCTGCCCCATTTGGTTCGCCAGCATTTCAAGCGCTTGCGAATGGGTCGTGACGTGACCGCGCGCATTCAAATCAGAGCGCAACCGGCGGGCCTGGTCCTTGAGCGCGGCAAGGGTCGCAATGGGGGTTTGGGTCTGCATCATTTCAGCCTTTCAACGTGACAATCGGCTTCTAGACGGGGCTCGCGTTACCAGTCCGCCGACACGTCGAATTGTTGAAAGCGGGGGTCGTCGCGGAATATTCACCATCCCCTTGCGGGGGCGAGCGGCAGGCATCCCGAACCTGAGGCGTAAATAGGAAGCCCTATGCGATGCGTCAACCCCATGAAAAAAGGGCGCCCCAATGGAGCGCCCTTTTTTCAGTGGTAATCGCGTTATTCGTCCAGGCTAAGGGCGACAAAGCGGGGGTCGCCGCCACGCCGCACAAGCAACAGGATCGACTTGCGCCCAGCTTCGTTCCCTTCGTCCACGCGATCTTCAAGATCACTGACGGTCACGACCTTTTGCTGGCCTGCTTCGGTGATCAGATCACCCGGCTGGATGCCTTTGTCAGCAGCTTCGCTATCGGCAGCAACCTGCGTCACCACAAGGCCATCGTTACCGCTGAGCTGAAATTCCTGCATCAGTTCGGGCGTGACTTCGGACAGCGTCATTCCCATCAAATCGGCGGCTGCCGGTTCCGTGGGGGCTTCGTCTAGCTGCTCCGTGCCAGCCGCTTCCGCGGTTTCGCGGCGGCCCAGAACGACCGTGAGGCTTTCCATCCCGCCTGCGCGCAGCACTTCGACTGCGACAGATTTGCCGACCGGCGAATTACCAACGATTTGCACCAAT
Organism: uncultured Octadecabacter sp.; assembly: GCA_937891785.1. Taxonomy (GTDB): domain Bacteria; phylum Pseudomonadota; class Alphaproteobacteria; order Rhodobacterales; family Rhodobacteraceae; genus SW4. Next base: position 18,355 of record CALAGN010000154.1, read on the forward strand.
TGGCGCGTATCGGCGACTTCGGTGCCGTCAAATGTCAATATTACGTCGCCCGACAGAATACCTGCATCTTCGGCGGGGCCAGTTGGCACGTCTGTGACCATGGCACCGTGCGCGGCATCTAGTCCTTCGATCGCGTCGACCATATCCGGTGTGACGTCTTGAATACGTACACCCAGCCAACCGCGACGGGTTTCGCCAAATTCGCGCAACTGGTCGACCACGTTGATCACAACAGCCGAAGACATCGCGAAACCGATGCCGATGCTGCCACCGTTTGGTGACAGAATCGCGGTGTTCACGCCGATAACTTCACCGTCCATGTTGAACAACGGGCCGCCCGAGTTGCCACGGTTGATCGCGGCGTCGGTCTGGATGTAGTCATCATAGGTGCCCGACAGCGCGCGATTGCGTGCCGACACGATACCCGCCGAGACCGAAAACCCCTGCCCCAACGGATTGCCCATCGCAATGACCCAATCGCCAACACGCGCACCAACCGCGTTGCTGTCACCAAAGACAACGAACGGCAGATCGGTTGCATCGACCTTGAGCAAGGCAATGTCTGTGTTGGGGTCAGTGCCAATCAGTTCGGCGGGCAGTTCTTCGCCCGAGAAAAACTCGATCATGATTTCGTCAGCGCCTTCGATGACGTGGTTATTGGTGACGATGTAACCGTCTGCCGAGATCACAAAACCCGACCCAAGGGCGGAGGAACGGCGTGGCGCGCCGTCGCCGCGATCATCAAATTCGCGAAAGAAATCCTCGAACGGAGAGCCTTCCGGCACGATCCCTTGGGGGCCTGTGCGCCCTGCAACCACGGTCGTCGTGGTGATATTAACCACCGAGGGGCTGACCATTTCGGCAAGGTCGGCAAACGTCGCGGGGCGATCTTGGGCAAAGGATGGCACGGCCTGCGCGGCCAAAATTGCAAGACCCATCATCAACGCCGCGAGGGCATGAGATATGGCGTTGCGACGGGTGGAAGACTGAACTGCGATCGCCTTTGAAGTCACGGGGATCTCCTTGGTATTGATACATACGCCGCCCGAGTGAACGGCAATTACTGTGATCATCTATATAGTGTGCTGGTTGCGCAACTCAAACCTTGCGCACATCTCGTCACTGGCGCGTGAACGGTTAGGCACCCAAAAGTGAAGCGAACCAAAGCAGGATAAGCCCTGTCACCAGCGCCAATGCTCCCGCCACGCGCCGCGCCTCGATCGGCATATTGCGCAGGGCGGCAAGCATGTCTTCAACGAGTGAAGGGGCTAGTACATAGACCAGCCCCTCTACTATTAGTACCAGCCCGAGAGCCAAAAAGATCGTGGCCATCAGGCCGCGACCCTATTGCGCCGCTGGCGCACCCGAAGGCGAGCGCAGGTAGTCAAAGAACTCGTTATTCGGGCTCAAGACAAGGCGCGTATTCCCTTCGCTTAGCGCACCGCGGTAGGCTTCAAGCGAGCGGTAGAATTCAAAGAATTCCTGATCTTGCCCGAATGCGGAAGCGAAAATCGCGTTGCGTTCAGCATCTGCTTCACCTTCGGCGATACGTGCCAGACGTCCAGCATCGGATTCAAGCTCGATCACGGTCCGGTCGGCCTGCGCCCGAATACGCTGCGCGGCTTCGCGGCCACGCGCACGTTCGTCTTCGGCTTCGCGTTCACGCTCTGATACCATCCGGCGGAAGGTTTCCGCGAGGTTTTCTGTCGGCAGGTCGGTGCGTTTCAGGCGCACGTCAATGACCGTCAAGCCTAGCGCGGCCGCCTCGGAAATCGCGCCGTTGCGAATACGCAGCATTAGTGCGGTCCGGTCCGTGGACAGGATATCACCAGAACTGACCGAGCCTAAAACTTCGCGTGTTTTGTCGCGCAAGATCTGTTCAAGGCGGTTGTCGGCCATCGCAATTGCGGCGGCACCACCGGCACCTGTGGCCTGACGGAATTGTTCCACATCGGAAATCCGGTAGCGCGCGAAGGCGTCAATGATCAACCGGCGGTCATCATTGGGGATGACTTCTTGGGCTTCCATGTCGATGGAAATGATCCGGTCGTCATAGGTGATTACCTGATCTACCATTGGAATGCGGAACCCGATACCAGGGTTTTCCTTGATCTGGACCACGCGACCAAAGCGCAGCACAAGCGCCTTTTCACGTTCATCCACGATAAAGACCGAGCTGAGGATCGCCGCGACAAAGATCACAATAAGTGGCAGAATAAAGACTGACTTGTTCATTAGTTTGCCCCCCCTGTGGCTGGACGACGGACAGTATCAAGTGGCAGGTATGGCACTGCCCCTCCTGCGCCGCCGTTGTCATCAAGCAAGATGATGTCGGAACGGCCGTAAACTTCCTCGACCATTTCAAGATAAAGGCGCTGACGGGTTACTTCGGGTGCCTTGGTGTATTCGGTCAGAACGCTTATGAAACGCGCGGCCTCACCCTGTGCTTCGTTGACGACGCGGGCGCGATAGCCTTCGGCGCCTTCAAGAATTTGCGCGGCATTACCGCGCGCACCAGCCGTCACACGGTTGGCATAGGCGTCAGCCTGGTTTTGCAACTGGATACGTTCTTGTTCGGCATCCTGCACGTCGCGAAAAGCATCCAAAGGCGAGGTAAGCCGTTGTTGCCCGTCGATGTCGATAACCTGCACTTGCGTTGCGGGCGGATCGGCTTGGTCAAGGTTGATACGCACGATATTCACGCCGCTGTCATAGCTATCAAGCGTCGCTTGGGTCAGCTCGTGCAGGCGATCACGGATCACGCCACGTTCGCGGTTCAGGTTGGCCAATTCAGATGTGGCGATAATCTCGCGCATGGCCGATTCAGCCACTGCCGCAATCGTCAATTCCGGATCGGCCAGATTGAACAGGAACTTGTCAGGAGAGGTGATATTCCAAACCACCTGAAAGTCGATGTCGACGATGTTTTCGTCACCTGTCAGCATCAGGCCAATGTCAGCCTCAAGCTGGCTTTGGACAAGGCGGCTATCGTTGATCTGCTCAGGAACCTCTTCTTCGCCGATCTCGATCACACGTTCTTGCGACACGTTAACAATTTCGCGGGTCACGATGGGCCAAGGCGCAAAATTCAGACCGGATTCACCGATGCAAGGTTCGTTACACTCGCCAAGAAACAGCTCGACCGATTTTTGTTCGGGGCGCACGGTGTAAAACGAAGAGAACAGCCAAAGAGCCACCACAGCAAGTGCGCCAAGGCCAACCATGCCGCGTGTGATCTGTGGACCGCCGCCGCCGCCAGCAGCACCGCCGCCGTTACCACCACGGCCACCGCCCATCAGCACGCGCAACTGTTCGCGGCCTTTGTTCATCAACTCGTCGAGTTCGGGGATCTGGGGTGGTTCACCGGGGCGTCGCCCGCGATTACCGCCTTGACGGTTACGATCATCGTCGTCGCCGCCGCCTGATCCGTTATTGCCTCCGCCCCCCCAGGGGCCGCCATTATTTTCAGCCATTGCGCCTGTCTATCCCTTATTGCATCGCCCAGCTTTGGGCTTGGTATCTAATCTGTGCGGTTTTTCGCGGATTTCAAGCCGTCCGAACAGGTTCTCGCATCGTTACCAGTTCTTCCGAGATTGTCGGATGCACGGCAACGGTGCGATCAAAGTCTTCTTTGGTGGCGCCCATCTTGATTGCGATGCCCGCCAGTTGGATCATTTCGCCCGCATGCGGGCTGACGATATGACAGCCCAACACCGTGCGGGTGGCCTTTGATACCACAAGTTTCATCAACACGCGATCACTGCGGCCTGCAAAAGCTTGCTGCATCGGTTTGAAGGACGTGCAGTAAATTTCTACAGGTTCGATATCGCGCGCGGCTTCCTCGGACAGACCCACCGTGCCCATTTCCGGCTGCGTGAAAATTGCGCTGGGAATAAGGCTATGATCGACTTTGGTCGGATTGCCGTGAAATACAGTCTCAACAAACGCCATCGCTTCGCGGATCGCGACGGGGGTCAGTTGCACGCGGTTTGTCACATCGCCAATCGCATAGATCGACGCAACGTTAGTCTGGGAAAAATCATCAACAACGATCTGTCCTTGTCGGCCCAGGTCTACGCCCGCTTTGGCGAGCCCCATGCCGTTCGTATTGGGCGCACGGCCCGTGGCAAACATGACATGGTCAAACGTTGTTTCCGTGCCGTTGGTCGCCTTGACCCAGATGCCGCCATCGCGCTTTTCCAATTCGAGCACGTTGGTGCCAAGGTGCAGATCAATGCCGCGCTGTTGCATTTCTTCGCTAACCAAGCCGCGCGCTTCGTCGTCAAAGCCGCGCAGGATTTGCGCGCCGCGATAAAACTGCGTCACCGCCACGCCAAGCCCGTGAAGGATGCAGGCAAATTCGCAAGCAATGTAGCCGCCGCCGACGATCAGTATGGATTTGGGCAAGGCATCCAGCAGGAAGATATCGTTCGAGGTTATCCCAAGCTCCGCACCCTTGATCTCGGGCAATTGCGGGCGTCCGCCTGTGGCCACAAGAATGTGTTTCGCGGATTTGGTGCTGCCATCGGCCAGCTTGACGGTGTGTGTGTCGGCCAATGCCGCACGGCTATCGAAAATCTCAACGCCCGAGCCATCCAAAATGCGTCGATAGACCCCCTCAAGACGATCCAGTTCTTCATGCAATTTGACGCGAAACCGCGACCAATCGAACGCGCCATCGGCTACGTCCCAACCATAGGCGCGGGCATCGGCAAACATGTCGCGGTATTCTGAGGCGAAAACCATCAGCTTTTTGGGAACACAGCCGCGGATCACGCAGGTGCCGCCCATGCGGTATTCTTCGGCCAGCGCCACTTTGGCACCCGTCGCTGCCGCCACGCGGGCCGCGCGCACGCCGCCCGAACCGCCGCCAATTACAAAAAGGTCATAGTCAAAGTCGGTCATGTGTTGGCCCTTGGAAAATCTGTCGCCCAATTTCAGGCGCGGGTAGAACATACCGAAAAGCGGATTGCCAGCACCCTACCCATTGGGCAGCGGCACTGTGCGCGCGTGTCGCGGTGCTTAAAGATCGCTAAACAGGTTATCGGTTTCCAGAAACTCGATCTGGCTTTCCTCGACGGTGCCATGATTGATGTCACGCACTTCGACGCGGCCATCGCCGTGACCGATCACGATAACGTCACAAATGTCGATGAACAGGCCGTTTTCTACAACCCCGGGGATTTGGTTCAGCACAAGGCTCAACTGCCGGGCATTGCCTATCCTGTTGAGGTGCAAATCAATGATATGGTTGCCCTCGTCGGTGATAAACGGATGATCACCGTTCATGCGCAAGGTCGTCATCCGGCCCAACACATCCATGCCGATCAGGGTTTCTTCCAGCAGGGTTTTCGTCGTCTGCCAGCCAAAGGGGATTACTTCAACGGGAAGCGGGAAAGCCCCCAGCGTTTCGACCTGCTTGCCGATATCGGCGATCACAACCATCTGGTCGCTGGCGGTCGCAACGATCTTTTCTTGCAAATGCGCGCCGCCGCCGCCTTTGATCAGGTTGAGGTTACTGTCATATTCATCGGCCCCGTCGATGGTCAGATCAAGCCACTTGGCCTCGTCCAGTGAAATCACCTCAATCCCCGCCTCGCGCGCCAATTGCGCGGTGCGGCTTGACGTTGGCACACCCTTGATACGCAATCCGTCGTTCCGAACCATCTCGCCCAAGCACTTCACCAGCCACGCCGCCGTACTACCCGTACCAAGCCCCACGCGCATCCCGTCCTCGACGTAATCCGCAGCACGTTTCGCAGCGGCAAATTTCGCCTTGTCGATGGGGGAAAGATCAAACGTCATGGGGCAGCTCCGGTATGTGGCAGGTGTGGGGGTTATAAAGCCGGAACGCGAGCCGCGCGACCCCAGAAATGCGGATAGCGGTGATGGAGGTTGTGGGGCTTTGCGCGGATCAGATCGTGATCAGGTTCAAAGGCGGTGTCGATAGCGCGCGCGAAAGGCTGTGATGAGCCCTAATTGTTGCATTGCAGCTAATGGTGCCCTCAAATATTATATCGACTTCATGCCTTCACGGAACCATTAAAATGATGACGTTCTCCAGAGAGGTTGCCGACTTCACAGCAGGTTGAGGAATCCAAATGAGTGTTATCGACGAAATAATGCAGTGTCCGTCGTCAGGGTTTTTGGGACCAAAGGCGGCCTAAACTAAGAGAGAGTTTGGCTCATCTGGTTGTTTTGATTATGCGGCGCGTTGTCTGTGATGCAAGCGTCGCGCTTCGAGCGTCTTTCGTTTGATCCTTTCCCTTTGTTGTAGAATGGCTTTATCCCGTCCGAAGTAGACGTCGGCGGGCGTGACGTTGTTGATGCTCTCGTGATATCGCTGGTGATTGTAGTGATCGACGAAGGCTTCGATCTGGGCTTCGAGATCACCAGGCAGGAAGTAGTTCTCCAGCAAGATGCGGTTCTTCAAAGTCTGATGCCACCGCTCTATCTTACCTTGGGTTTGCGGGTGATACGGTGCCCCGCGCGAGTGCTTCATGCCTTTGTCCTGCAACCACTCAGCCAGATCCCCAGAGACGTAGCTGGATCCGTTGTCGCTCAGTAGGCGCGGCTTGTGAACGACATGTACTTGATCACAGCCTGACGCTTGCAACGCCAAGTCGAGGGTGTCGGTCACATCTTCAGCCCGCATGTTGGTGCAGAGCTTCCATGAGATGATGTAGCGGCTGTAATCATCCAGGATCGTGCTGAGATAGAACCATCCCCAGCCCAGAACTTTGAGGTAGGTAAAGTCGGTCTGCCACAGTTGATTGATGGCCGTTGTTTTGTCTTTGAACTCATTGGCCGCCTTGATCACAATGAAGGCAGGACTGGTGATCAGATCATGCGCCTTCAAGATCCGATACGTCGAAGCCTCTGATACAAAATAACTTTCTTTGTCAGTGAAGGTCACAGCCAGTTCTCTCGGCGACAGCTCGGTCTCCGTCAGCGCCAGCTTCACCACCTTGCGCCGCACCTCGTCAGGGATGCGGTTCCAGACATGCTTCGGCTTGGGAGCTTGATCCTGCAGACCTGCCTCGCCACGCTGCAGATACCTGTCGTACCAGCGATAGAATGTGGTGCGAGGGATTCCCAGCTTGGCGAGCGTCAGGCGGGCCGACAGGTGGCTTTCTTCGATCAGCCGGATGATCTCTAACTTCTCGGATGCGGGGTATCTCATGCGTGACTGCCCCCATCCCATGTCATGCTTTTTTTGAGCAATCGGAGTTCGAGCGTTTGCTCAGCCACGACTTCCTTCAGATCACGGGCTTCGCGACGCAGATCCTTCACTTCGTCAGTTGTGGCGGCGCGGGCCGTGTCGCCCGCAAGGCGCTTCTTTCCCGCCTCCAT
>CALAGN010000155.1 GCA_937891785.1 uncultured Octadecabacter sp.
ACCAGATGCATCTTAGCCAAGCCGCGAAACTGTCCTAAAAAGCAGGACCACTTCACAGGACGCCATTCGCCCGGTGCGGTGCGTGTTTAAGCAAAAGATGGTGCTGCAGATGCGATTGCAAGCAGCGCAGAACATGATGTGGCAATAAGGTTTTTCATGTTTTTTCTTTTATCAGTCCGACAATTCCACAATTGGAGTGCCTCTTTTTTCGCATTTTGCCACTGACCAGTGGCCACTGCGGCCCCCGAAACGCTCTCTAACGCTTCTGCCTGCCAATTGTATCACTGCGGCATCGGAAGTTGTTGACCTAGGCCAACGTCGCGACCAAGCTATCGCTGAAATTTGGACACTGACATGAGGGGAGGTTTGTCGTCTGTTGATCTTCAACATGAAGGAGATCAAAAATGTTGAAACGGAAGCGACATCGTCCTGCGCTCAAGGCCAAGGTAGAGTTGAAATCGACGAAAAGTGGAGAAACGGTTCGCAAGTCGGTCTGGGGTGTATCCCACTGTGGCCCATCAATGGAACCGGGCACAGCATTTAGGGCGCATCGGCGTCTTTGAACGGGGTGGCCGGAACCGGGGCTTTTCGACTTTCTTTAGCGGGCGCGATCGTTGCACACATGAAAGAGAGGCGCTGGCTGGGGTGGTAAGAAACCCAATCCCTTCGCAAAAGCCCCAAAATTTTCATATGAATTGTCTTGCGAACACCGTCAGCGTTTTGTCACGTCGTATCGCGTAACAAAGGCCCAAAATCCATCAGCCGTCTTGGCAGTGAAAAAAAGGGCAAACACATTGCGTGTGAATTTCTCTCCCGAACGTCTGTTTAAAACGTTGCACGGATGGCTTGGTGTCATAATCTTGCCGTGGATAATCTTGATCGGTTTTACCGGGCTTTACCTTAACCATTTTGAACTTGTGAACCGCGCTATGACCGCACCGAGTTATAACGAGGCAGAATTTGATTCATCACCTCTGGCGCGCCAACGTGAACTTGTAGATGCGATTGATTTGTCCAAAACACTATGGCCAGAACAAGACCCCCGTGTTGCCGAGCTGATTATATATCATGATCGCGAAGCCTGGCGTATTTTAGTTGGACCAAGAACCCTGATTGTCGATGCTGCGACTGGTCACTATTGGGTTAAAACAAGATTTAGGCGTCAAACATATGGCCCTGACGGCGCGCAGCTACATAGCAAGATTTATTGGGGCTCATTGTTCAAAACCTTCCATGAAAACGGATGGTTCAATGGTGATTTCGGAACATGGCTTGCCGATATTACGGCAGCAGCGATGGTACTTTTTGGGCTGAGTGGGGTCTACCTTTTTACGGCTCCGCGCCTGCGTCGCCGCAAGAACCGACGGTTAAGAACAGGCATCCAGTAAATCGATTCCCAAATACTTTGATTGATCTAC
>CALAGN010000156.1 GCA_937891785.1 uncultured Octadecabacter sp.
CGGTCACGGTGGGTCTATGACCACACTCCACGCAGAAACTCCACAATTGGCGGTTCAACGCCTAGCAATCGCAGCCCTGAAAACGGATGTTCCAATGACCTATCAGGACATGATTCAATACATCGAAAGCTCGATTGACGTTATTATTCAAGCCGGTCGCCATGAAGGTGATCGGGGGATTACAGAATTTTACCTGCCGGGAACATCAGAAGAAGGAGCCGGAACATAAAACAGTTTGAGCATGAAGTTTTGAGCTTCACTACGAACACAAAGAAGGGCTTTGCAAAAATGCAGAGCGACCTGCGCGAATGGGGCGCTGCTGGTTATGAACTGGTGTCAGTGACGCCGAATGACCTTAATGCCGACAGTGTGATGGTCTTCATGCAACGCGAAATCGTAGATGGATCAACAGCAAGTGATGAGGCCGCACAATGAAACTTATGGTCTTCATTTTATGGCTATCTGCCTCCGTCGCCTATCCAGCAGAGGCGCAAACGGTTCGAACTCTAGAAAGCGATACGCCCAGGGTCTGCCCAGAACAGCCCCCACAACCTGAGTGGGTGGACAACATACCTTTGCGGGAGTCTCATAATAAGCTGCTGATCCAGCAGATGTATCGGGCACAGAGTATGCAGGCTGTTGCGGATAGTGGCGATTGTTCATGCGAGACCCGCTTTCCATCGTGGCAGAAAACAGAAACACGTTTCTTGGAAACCTACGCTGGATTGGATCGTTGGAAGGCTTCGGAACGCACAGAAGAATACCGGGCAACGGCAAATGAATATCGACGTATCGCCATGCCAATTTGCGAAGAACAAGGCAACTGGTGAAGGCGATTAGATGAGCGTTGTTACATATTTTGTCGAGACGGCTGAGGGCTATTTGAACACTGCTGCTGAGACGCAATTCGGATCAGTGGCCGCGACAGTGGGAACGCTCATTGTTCTATCATCCATTCTTCTAGTGATTCTCGTGTTCATCAATATGGCCTATCAGTATCGGTCGATGGATGGGCGAACGGCCTTCTGGTTAGCTGCAAAGATTTCATTGGTCGCAGTATTTGCGACGAATTGGGTGCAATTCAATGTCTTCTCGTCCGCAATTTTGAACGGAATCGACAGTATTGCAGGTGCTTTGGTCGCATCGGTAGGTGGCGGGGTTCCTGGCCCATCTGGGACTTTCGCGGAAGAATTTGACACGCTCATCGCCTCGCTAGGCGACTATCTGAACGCTGCTGGTTCCGAACTCAACTGGATGGCCGGTGCTATGCTGGACATTCTCGGTGTGCTAATGCTCTCAATTTTGGGTGGTTTGGCTGCTTTCATTTTGGTAGCGTCACGCCTCATGATAGCATTGCTGATCGGCATGGCCCCTATCATGATCTTCCTAACGCTCTTTGAAGTGACCAAAGACTACTTTGCTCGCTGGCTGTCGGCGCTGATCTCATTTGCAATTTATCCGATTGTCGTAGCCGGCGTCTTTGCTACAATCACGGGCGTTGCGCGCGCTTTGCTTGGAGAACTTGGTGATCCTGAAGGCGCATCGAACATTGGTGCGTTGATCCCCTTCTTTATGATGATCTTGATGGCAAAGGGTTTCATCATCGCAACACCATTCATCGTCCGTGCAATCTCCGGCAACATCGTCATGCCAGCTATGACAAGCGGCATGGGGGGCGCATACGCCTTTGGTCGTGCTGCGGGCGGTAGCACACAAGCCTACAACCGTATGAGTGTAGGAGCTGCCTCTGGTGCGGAAATGGTTGCGATCCGTGGCCGCCAGATGCTCGGTTTGCAGCCCCCAAACGAAAGGCCGAGGCAGCAACCGGCGAGCAATACGAACCCAAGCCCACCACAACCTACCGGCACGGGCCAGAAAATGCAGCGGATGCAAGATCGAGCAAATCGGCTTCGAGGCAAATAGGGGCAGGATCGTACGGTAACGAAACCGGACCTTCGCGCGTAGCGCAGAGAAAGCCCGGTTCGAGCCCAATGTAATTACCGGCTGCTGTTCGCAAGTGTTCAATCGCATGTTCTCGGGAAGTCGCTGATGCTCAATTTCCTACCACCTAGACAGACAAATGGCTCGGAGGACAAAATTTGGATACTTGCTGCGAGGAAAATTGCCCTTTCCACAAGCGCAAAAGCGGACATTGATCGGGGGCCGCAAACGCGAATTGCGCTGCCGTTGCTCCTGTTAGCCAAGCACTTTTTCGTTAACCCAACGTGCAACAATCTGGCTCTCTAAACCATATCGCCAGCGTTCATTTAGATCTGACTAAATTCGCGAACTGGCTTGGGCCTAGTCTGAATTACATCTGAAACGGCGGCCAGCGAGTCCCTCAAAGTGATTTCGGCCATAAAAAATTTCTTATGTGTGACTTGCCCCACTGTTCATCGAAAAACTCAGGGACGCGTCGCGCAGCCGTATTCGACGTTCTGGCCACCGAAGCGACGTACACGAATATTGGCCTGCTCGGCATGGCCTGAAAATCCCTCCATCAGGCTGAGGCGTGAACAGTACGAGCCGATTTCGGCTGAGGCCTCGTCCGTCAGGATCCTTTGGTAGGTACATGTTTTTAGGAACTTTCCCACCCAAAGCCCGCCAGTGTAGCGCGCCGCGCCATTCGTCGGCAGGGTGTGATTGGTGCCGATCACCTTGTCGCCATAGGCCACATTTGTTCGTGAACCAATGAACAACGCGCCATAGTTTTTCATGTTTTCGACAAAATAGTCATCATCCGATGTCATGATCTGCACATGTTCGGACGCAATGCGATCTGCCTCCAGCCTCATTTCCGCATGATCTTCGCAGATGATGATCTCGCCATAATCGTCCCATGAGGTTTGGGCGATTTCGGCGGATGGCAATATCGCGAGAAGCCTGTCGATCTCCGAAAGTGTTTCCCGCGCCAGTTTTTCTGAGTTGGTAATCATGACGCAAGGGCTGTCGTAACCGTGCTCGGCCTGACCAAGCAGGTCGGTTGCGACCAATTCCCCGTCAACGGTCACATCCGCAATAACAAGCGTTTCTGTGGGGCCAGCGAACAGATCGATCCCGACGCGCCCGTAAAGCTGACGCTTGGCTTCTGCCACAAACGCATTGCCGGGGCCGACGATCATATCGGTCGGCGCAATAGATTGCGTTCCAAGCGCCATCGCCGCCACGCCGTGAACACCACCCATGACATAAATCTCGTCCGCACCGTTCAAAGCCTGGGTGGCGACGATCAGTGGTGCGGGCTGGCCCTGAAACGGGGGCGCGCAGGTGATGACGCGGTCGCAGCCAGCAACCTTGGCGGTCAGCACCGACATATGGGCCGACGCCAGCATCGGATATTTCCCCCCGGGGACATAGCACGCGACATTTTCGACCGGGATATGCTTGTGGCCCAATACGACGCCAGGGCGCGTCTCGACCTCGATATCCCGCATCGAGCCTCGTTGGGCCTGGGCAAAATTGCGAACTTGCGTACTGGCGAACTCAATGTCTTCACGCTCTCGTTTAGTCAGTGCGCTAACGCAATGATCGATTTCGGCTTGTGAAAGACGAAAATCATTGCGTCCGAAGCCATCGAATTTCTTGGAATAGTGACAAAGGGCCACGTTTCCCCGTTTTTCCACGTCCAGAATGATATCCGATACAGTTTGACGCAAAGACGCGTTTGCAGAGTCGCGTTCCGCGCTCTTCTTGGGTGCTTTCAGTTTCCAGGCCATCTTCTGTTCCAAAAAAAGGTGGCGACGGCAAGAACCGAACGCCAGTTAGGGAGGTAACTTGAATTGGCGAGCGGCGTCTGATCTCTCAGCGCGCTACGCCGGCCACTCTTAGAATATCTTCGACGGTCGTTTTGCACTTTTCGGCGACCTCATCGGTCGTCATCCCTTCCAGGATCGGAGAAAAGATTTCGGCGCCTATTTCGTTCAGCCCGTTGTTTTCTGCCAAGATCCGAACCACATCGACATTTGGGAAATCACCATCGCCCGGCCATTTCCGGTCATAGCAATTGTCAACGACCGTCTGGCCCGGCGGCAACTCCAGCGGCCCGTCGCTCAGCTGCACGCAACCGATCTTGTGCCCTGGAATGGTTTTCAGGGTTTCGATATCCGACTGGCTGCGTACATGGTGCCAAATGTCATAGCATAAGAGGCCGTTTTTCTGGTCGGCGTCGCGCACGACATTCCACGCCGTCTCGAGCGAAGGCAGACCCCAAAGAGGCACAAATTCCAGGTCGATGTTCACCCCGTGCTCGGCCCCATGTTTGCAGGTGGCGATGTAGTCTTCGGTGATTTCTTCATGGCTCATGCTGCTGAGAGGAAACATCGCATTCAAAGATGCATGCGTGCATCCAAGCCCTTCGCATATCCGAAAGAACTCATGTGCGGTTGTTGCTGTCTTCAACGTGTAAGCGTCCGGCATATTGTCTGATACCCAACGACGTGACCACGTATTGAGCGGGTCCATCCGGTCTATTCGAACGCCTTGATCCTCGGCTTGGGCTTTGATGTCGGCCAATGTGCGGCCTGAGCGTTCCATTGCTTGAATGTCAGCTGGCATCAACGACATCGTCGGACAACCGGCCAAACGTGTCGCGCGCAGCTTCTCGGCAAAGGGCAGATGCACCACATTCGAGTAGTTCATCGTGTAGCTGTTAACACAAAGCGTCATCGGCAACCTCCTCAGACGAGTTTGTACTTTGGGGCAACGTCACGAATTGCCTGACCAAGTGAGTGGGTGCAGTTTGCAAGTTGATCGGCCGTCGCCGTCAGGGCCGGGGCGAGCTCGATGGCAGTGCCAATCGGGCCCACAATGACCCCCAACGCGCGCGCGCGCTCAGCGATGTCGAGCACCATTTGCGGGTCCGGTTTTGCATGGGTTTTCCGGTCGGACGTAAAGTCAACCGCTTGCCAAAATCCCCGGCCCCGAATGTCGCCGACTGCCGGGTGATCCCCAAAGTTGGCCTGCATGTCGGCGGCCCAGGTTTTGGCTAGTTTGGCGGAGCGTTCAATCAGCCCGTCCCGGTCCACGATTTCGATCACCTTCGCCGCAACGGCGCAGCAGACAGCATGGCCAGAATAGGTATGGACATGGCGGAAATGCTCGATCGCATCGGCAATTTCGGGGCGCGTAATTACGGCGCCAATAGGGGCGTACCCGGCCGCCATGGATTTTGCCATATTCAGGATATCCGGTTCGACATCAATCTGTTCACTTGCGAACCATGTGCCGGTGCGGCCAAAACCCGTAATCACCTCATCGACTATCATGATGATTCCGTATTTGTTGCAAATCTCGCGCACCGTTTTCCAATAGCGCGGCAAGGGGATCTGGACACCATTAGCTTGCTGGAATGGCTCGCCGATGAATGCGGCGACAAGTGTTGGGTCTTCAAGTTCTATCTGGCGTTCAAGATGGGCGATACACACATCTGTATAAGTCTCAACATCCAGCCCATAGGGGTTGCGATAGCACATCGGATTGGCCACGAAACTATGCCCGGGCACACGTACAGCTGGGTCGTCGCGCACCGAAAGCCAATCGGTGCATGACAGCGCACCCATGGAGGCTCCGTGATAGGCATTCCAGCGCGAGATAACCTTGTACGCCGCAGGTTTGTTGCCGCTTTGAACCTGGTAATGCCTGGCAATCTTGATGGCGGTTTCTGTTGCCTCGGACCCGCCACTTGTAAATGCGACCTTGCTCAGTCGGCCTGGGGTGATTTCGGCAAGGGTCTTTGCCAGTTGGGCGGCCGCATTGTTGTAGTTTATGCCCGCACCGGAATAGGGCATGGTCAACGCTTGGTCATACATCGCTTGCGCGATTTCCTTATTTCCATACCCAAGCGATCCTGCCCGCGTGGTCATACTCATCATATCCAGGACCGTTTCGCCATGCTGATTTGTAACCATCAGGCCATCGCCCGACATCAACACATTTGGACCGTTCTTCTGCATCACATCGCGTGGGACGAGTGGGAAAATCGAATGGTCAAGACTCGTTTTTGTTGGATCCTGACTATTTTTTAGCATTTGACGCTCCGTCGCGGATTTAGGGAGATTCCGGGTTGATCTAGCGAAAGATTAGTTGATAACTGGTCATCTATGGAGCGCCAGTATGAGCATAAATGAAGGTGCCACTTTTAGTGGAATTACTAGCGATGTCGTTTATGAAGTACTCCACTTAGATCGGGCGATCGACATCCCTCTTTTCCAGCAGATTTATCAGCAAATTCGAGACCTTATCACAGATCGTAAGCTGAAAGAATCTGCTGTCTTGCCGTCCACCCGGATGTTGGCCTCTGATCTTTGCGTGTCTCGAAACACTGTGATGGTCGCCTACGAACAGCTTGAGACCGAAGGTTATATCGAAACCACCAGAGGATCACGCGCAACGGTCGCGTCATTGACTGATCTTAGGGACACTACAAAAGAACTGAAATTGCCCGATCTTGGCGCGTCCCTGTCTGGTCGTGGGCGCTCTCTGATCCATCTGGAACACCAGACCGGGTATCCCAAAGTGCTGCTTTTGCAGCCAGGTCTGCCCGATGCCCGGGATTTCCCTTTCGCCAAATGGCGTCGCTTGTTTTCCGAGCAATTGCGCATGCAAGCAAATGAGTCCTTCGGATATCACAGCCACGCGGGCGATCCCAATTTGCGTGAGATTATCGCCAATTACATGAGCACATCCCGTGGTCTGAAATGCCGTGCAGACCAGGTCATGATAACCACTGGCGCACAGGGTGCATTCAACTTGCTTGCACAGCTTTTGATTGATGTGGGCGATCCGATCTTGATGGAAGAACCGGGGTATACCGGAGCGCGCGGTGCCTTTCTTGCGGCCGGGGCTGACATCAAACCGATTAAGGTTGAGGGTAAATTTTGGGATCTGGACGCCATTACCCAGACGCATCCAAAGCTTATCTATCTGACACCATCGTGCCAGTTTCCCTTGGGCACAACGATGCGCATCGAGCAGCGGCTCAAACTACTTCAGCGGGCCAGCGAGGAGAATGCCTGGGTTATCGAAGACGATTTTGACAGCGAGTTCAGTTTTCTGGGGCGACGCCTGCCGACGCTGCAATACAACGATCCCCTTGGCAGAACGATTTATGTGGGTTCATTCGCAAAAACAATGCTGCCGGACCTCAGGCTTGGGTTCATTATCTTCCCCGGAAAGGTGGTCAGAAACATTCGCAAAGCGAATTTTTTACTGGGCACTGCCCCATCGCTGGCAGTGCAGGGCGCGTTGGCAAATTTCATTGGCAACGGTCATTTTGCGCGCCACACCCGCAGCGTGAAACGTCTTTATGACGGCAGACGCAAGCTATTGGACGGCTTGATTGTTGAGCATCTGGGCGATTGGATGGAACAGTTGGACGAGGGCAACGGAATGCAAACGACGTGGCGCTTCACGCGCTCGGTTGATGATGTCGAAGTCGCCCGGCGGGCGTTGACGAAAGGGCTCGGTCCCACGCCGCTTTCCATTCACTATTTCCATGGCAAACCTACATCGGGATTGATGATAGGCTACGCCAGTACGGATGAAGGTCGCTACGCTGCATCGCTCAAGATTCTACGCATGCTAGTCGAACAAGTGGCAAAGGATGTCGGCCAGCAGGAATTTCCGCGCTGATCCATCCCATACCAGCACACACGAACGTTGGTCTGAAAACAACCCACAGACCGCTACGGCGCCACGCGCGGGAACTGGCCCCCTGATTTCCCTAAGAACTGGTCCTTTATAATGGGCCAGTTTGCAGGGCATATTCTGCCAACCAGCTGCAATAAGTAGGGAGTGAAAAATGAAGCTAACGGGTGGTGAGATTATTGCGCGATCTCTCAAGGCATATGGAGTCACGCATGTGGCCGGTATTCCCGGTCACGGCAACTGGGCGCTGGCCGATGCCTTTAGCCAAGAGGGCTGTGAACTACCCGTAATTCAGGTGATGCACGAACAAAGTGCTGTCCATATGGCGGATGGGTTTGCCCGTGCCAGCGGCCGACCCATGGCAGCGCTGACCTCAACAGGTCCGGGATCGATGAATACGCCTATAGGGCTTGCGACAGCGTTGGCGGATTCAATTCCGCTTTTCCACATCAAGGGTAGCCCACTGTCCTACATGCGCGGTACAAGCGTTATGCAGCAGCTCGAGGTCAAGAATGAAGATGCATTCTCCCGAATGCTGAGCGAAATCACCAAGAAGAACTACAAACCATTCCGGGTCGATGAAATTCCGTCAATGATGCACCGCGCCATCAAGACGATGATGAGCGGGCGGCCGGGGCCGGTAACAATTGATGTGCCGATGGATATTCAGGCCGAGGCTGCCGATGTTCAGATCCACGATATGAAGCGGCGCATGCCCACCGGTCTGATGCACCCCGATCCACGAGATATAGACGCCGCGGTCGAAATGCTGCTGAAAGCCAAGCGCCCGGCCATTGTTGCAGGTGGCGGGGTCATGACCGCGAACGCGTCGCACGCTTTGCGCGAGCTGGTGGAAAAAACTGGGGCTGCGGTTGGATATACCTTTAACGGCAAAGGCGCGATTTCTGACGAACACCCCCTGTGCATCGGTGGCAACGGCCAAACCGGAACAACCCATTCCAATGCGCTGCTGGCAAGTGCGGATGTTTTGCTGTCTGTTGGCTGTCGTTTCACTGACTGGTCATCAGGCAGCTATGCCAAGGGCGCGACTTATTCTATCCCGCCCTGCCGGTTGATCCATATCGACATTGATCCGCATGAGATTGGCAAGACCTACCCAACCGAGGTTGGCATCGTTGCAGATGCAAAGGCGGCGCTGGAGGCTATGGTGTCCGGCATCTCGGGCAAACAATCAGCAGATTGTCTGGCCAGGCGCGCGACCTATCACGATGAGATTGCGAAGGCGAAGCAAGCCTGGCTTGATATGCTTGCGCCGCGCTGGAACGACAGTTCGACCCCGTTCACATTTCAATATCCCTACAAAATCCTGCGCGAGGTCATGCAGCGTGACGGTATCCTTGTGGTGGGGTCGGGCAACACGCAAGGCGCCGTCAAACAATCTTTCCCGATTTACGAGCCACGCACCCACCTGACATCCGGCGGTTATTCCCCGATGGGATGGGCCTTTCCAGCAGCGTTGGGTGCAAAACTGGCCAATCCCGACCAACAGGTTTGCGCGATCATGGGCGACGGTGATTTCATGATGAGCTGTGCCGAACTTGGCGTGGCCGCGATGAACAATATTCCCATTGTCATCGTCGTTCAAAACAATTCTGGCTATATGTCGATCCGGGGTGGCCAGCGCAAATTCCTAGGCCGCGCCACTGCGTCCACGTTCTCGTATCACCACAAAGACAATGAAGAACCCTATTCGGCAGACATATCCGCATTGGCGAAGACGTTCGATGTGCCAAGCTGGAAAATCACCGAAGCGGATCAACTGAAACCCGCATACGAGGCCGCCTTTGCCAGCGGAGGGCCGGCCTTGGTAGAAGTAATTACCTCGCGCGATGCGGCCGGTCCGTTTGTGCCCGGTTGGTGGGACTTGCCGTCGCCAGATTACTACCATGCGGAATACGCAGAATACCGGCCAATGCGCGAAAAAGAACAACACCTATAGAGGAATACCGGTTTGGGAGCGCGGTGAAACGTGCCTAGGGATCGGGTGACAAGGCAATAAACTGGTCCCCTCAAATGCTGATGAATTGGCCCTAATGAACCAACCGGTCTGAACGTAGGATAGGTTATGAAACCCCGCCTGTGTTTGCGAAACCGGGCAACGAACAGGAAATGTCGTGAGCGAAACGAACCAAAAAACAGACTATTTCCCGTATTTGCTGCTTGTGCCCGCTCTGTTCATCACGCTGCTGATTGTCGCATGGCCGTTGGCAGAAACGGTCCGGCTCTCGTTTACGGATGCCTCCCTAAACCCGAACGAGGAATATATCGGCTTTGCCAACTACGAACGAATTCTGTCGCGACGCTTTCCCGAAGTCATCGGCCGGACGTTTCTCTGGATGTCTTTGTCTGTCGCGCTGAAGCTGACCATCGGACTAATGGGTGCCCTGTTGCTGAATGCCGCCGTGCCAGGTCGCACATTGTTTCGCATTCTCACCATGCCACCCTGGATCATTCCCATCGCCATTGGGATGTTCATCTGGGGGTGGATGTACAACGGGCAGTTCGGAATGATTTCGGGCCTGATGCAACGCATCGGGTTGGCCGACGGGCCATTGGAATTTCTTGCGGCCAAAGACACGGCGTTTCTGGCAACGGTGATATCGGATGTGTGGATCGGGGTTCCGATGGTCGCCGTCTATCTTTTAGCCGCCATGCAGTCTGTTTCAACCGACATGTACGAAGCGGCCTGGGTTGATGGCGCCAGCCGCTGGTATCGCATCCGCCGGATCACCATCCCGCTGATCACACCGTCTATCGTGACCATTGGCATTCTGTCAGCGATCTGGACGTTCAATTCCTTTGACGCGATCTGGATTCTGACCCAGGGCGGTCCGCGTAGCGGCACGACCACCATGATTATCGACACCTACAAGGTCGCGATTGACCGTTTTCGATATGGCGAAGGCGCGGCGCGCGCCGTGCTGATCGTCCTCATCATGCTGAGCTTTTCACTCGCCTATTACATGGTGCTGCGCAAGCTGTCCAAATCGGGGGCAACAAAATGATTAATCGTTACCGCTGGTGGGAATATGTCGTGATCTACGGCGGTATGGCGGTGTTCCTGACGTTCATTCTGGCGCCCTTCCTGGAAGCGTTCGTCGTATCGTTGCGGCCATTGGACCGCATTTTTTCAATCCCATATCGGTTCTTTTCTGAGGGGATGTCGTTCGAAGCCTATTTCAGCATGTGGAAAAGCGTTCCCCTTCTGTGGCTCTACATCCTCAATTCGTTGTTCATCGCAGGCTCTGTGACCGTGCTCAGCCTGGTCGCGGTGATCCCGGCGGCTTACGCATTTGCCCGGTTCGAATTCAAAGGCAGCCGCGCCATTCTTGGTGCCTTTCTTGCGATCAACATGGTTTCGGGTGCAGTTTTGATAATCCCGCTTTACCGCGTGATGCTGCAACTTGGCGTGCTGAACACCTATATGGCAATGATCGTGCCCGGCACCGCGTTCGTTATTCCAACCGGCATCTGGTTGCTTCGCTCTTACCTCATAAGAATACCGCGCGAACTGGAAGAGGCGGCGTGGGTCGATGGCGCAGGGCGTCTTTATACCCTGCGCCGGGTCATCATTCCGATCGCGATGCCCGGTATCATTGTGGTGTCGATCACGGCATTCATCACCGCCTACGCCCAGCAGTTTCTTTTTGCGCTGACATTCAACTCTCGCAACGAGTTGAACCCGCTGCCGACCGGACTCTACCAGTTCTTCGGTCGGGCCGAAGTTGTTTGGAACGAATTGATGGCCGCATCGCTCGTGGGCATTCTACCGGTGCTGATCCTTTACGTGGTTCTACAGCGCTACATCGTTGCCGGCCTGACGGCTGGCGCAATCAAGGAATAATTTCAACCAAGGGAGAAGAAAACTATGTCGTATCTAAAACCAATAGTGGCCGCCGCGGCGGTTCTGCTGAGCGCAAGCGCAGCATTTGCCCAGGATCAGAAAATGCACTTTACCATTTGCGGTGATGATAGCTGGGCCGGCGACGTGACGGCCAAATATGTCGCTGAATGGGAATCCATGAACCCGGGATACGTGGTCAATATCGAGTATGTTCCGTGGGGCCAATGTCAGGAAAAAGCCACAACCCTGGCTGCAGCAGGCAATGCGCCGGCTTTGTCGTACCTGGGGTCGCGCACTTTGCCCCAACTATCAGATGCCGGCCTGATCAAAAGCTTTGAACTGACCCAGGAAGAACGCGACGGCTATGCCGGACCTGTGCTTGGAACTGTGACATACAACGGCAAAATCTGGGGCGTGCCGCGGGCGTTTTCAAGCCGTGCGATGTATTACAACCGCGATCTGTTTACTGCGGCTGGCCTTGATCCAGACCAACCCCCGGAAACCTGGGAACAGTTTGTTGCAGCGGCAAAAGCGATCACTGAAAATACCGATGCATTCGGTGTAGGTATCCCGGCAAACAGCAGTGACACACCAATGCAAATCTTTGTTGCCATGGTGTATTCCAACGGCGGAACAGTTCTGGATGCGGACGGAAATGTTGCGTTTAACAGCCCTAACGCTGTCGCGGCCATGGAAATGTGGAAAGAAGTCGCGCAATACGCGCAACCCGGTGTTGCCGCCTACGGTGCTGACGAGATTGTGCCGCTGTTTGCCGCAGGCCAACTGGGTATGATATTTGACGGACCGTGGCTGCGCGATAACTTTCCGGACGTGAACTATACCACTGCGATGTTCCCGCATGGGCCTGATGGAACCCACAGTTCATTCCTGGTAACCGACAGCTACGCGGTGTTCACAGGAACCGGGGTTGAAGAACAGGCCGAGAGTCTGGCCAAATTTTTGACGGCGCCGCAAGCGCAGCTTGAGTTTGATCTGGGCGCGGGTCTTGTGCCGCTTCGCAATATTGCTGGTGTCGAAAAGCTTATCGAAAACGATATCACCTGGGCACCGTTCATCAACGTCATCCCAACAGGTGGCCCCGAACCTGTGATCCCCGATCACGCTGGTCTGAACGACATCATCGTGAACGCGGTTCAGGGCGTCCTATTGGGCGAAATTGAGCCAGCAGAAGCGATTGCAGAAGCTGCGTTGGAAATCGAAGACCTGAGATAAAACTATTTGGCAAGCCGTGCTTTTGCGGCTTGCCACCTTTAACAAATATGACGCGTCTGGGATGTTATGGCACAACTAAAACTAAAAAATGTCAGCAAATCGTTCGGCACTGTGGAGGTCATCAAGGATGTGACACTTGATAGTACCGATGGCGAATTTGTTGTGTTCGTCGGCCCTTCCGGAAGTGGAAAATCCACATTGCTGCGTATGATTGCTGGGCTCGAAGACACGACTGCTGGCGATATCATCATCGGCGACAAGACTGTCAATAACCTCGCCCCAGCGGAACGCGGCATTGCAATGGTATTTCAGTCCTACGCACTTTATCCGCATATGACTGTTTATGAAAATATTGCCTTTCCCTTGCGGGTTCTAAAGCTGCCAGAGAAAGAGGTGCGCAGACTTGTAGACCGCGCGGCGGGCATTCTGAAGCTGAACGAACGCCTGCAGTACAAACCAGGTGAGCTGTCAGGCGGGCAACGTCAACGGGTTGCGATTGGCCGCGCGATCGTGCGCGAGCCCGAGATTTTTCTGTTTGACGAACCGCTGTCCAATCTTGACGCCGCTTTGCGCGCCGAAATGCGCGTTGAACTTTCCGCGCTGCACACTGAACTGGGCGCGACCATGGTTTATGTGACCCATGATCAGGTTGAAGCGATGACAATGGCCGACAGGATTCTGGTGCTGGATGGCGGCGCCATCGCCCAGATCGGCAGCCCGCTGGAACTGTATCACAAACCCCAGAACACATTTGTTGGCAGTTTCATTGGCAATCCGAAAATGAACATGCTGAACGTGACGGGCAAGTCATCGGACGACAAAGGTGTGACGGTGGTTTTACCAGACGGCCAGAATGTGACCGCCGTCGTAAAAGGTGGGGGTGATGTATCCGGCAAGGCGCTGACGCTCGGTATCCGGCCGGAACATATCCGCCTCGACGGGCCCGGCGTGAAGGTGAAGATGACCCCGTTTCTGGCAGAGCATTTGGGCATCCACACGGTATCTTACGCAAATATGGACGGCTGCGATGACAGATTCTGCACTGTCATGTCCGGACGACCCGTTCTTGAGAACGTCGAGATTGACGTCGTAATTGACGGCGCCCACTGCCACCTGTTTGATGAAAACGGAATGGCGTTCGAGAGGGTTGTCGATATGAGCGAATTGGACCCGGCGTACCTCGATCTCAAGAAAGGCTAGGCAAGTGTGATCAAGGGGTATTCGGACAGATTGTCTGCACGTCCGGGTGAGCAGATACAGTTCATGGTCAGCACCGACTCGGCAACCTTTGATGTCTCTTTTGTGCGTCTGCTCAGCGGTGATCCGGATTTGAAAGAAACGGTGGTTGCGGCACCTGTCGTTGGCAGGTTTCCGGGCCGCAAGCAGGACTTGGCAGCCGGGTCTTACGGGGTCGTGCCCGATTGGAGTGGCAAGCCACTGTCTGGCGATTTCACCTTGGGCGCCTGGATCTATCCCACGCTGCAAAAGACAAAAGACCAGTCGGTCCTGTCCGATCGCAATGAGGCCGGTCACGGCGTTGAAATCGGCCTGACCGAGAACGGCAAGCTCTATCTCCGATGCGGCACGGACCGGATCGTCTGCGAGGTGCCGTTGCCAATCCACAGGTGGTATTTCTTAACGGCGCGAAGGAAAGGCCGGACGCTCGATCTGAGGGTGCGAGCGCACCCTCGAGATTTCGCCAGTATTGGTGCCGAGGTCCGCTGTGACGACAGCACTGCACCTGTTCCATCCGACGGCCCTATGTATTTTGCCACGCGCCTGGGGGGTAAAAACTGCTTCAATGGCAAGATAGCGGGCCCCTGTGTCTTTGATATCTGGCTGAATCATCACAAATGCGAACAAATCGCGCAGGGCTTTGCCGGTCTGGATATCCTGGACCGCGCTGTTGCGGCCTGGGATTTCGGCGAAGGGATTTCGACTCAGACCGTTAGGGACATTACCGGGAATGGATTGGACGGCGTATTGCACCAACTACCCGTCCGAAGCGTAACAGGGCCGCATTGGTTTGGGGACACCGACAATCCAGCCGATGACCCGCGCGCCTATGCTGCGATCCATTTTCACCAAGACAGCCTGTCCGATGCCGGATGGGACAAGGACTTCTCCCTGATTGTGCCCAAGGAGTGGAAATCGGGTGTCTATGCGGCAAAAATCGCCGCAGATGACGGCGTTGACTACCTCCCATTTGCCATCCTGCCCGCCAAAGGCACCGCAATCGCCGACATTGCGGTTCTGATGCCGACCTTTACCTACCTCGCCTATAGCTGCGAGATGTGGGAGGGGCCGGCGCTGACCTGTCTTTACGATCACTATGCAGATGGTGCGGGCGTGCCATTTGCTTCAATCCTTCGCCCGCTGCCGAATGTCAGGCCGTACAAAGGCATACTTAAGAACACGGATGGCGACCCCTTTAGCCGCCATCTGAACGCGGACCTGTCTTTGCTGGACTGGCTTGTGACGACGGGACAATCTTGCGATGTCGTTACAGATCACGACCTGCACCTCGAAGGAGTGGACCTGCTTGCCCCCTACAAGGTTGTGATCACCGGATCGCATCCCGAATACGTCTCTGGTCGTATGCTTGATGGCATAGAGGACTACCTCCAAACCGGTGGCAGTCTGATGTATCTTGGTGGGAACGGGTTCTACTGGGTGACTGATCTGTCCGAGGACGAAGCAGTTATCGAAACGCGCAGACCCAATGGCACCCGTCCCTGGACATCCGCGCCCGGCGAGGTGCGCCAGCAATTTTCCGGGCAGATTGGCGGGCTGTGGCGCGCGCGCGGGCGAGCGCCGCAACGTCTGGTGGGTGTCGGATTTGCGGCCCAGGGGTGGACCCGGGATAATACCTGCGGAATGGCCCGACCCTATGAGCAAAGCAATGTACACAACGATCCGCGTTTTGCTGATCTTTTTGCGGGCATCGGCGAAAATGAATTGATTGGGGATTTTCGGTCGCTTGGTCTTGGCGACGGCGCAGCAGGGGATGAAATAGACCGCGCTGACCCTGAACTTGGCACGCCACCGCAGGCCGTGGTTCTTGGTTCAGCCACCGGATTTTCAGTGGAGTACCGTCGGGCGATCGAGGAACAATGCCAGGTCGATAGCGGCTCTCTTGGCCCTGACGACAAAAACATCCGGTCCGATATTGTCTGGTTCGATACCGGGTACGGCGGAGCGGTCTTTTCAACAGGATCCATTAACTGGATCAGTTGCCTGACATATGATGCATGTCAAAACAACGTGTCCAAACTCACCAGCAATGCGCTGGCCCGAATGTTGGCGGCCGCAACTTGATTGCCCGCAACGACACAATCTGCCCGCACACCAAAAGACAGTAGGAGCGACACCGTGACAACGCAGCCATTTCTCATACTGGATTTTGACGGAACTCTTATGGACAGTGTCTATGTCGATGTCGTCGCCTGGCAGGAGGCCTTTGTGTCTCACGGATACACCGTCGCATCGTGGCGCATCCACCGAATGAATGGTGCGCAGGGACCTCTGGTGAGAGAAATGCTAAGGCGCGATGTAGGGCTGACCCTTAGCGATGACGCGTTTGAAGCGATTGTCGCCAGCGCCATCAATGCCTATCATCGACTGTCACATTTGGTTCAGCCCACGCCCGGAGCTGCGACATTCTTGTCGCTCCTGAACGAAAAAGACATCCCCTGGGTGATCGCCACAAGCGGAAGCGGGTCGACAGTGAACCACTTGCTTCACAAGATCGGCGTCGGTTCCGACAATACGATTGTCATAACCCGTGAACACGCCAAACAAGCGAAACCCGACCCGGGTATTTTTCTGGCCGCTGCAAAGGCATTGAAGTTACCGATTGGCAGCGGAATCGTCATCGGGGACAGCACTTGGGATATGATCGCAGCCAAACGGGCAGGTGCTATGGCAGTTGGCGTAAGGACTGGAGGATATGGCGATGACGAGCTGTTTCGAACGTCCGCAGTAGCGGTTTACGACGATCTTGCACAGCTTTGTCACCACCTTGGTGATCTTGGAATTCAAATGTAAGCCTCGGTGTCTACTGAATGAATTCTGCGGCTCTGCGGCGCGCTGGGGTCACAGATACACGATCGGTGTTGGAGGGCGAACGGCATCTGCCATTCGCCCAACACTCATATGTCGATCTTTTCAGAGATACTCAACGCGTCTTCAAGCTCGACACCGAGATACCGCACTGTGCTGTCCACCTTGGTGTGGCCGAGCAGAAGCTGGACCGCGCGAAGGTTGCCAGTTTTACGGTAGATTAGCGCCGCTTTGGTGCGCCTGAGCGAATGTGTGCCATACCCGCTTGGCCTTCGAACGAAAGGCTGCCTAAATGAGCCGGGAGACCGGAACG
>CALAGN010000157.1 GCA_937891785.1 uncultured Octadecabacter sp.
GCCATCATATCGGGTTCGCCTATTATGGCACCATTGGCACCGCGACCCAGCTTGATCGCGTCCAGCACGTCGAGGCCCGAAACGACTTTGCCGATGATCGTGTAACCACCGTCCAGATGGGCGGCCGGTTCGAACATGATAAAGAACTGGCTGTTGGCAGAATCGGGATCCTGCGAACGGGCCATCCCGACCGAGCCGCGCTCAAACGATAGATCGCCGCCAGCCTCAAGTGGCAGGTCGGGCAATTCAGACCCGCCCATACCAGCCTGACGCATATCCTGGCCCATGCGGCCAAACTGCACATCGCCGGTTTGTGCCATAAAGCCGTCGATCACACGGTGAAACACCACGCCATCATAAGCGCCAGATGCCGCCAGTTCCATGATCTGCGCGGCATGCGCAGGGGAGGATTCTTCGAACAGGTCGATGACGATTGTGCCGTTGGCTTCGCCTGTCACGTCGATCTCGATCCCAAAACCGCTGACTTCACCGGCCACAACGACCGGTGCAGTGGCGGTTTCGCTCGCAGGTGCGGGCGTGGCAATCTCGGGTGCGACGTCGCCGACCAAATCACCCTCGCGGCCCCCCATCGAGAGGACAACGAAATAGGCCAAACCCGCAACAATCGCCAAACTGATAGCCAGAAAAGCGCGATTACGCATCGGCGGCAACTTTAACGCTGATCATGCGGTCAGGGCTCGCGGGTGGCTCGCCTTTGGCAAGCGCGTCAACGTGCTTCATGCCGGACGTCACCATGCCATAAACGGTATACTGACCGTTCAGGAAATCGTTGTCCTTGAAACTGATAAAGAACTGCGAGTTGGCGGAATTGGGGTTGGCCGAGCGCGCAGCACCCAGTGATCCACGCGCATGCGGGATCTTGGAAAACTCGGCAGGCAGATCGGGCAGATCGGACGAGCCTGTGCCCGCACGACCGGGGTTATAGTCTTTTTCCATGTTCGCGTGTTCCACATCGCCCGTCTGGGCCATGAATCCGTCGATCACGCGGTGAAATGCGACGTTATCATAGGCACCCGCGCGGGCCAGTTCCTTGATGCGGGCCGTATGCGCAGGCGCGATATCGGGCAGCAATTCGATGGTCACGGTACCACCTGTCAGTTCCATCAGGATCGTATTTTCGGGGTCTTTGATATCGGCCATGGGGCGCTCCTACGCATATATTTCGCGCGGACACTATGCCCGTGCGGGCCAATTGCCAAGCGGCGCAGTTGACCTAAGCCTGCAAGGGGTTCAATTAGGCGTAAACCCGCAAAAACCGGAGGCTGACATGGCTTGGAAAACACTTGATGATATGGACCTGAACGGCAAACGCGTGCTGGTGCGCGTGGATATCAATGTCCCTGTCGAGGATGGCCATGTGACGGATACCACGCGGATTGACCGGATCGTGCCCACTGTTGACTATATTCAAGCGGCAGGTGGCAAGGTCATCTTGATGGCGCATTTCGGCCGCCCCAAGGGGAAAGTCGTGCCAGACATGTCGCTGGAACATATCGCGCAGGCTGTGTCTGACGTGCTGGGTCAACCTGTCACGTTTGTGGATAGCGGTTATGGCGACGCCGTCGCCGAAATGGACGACGACGAGGTGCTGTTGCTTGAAAACCTGCGCTTTAATCCCGGCGAGGAAAAGAACGATCCTGAATTTGCCGCCCGTCTGGCAACCCTTGGGGACGTTTACTGCAACGATGCGTTTTCTGCCGCCCACCGCGCGCACGCCAGCACCGAAGCGCTGGCGCGTTTGTTGCCGTCTTGTGCGGGTCGTTTAATGGCCGAAGAATTGAGCGCGTTGGAAAAGGCGCTGGGGACGCCGCAGCGCCCTGTTGTGGCAGTGGTCGGTGGGGCGAAAGTCAGCACCAAACTGGACCTACTCGGCAATTTGGTAAGCAAGGTCGATCATTTGGTGATCGGTGGCGGCATGGCAAATACGTTTCTGGCGGCGCAAGGGATCGACGTGGGTAAATCGCTCTGCGAACACGATCTGGCCGATACCGCGCTCGCGATTTTGAAAAAGGCCGAGGCCGCAGGTTGCGAAGTTATCCTGCCTCGCGACATTGTCGTGGCGCGTGACTTCAAGGCCGGTGCCGCGAGCGAGGTTCTGGCCCCGAACGCCTGCCCCGCCGATGCAATGATCCTTGATGCGGGGCCTGAAACGGTCGCCTATATTTCGACCACCTTGGAGAACGCCAAGACGTTGGTCTGGAACGGCCCACTGGGCGCGTTTGAAATTGAACCTTTCAATGCGGCCACCAATGCCGCAGCGCGCAAGGCGGCTGAATTATCAAAAGCGGGCAAACTGGTGTCTGTCGCGGGTGGCGGCGACACGGTTGCGGCGCTGAACCAAGCGGGTGCTGCTCAAGATTTCACCTATATTTCAACTGCGGGCGGTGCCTTTCTTGAATGGATGGAAGGCAAGACCCTGCCCGGTGTCGCGGCACTGGGCTGAATAGACGCGGCCCTGCAACCAAGGTTGCGGGGCCGCATGCGCTGACTTAAACCAATGGAAACATAACCCAAGGGGACCGAACAATGCCAAACCAACAGCAAGCCGACAAAATCCGCAGCGGTCAGGGCTTTATCGCCGCGTTGGACCAAAGCGGCGGTTCGACCCCCAAGGCGCTGGGGCTTTATGGCGTGAGCGAAGACCAGTTCAGCAATGACGCGGAAATGTTCGACCTGATCCACGCCATGCGCGCACGGATCGTTGCTGCCCCTGCTTTCACCGGCGAAAAGGTCCTGGGCGCGATCCTGTTCGAGATGACGATGGACCGCGAATTTGGTGGCAAGCCCGCCGCCGCAGCCCTGTGGGACGATCACGGTGTCGTGCCATTCCTGAAGATCGATAAGGGCCTGGAGGCCGAAGCGGACGGCGTGCAACTGATGAAGTCGATGCCGGATCTGGACGACCTGCTGACCCGGGCGCACGGGCTTGGCGTGTTTGGCACCAAGGAACGGTCAGTCATTCAGGCGGCCAATCCAGTGGGTATTGCAGCGATTGTCGCCCAGCAATTTGAGGTCGGCGCGCAGGTCTTGGCACATGACATGGTGCCGATCCTTGAACCCGAAGTGACGATTTCGATTGCCGACAAGGCCGACGCGGAAGACCTGTTGCGCGCTGAACTCCTGCATCATCTGGACCACTTGCCTGCAACACAACAAGTCATGCTGAAACTGTCGCTTCCCGAAGTGAACAACCACTACGCAGCACTGGTCGCACATCCCCGTGTGATGAAAGTCGTGGCGCTGTCAGGTGGGTTTAGCCGTGACGCAGCAAATGCGCGACTGGCGCATAACACAGGCGTGATCGCCAGCTTTAGCCGTGCGTTGACCGAAGGATTGTCAGCCCAGCAATCAGACGCGGATTTCAACGCCATGATCGCCGAGACAATCGACAGCATCTATCGCGCGTCGATTGCCGGGTAAGGGGGCGCTCGGCAAGGTCGTGGCCGACATATGACGGCGAAATACACCGGAAAATGTCTTTGCGGCGGCGTTACCTATGTTGCTGAGGGGCGGCCCGTTATCGTCGCCCAGTGTCACTGCGAAGAATGTCGCCGATTAAGTGGAACAGGGCACACGATAGGGGCTATGTTCGGGTCGGACGCCGTGGCCGTTTGCGGGGCACTGCGCGAGTTCAGCTATTCGTCCGGCAAGGATTCGACCGTCAAGGATTCGACCGTCACAAAGGCGTTTTGTGCGACCTGCGGCAGCCCCATTTTTGGGAAAAACACCCGCTTGCCGGAACATGTGACTCTGACACTTGGCACCATGGACGATGCAAAGGGGCTGGAGGTCGAAGTGGTTATATTCGGGCGCGACAAACCACATTGGGACCAGCTTGGGGAAGATGTTGCTTGTTTCGCGACGCAGCCCGAATGGACGCCCGAGAGTTAAGCTTTTTCATCGGCTA
>CALAGN010000158.1 GCA_937891785.1 uncultured Octadecabacter sp.
CAAACCACTGCGTCAAGACGGGAAATTCGGGTTCCATCAGACTCGCAGTATAACAATGTTAAATTCTGCAGGCTAAATGAACTCTCCATAAAGGAGAGTAAACATGGAAAATATCACGTTTGAATTGTCAACGGCGCACCAATTCGGTTCAGCCTATTTTGATTATCTTGCACTGCGAAAGAAGTTCTTTGTCGACAACCTTGGTTGGACGATCCCGCACAATGACAGTGTGGAAATGGATCAATACGACAATCCGCTGGCGCGCTATTCGCTGGTTCTAAAGGACGGCAAGGTCATCGCCGGTGCACGTGCGATGTCGACGATGGCACATTGGGGCGATCACACCTATATGCTGCGCGACGCCCATTTGGGCAAGCTGGGGACGATCCCACGGATGCTGGACGAAGAGATTGCCGACCCAAAGGTTTGGGAATGCACACGTTTGGTGATTTCCGAGGATGTAAAATCCATGCGCGAGCGCACGACCTGTCTGGCACTAATCCTTGACGGTCTGGTGCAGATGGCTGAACGCGAGGGGGCGGAAACGCTGATTTCGCTGTCTAACCTGTGGCTGCTGCGCGTGTTGCGCAAGCTGGGCTATGACGCTGCCCTGATGTGTGACCCCTACGTCAATGCCGACGATGGTCACAAATATGCAGTGATGAGCATTCAGACCATGCCAACGTTGCAAGAGCTGCCGCGCGCTACTCATCGCCCACAGCACAGTGCCGTGCATGCGCCAGCGGTCTAAGCTGTAAGTTGCGCGACACCTGCCTTTCGGGGGGTAAGGCAGGGCTTGGGTGGTTAATCCCGAACCGGCGCGTGATGCGCCGGACCGGAATCTGTTTTGTGGTGCCTATGCGCCAAAAACCCGTTTGAAAATCGTGTCGACATGTTTGGTGTGATAGCCAAGGTCGAATTTATCGTTGATTGCATCGACACCAAGGGCCGCAACCACGTCTTTGTCGGTCAGCAATTCTTCGCGAAAGTCAGTCCGTTCTTCCCAGACCTTCAGTGCGTTACGCTGTACCATAGAATATGCTTCCTCGCGCGACACTCCGGCCTGTGTGAGAGCCAAAAGTACGCGCTGCGACATCACCAGACCGGGGTATTTGTTCATGTTATCAAGCATAGTTTCAGGGAAAATCAGCATCTTGTCGACAACACCTGTCAGGCGGTGCAGGGCGAAATCAAGCGTGATTGTCGTATCGGGCCCGATAGCGCGTTCGACGCTTGAGTGGCTGATATCGCGCTCGTGCCAAAGTGCGACGTTCTCCATTGCGGGGATGACGGCCATGCGCACCAGGCGGGCGAGGCCTGTCAGGTTTTCCGTCAGCACAGGGTTCTTTTTGTGCGGCATCGCGCTGGAGCCCTTTTGGCCCGTCGAGAAAAACTCAGCGCCTTCCAGCACTTCGGTGCGCTGCATGTGACGAATTTCGGTGGCGACGTTTTCGATGGAAGATGCGATCACACCGAGTGTGGCAAAGAACATCGCATGACGGTCGCGCGGGATGACCTGCGTGCTGATCGGTTCGGGGCGCAGGCCCAGTTTTTCGCAGACGTGTTCTTCGACCGCCGGATCGATATTGGCGAATGTGCCAACCGCACCAGACACGGCACCTGTCGCAATTTCCCAACGCGCATTTTCTAGGCGGTTCTTGTTGCGATCCATTTCTGCGTAAAAGCGCGCGAAGGTCAGGCCCATAGTGGTGGGCTCGGCGTGAATTCCGTGGCTGCGGCCCACACGGATCGTCATTTTATGTTCCACCGCACGCTTTTTCAGCGCTGCGAGCAAGGCATCCATGTCGGCCAGCAGAATGTCGGCGGCGCGCACTAGTTGGACGTTGGTGCAGGTATCCAACACATCCGAGGACGTCATGCCCTGATGCACAAAACGCGCCTCGTCGCTGCCAACGTGTTCGGCCAGATGCGTCAGAAAGGCGATGACGTCGTGTTTGGTGACGGCCTCGATTTCATCAATCCGCGCCACATCGAATTCCACATCTTTGGCTTTCCAGACCGCGTCGGCATTTTCGCGCGGGATCACACCAATGTCAGCCATAGCATCGCAGGCATGAGCTTCGATTTCATACCAGATTTTGAATTTCGTGGCGGGCTCCCAGATTTGAACCATTTCGGGGCGGGAATAACGGGGGATCATGGAGCAGCCTTTTCATTTGGGTCCGGAGTTGGCTTGGGTCATAAGGGGCAAGGGCAGGGGCCACAAGCCAGAGGGGCGAAGTTGCGGCAATTTGCGAGGGGCAGCATGCGGGTTTTGGCAGATTTTGAGGGGACATGGGCGCTCGCGCGCGACATAGTTCATGACGACGGGACGCGCGCGCAGGCGACCGGCAGGGTGGTGTTTACCCGCGAAATTGACGACCTATCTTATTGCGAAAACGGGCAGATGATCATCGGGCAGGCCGCGCCGCTGATGTTCGAACGGCGGTATGTTTGGGGGGCTGACTTTGGCGTCTATTTCGATGATGGACGGTTTTTTCATCATGTTCCGCCACTGGGCGGGCGGGCACACCATTTTTGTGATCCCGATACCTATGACGTCACATATGACTTTTCGGACTGGCCACGCTGGACGGCGCATTGGCAGGTATCAGGACCGCGTAAGGGCTATGAAATGGTCACGCGCTTTTCGCCTGTTAGCGCTTAGCGCTTGCGTGAGCGGTGCCGCTGGGGCAATTAAGAGGCAACGTAACAACCCGACAGGAGAATGGCACTATGGCCCTGACGATGAAGACACAAGTTCTAGGCGACGCATTTGGCGCGAACGCGGGCACGGCCCTGCGCATCAAGCAGGTCGCGATGGTTGTCCTTGGGATTGCTGTTCTGGCGGTCGCCGCCAAGATCAAAGTGCCGATGTGGCCGGTTCCCGTAACGATGGGTACATTCGCGGTTCTGTCGATCGGGGCCGCTTATGGCACGCGGTTGGGTCTGGTAACAATTATCGGCTACATGCTGATCGGTGCGTTGGGCTTTGATGTCTTCGCGGGATCATCTGCCGAAGCCGCTGGCATCACCTATATGATGGGTGGCACGGGCGGTTATCTGGTTGGCTACGTTCTGGCGACGGTCGCGCTTGGCGCGCTGGCACGTGCGGGTTGGGATCGCAGCGCTGGCAAGATGGCGCTGGCGATGCTGATCGGTAACGCCTTGATCTATATCCCAGGTCTGGTGTGGTTGGGTCAGCTTTATGGCTGGGATCAGCCGATCTTGGCCTGGGGCCTGACACCTTTCCTGATTGGTGATGCGATCAAGCTGGCGCTGGCCGCTGTTGCCTTCCCGATGATCTGGAAGATGATTGGCAACGCGCGCGCCTAAACGCGGCTGACTGTTCAAGAGCTGGCAGTTTAAGAATTGAGGGGCGCAACCGTTGGCTGCGCCCCGTTTTTATTCTGCGGACCTTTGGCGGGCCTGAGCCGCTCGCGGCGAGGATGCTGGCGTGCTGGAAGATGCGCCTCCGGCGGGAGTTTCATAAACACAAGAAATCAGGGCGCGAGTTGCGTTGTGATGTGCGAACTGCGTTCTAGGGTGCGGTGCACCGGGCATTTGTCAGCGATTTCAACAAGTTTGGCGCGTTGTTCGGCAGTGAGATCGCCAGTGAGGGTGATGTGGCGCACGAAGGTGTCGACTTTGGTGTCGCCCCGTGTCGCTGCGTCTTGGGCGTGGACCTTGTCGTGGGTAATCTCGACGCTGATGTTGGTCAGGGGCCAGCCTTTGCGCCGTGCATACATGCGGATGGTCATCGATGTGCAGGCCCCAAGCCCGGCGCCCAGAAAGCCATAGGGCGACATGCCACGATTGGTGCCGCCGTAGGCAAGCGGTTCATCTGCTAGAGTGTGGTGATGTGGGCCCGATTGGACGTCTTGCAAGAAGCCGGTTGCGTCGGCCTCGCTGATCCGCAGCACGCCTTCGGGAACGCCAATGGGCGGCGCGGGTGGTGTGAGCGAAAGATAGCGCTTGGACCAACTGGTGATCACGTCGGCCGCGTATTCCGCATCAGCTGCTTTGCTGATCAGGTGATCGGCTTTGTCGAGTGTCACGAAGCTTTTGGGGTGACGAGCGGCGAGGAAGATTTCGCTCGCGTTGTCGATCCCGACGGTGTCGTCAGTGGGAGAATGCAGAACGAGGAGTGCCGCCTTGAGGTTTGATATTGCGGGAAAAAGTTCGCCCTTGGAGATATCGTCGATAAACTGCTGACCGATTTTGAACGGGCGCCCACCTAGGCTGACCTGCGCCACGCCGTTGGTCATGATTTCTGGCAGGGCATCGGCGAAATTATGAGTGACATGGGCGGGATCAAAGGGCGCACCGATTGTCACGACCGCCTTTATATTTGCCATATCGGGTGCGGCCTTGAGGACGGCTGCGCCACCAAGGGAATGGCCGATCAGAAGGGTGGGCGACATGCCGCGGTCATCCAAAGCTGCGCAGGCGGCCGTGATATCCTGCACATTTGTAGTGAAGTTTGTATTTGAAAATTCGCCCTTGGAATGGCCCAGCCCCGTGAAGTCAAACCGCAGCACTGCGATCCCCATCGCCGCAAGGCGAGCCGAGATACGCCGGGCTGCCGGAATATCCTTGGAACAGGTGAAGCAATGGGCCAAAAGCGCCGTGGCCAGATGTGGGCCGTCGGGAAGATCAAGGCGGGCGGCAAGTGTGTGGCCGGAGTGGCCTTGAAATGTGAGGCGTTCGGTAGGCATTGTCGGCCTTTCGATGTGTGTTGCTCCCAAGGTGGCGAGTGGCGCGCGTAGGGGCAAGGCATGTGACGGCTGCGTCACGGGAAGGTGAGGAATATGCGAACGGTTGCCAGAATTCTTGTTGTGATCGGTCTGGGTGTTTTGACTGCCAGCTTTGGTGGTGATCTGCATCCGCTTGGGGATTCACTGGCGGTGTTTCGCGTCGCGA
Source organism: uncultured Octadecabacter sp. (assembly GCA_937891785.1). Lineage (GTDB taxonomy): Bacteria > Pseudomonadota > Alphaproteobacteria > Rhodobacterales > Rhodobacteraceae > SW4. The sequence continues at coordinate 4,924 of CALAGN010000158.1, forward strand.
TTCTTGGCTGGGTACTGTTGATGGCGCTTGCCGTATGGCGCTGGCGCGTGGCGCAGGGTGCGGTTTTGCTTTGCGCTGCGCTGATCGGGTCGACCGTCGCGCAGAGCATGCCGGAGGCGTTGGACCAGCCTGCCGATTTGGTGCTTTATCAGAAAAATTTACTTTATCTTACAAGGGATAGGGCCGGATTCGCCGATGACGTTCTTGCGTCTGGTGCGGATTTTGTTACCCTGCAAGAGGTAAGCCCTGCGAACCGGTTTCTGCTTGATGAGTTGCGTGCCGCCTATCCCTATCAACTGCCTTGCGATGTTCGAACGCGCGGCGGTGTTGCCGTGCTGTCACGTTGGCCTGTCGTGGGCGATGCTTGCTTTCGCCGCGAGGGGCTTGCGGGAGGCCTGTTTGATCGCAACGGCGTGCATGTGCGCGTTATAGGGGTGCATTTGCCGTCGCCATGGCCATGGCGGCACGGCACGTATGTTGATGCTTTGCTGGCGGATTTTGGGCCCCTGTCGGGTGATATGACGCTGGTAGGCGGAGATTTCAATATGGTGCCTGCGGGGCGGTCGGTTGCGCGGATTGCGCGGGCCACCGGTACTGCGCGCGTTGGCCATATCGAGCGCACGTTCGAAGTTATGGGCTTTCCGATTGCGATTGTTCATGTGCTGGCCAGTGTTGGCACTGTTGGCACGATAGAAGTCCGGCCCCGTTTAGGATCGGATCATTTTGGGGTCGTCGCGCGGGTTGCTTTGCCCTAGCGGCCCATCAGTGCGTCATCGAAGGGATATGTCGTCAGATTCTCGTAGCCGTCCTCGGTGATCAGTACTTGGTCTTCGAGTTTGATAGTGAAGTCACCGCCGACCTCGCCGACCGCTGCTTCGACGCAAAGGACCATGCCGGGTTCAATCGGGTAGTCGAATGATCCGGGAACGGCTTTGTCGGGATAGGCGACCAGTGGCCATTCATCGCACAAGCCCACGCCATGCATCAGGCAGCCGTATTTTTGCGCCTGAAACTTGTCGTCCAAGACGTGGGTGTTAGCGGTCAGATCGGGGATCATCACGCCGGGTTTCAGCATGTCCATATTGGTCATGATGTGTTCGACGCTGTGTTGCATGGCGTAGATCATATCGGGGCGAGGTTTTTGTGGGCCGATCCACCACGAACGCGAGATGTCGATGCAGATGCCGTATGATCCGATCAGATCGGTATCAAAGCTAATAATTTCATTCGGTTGCGTGATGCGCGGGCCACATTCTTGAAACCACGGATTGGTGCGCGGGCCCGATGCCAGCAGCCGCGTTTCGATCCATTCACCGCCACGGCGGATGTTTTCAGCGTGCAGCACGGCCCAGATATCGTCCTCTGAAGTTTTGCCATTGCCTACGTTTTCGCGGGCAAAATCCTCCATCAGCCTCACGGCGGTTTCGCAAGAATGGTTGGCGCAGCGCATCGCTTTGATTTCGTCGGGGCCTTTGATCGAGCGGGCCTTTTCGGTAAGTTCCTCGCCCTCCATCACCTCGACGCCCCCAGCGATCAGGGCACGGTAACCGGGGACCATAATTTTATCGACGCCAAGGCGCAGGTTGCCGCCTGAATGTTCACGCAGCAGGTCAATGATTTCGGGGATGAAGTCATCAGCAGCGGCGTCCACTTGGTCGCCCTTGGCGAAATAGAACATCGACGCGCCGCTGCGCTGTTCGTTCACCAGCGGGTTGAAGGTGCTAAGAAACGGCGAGTTTTTGTAATCCCACATCACCATATAGCCGTCGGCGCAGACCAGAACGGCGCGAAACGGGTTATGGGTGTTCCAAAGCTGCATATTGGTGCTGTCGGTCGCGTAGCGGATATTGAGCGGGTCGAACATCAGAATGCCGCCATAGCCGCGATCAACCACATGCTGTGTCAGCCGCTGGTGGCGATAGGCGCGCATGGCCTGCAGGTCGGGCAATTCCAACCCCGCAGCGGCCCATTCGGCAAAGGCAAGCTGTGTCGGGCCAATCTCGATCCGGTCGGCGTCATTGGGAGTATTGTCGCCAAGGGTCGCACCACGGGTCGGGTCGATCTTGCGTGTGTCGCGATAGTGGGTGTTCATGGCGGTTCTCCCTGTTGTGGGCATGTTGTCGCGGGGTGGTTGGCCTTGTCAGGTCCAAAATCGACATTTTTTAGGTGCATTCTTGACAAGTCACTACTGTTTACGCCCCGTTTTGCAAAGTGAGATACCCGATGGCCAACGTGGTGATGTGATTGCGGTATGTGACGGAGCGGGAGCGGCGCTTGCCGGACTGCTGGATTACGCGCTGTCGCATTTGCCTGACGGGTTTGCAGTGTCAGGTGAAGCAGTGACGCACCCGGGCGGGGTGAGCGTCGCGCTGGATCGGGATGATCCGTTGCTGACCCTCTCGCGGATCGTGCAGGAAGACCTGTGTGTTTTGCAAAAGCAGGGCGATGAACATGTGCTGATGGCGGCGCTACTGTGCTTTCCGGTGTCTTGGACCTTGGCGCAGAAGATCGGCAAACCTTTGCTGGCGATCCACGTGCCGGTGGCGGAATACAAGGAAAACATAGCTAAACGCGTGCAGCGGTTGTTTGATCGGGTGCAGGTCGGGCGGCCCCTGTGGCGGTGCGCGCGCGCGGTTTGGCAGGTCGGAACGGCAAACCATCCTGCGTCTGCCCAATACTGGCGCGGTCGTATTTTCTATTCATTCGGCCGTGGTGGCGGTGGATTTATCGGCCATGCCCATACGCGGTAGAGGGGCCGCTTTAGACTGACGCGCCCAGTTAAATCCAATAAGAAGCGCTAGTAGCGCAGCTAAGGATGTGAGGGCGGATTTAAACATTGTGGTCGTGCTCGCAGCGCAGACCCGCGGAATCGAAACGACTGGCCAGCTCCAAATCATAGCCATGATACCTAGGTTCTCTGCGTAGTCGCACAAAGCTGCGCCAACCGAAAGAATGATGCCAAGCCCAACAAGTTTGCTGTTTGGTATACGTTGACCAAACCAGCACATCGCCGCGATTAGAGTCAGCGCCAGCATGGCTGGATAAAGCGTATCTAGCGGGATCTGGTGGGTAAGATAATATCCGCGCCCATCGACACCCAACGCGCCAAGAAGCGATATGGCGTTGGTCGGGCCGTAACCAAAGGGGCGCATGTCGAAAGGCAATTGCCCAGCGATGGATTCGATTTGCGCGAGCGTCACATTGATCATCAGCAGATAGATCAGCGTCCCGATCAGTCCGAAGAAAACAGCAGACACTCCGGCACGTCTTGAGAAAACTCTATTCATCATTTTGTAAACTCCTTGATTCGTGCCAAGCTTGCCCTCAGACACCCCCCCGCATTATCATTTGATAAGGTTTGCCGAGATGGATTTAAGGACGTTCATAACGCAATCAGCTGACCAGTCAGGCATGGATTTCGCGGGCGATTTTTCTTTAAAATGGACAAGTAAACGCCTGAACAAGGGCGCACACCTTTGCCGACAAGGGCAGCACGAAACAGGTGAATTCATCGTTTTGGAAGGATGCCTAGCGAGCACTATTTGTGACCAAGACGGCAAAGAGGTTTGCGTCGGGCTTTATGTTGGGCCCTGTGTCGTCACGCCAAATATTGCACGCACGCGGGACGGTGTGTCTTTGGTTTCTATTTCAGCGACGACCGATGTCTCGCTTGCTCGGCTCGAGACTGGCCAGCTCACAAACCTTATGGTTTCGTCCGAGACCGTTCGACATTGGGCCAATGCCGCTTTGCGAGACGCGCTAAGCCGGAAAGCGGATCGAGAGTGGTGCCTTGCCGCGCTGAGAGGCGCCGATCGGCTCAATTGGTTTCGTGAAAGGTTCCCCGAGTATGAAGGTATATTTGCCCATATGCTCATCGCATCTTTTCTGGGGATCACGCCGGTCACAATGAGCCGATTGCGTGCCAATGATAGACAATAGTTTAAAATCGGACAAATATGAATGCTGCCGTATTTGGTGGAATGGACGCGTTGCTGCTATCCGCTGCAAACACCACGAAGGCCCGCTATACGGACCTTCATGGCGGCCAAATTCTGCGCAATCTTAGCATAGCCAAAAAGCCGGTTTCGTTTACACAAACGCGTTGATGAATTGCGAGGCGAACCCAGTGTGAGAGACGCCAGTAAGTGTTCCGACCAACGCCATTGCCCGTGATGTGAAGCCAAGGCTTTCACGACCCAGAATACTGTAAGTCAGGACCGCAGCGCCAACCGGCAACGAGAATGCGATCACAGCGGCGTTCATGGAATGAATTGCTGCTCTATGCACAAATGGTACTGCGTTTTTTGGATCTGGCAATTCGGATAGGGTCGGGTAGAGCGCAACGCGAATCTTGTCGCGTTTCACCCAATCCATTTGGTCGTGCGCGGATTGCAATGTGTTTGCATCCATCGCGCGCCTTCCACGCTTGTCGGCGGCGACGCAAGGGTGTGTCGGGCGCACGACAGGCGCTGGGGCGGCTTCTTGTCCACCAAAAAGGTGCCAGAAGCCTGAAAAGACATCCAGTTTGTCGTGCGGCTGGGCGACTGCCTGCGCATCTGCAGGCTTGCGGCCCTCACGTTTTGCCAATTCTGCGTCGAAACGGGCAGAGATCTCGGGGAAGATATCGTCGGGATCAACGGTTGACGACCGCTGTGCTTCCGGTGCGCTTGGAACAACCTGCGCTTGGGCACTTTCTTCCTCGACGGTGGACTGAAGCACCGGCCAAATCTTCTCGAGCACTGAATCGTAGACGCTTTCGGAAAACATCTCGTCCAGTTCGATCATTAGCAGTTTTTCGGAAGGGTGGTGTGCCTCGATCCGGTCAACCAGACCTTTACACATGTCCGCGCGCCGCTCGAAAAGTGCGCCTGAGTCTGCGGTTTCCGGCCCTGATCCGACGGCGAGCACAAGGCTTTCGGCGTAGTTCTGAAGACTTGGCATGCCTGCAAATTCTTTTCGAAAATCACAGAATGCGAGACAAATCCTCAGGCCGGTTAAATCAAGAATGATGAAGTCACCGTATTGGGTCGAGACACGCACATCGAGGTTCGCGTTTTTGCGCAACGTTTCTTCGAGTTCCGCCGCAAGGGCTTGGAAGTTCAGACTTGACGGTTTGGCATAGCATAATGCCGCAATCGTAGTGCTCGGGATACACGACATGGTTAGTCATCCTATCGACAGTTCAAGATACTTTGATCAGGAAATTGTGGTGTGAATTTGAGCCAATTGTGTGCTTTATCGCACCAATAAGGCAAAGGTGCCTCATTTCAGGCACCAAACGTCGCGTTACGGGGCTATGGTTGATTGGAATTTGACCCTTAGAAAAGGCACATAGCAACAGTGGCGATGCACGCAAATGGCGTCTAGATCGGCCCCCCTTTTTTGTCGGGTCGGTCGCCACATTGATTTAGCAGGCCGCATTTGTGATAACTTCTGACAAGTATCTAGGGGGCCGGGATGAAAATCAGAGCATGTCGCGCAGTTGCGGGCGCAATCCTTGGGGCCGCTGTTACGCTTGCGGGATGTAGCGGCCCCGACCCAACGCCCATAGACCTTGCCACGTTACGGTCGGCCTCGTTCACGCAGATCTTCGAGAATTGCTGCGACGTGACGGGCGGCATTCCACAGTGGGTCTATGACTATATTGAAGTGAGCTCGATCTGGGTGGTTCCGGCAACACGGGATGTGGTTTTTCGCGAAGCGTTCCTTATTCATAACGAAGCCGCACAAGCTCATATTCTGAGCGAGGTACAACCAATAGACGTTGTGTTGATCCGGAACGAATCGCGCCTTTCGGGGCGCACGTCCGATGGCTGGTTTAGTCATAGCGCTGTGTATGTGGGGGGCGAGGCCGAGTTGCGCGACCTGGGCGTCTGGGACGATCCCATTGTGACGCCCTATCACAGCGAAATTCAGAGCGGGAAGTTCGCAATCGAAAGTGTAGGTGATGACGTTAGCCTCGCGGGTGGGCACCTGTTCGAGGCCGACAGCATGGTGGTGTTGCGCCCGCAATCCCTGACCCGCGCACGTAAACGACAAGTCGTGCTTGATCTGTTTTCCAATATAGGTGTGCCGTTCGATTACTATTTCAGGATGAATAATGGCCCTGCGCTATTTTGCACCGAACTGATCGACTTGGTGATGCCAGAGTTGGATTTGCCGATCCAAATCGTCAAAGGACACGATGTGATCCTTCCCGACGAAGTGGTGATTGCGGCCTTAACAGGAACGGTCCCGATGGACTTTGTTACCTATATTGATGGGCGCAGGGACTTGCACACAGTAAGCGATGCCTACCATATGGCGGGGCGGATTGTTGATAGTTGGCCCAATTCAAGGCCCGACTGACCAATCGCGTTGTTGCAACAAAAAAGGCGCCCACATCGGGGCGCCTTTTCTAATTATTTCAGCGTATTAGCAGCTGTAATACATCTTGAATTCGATGGGGTGGGGTGTGTGCTCGTAGGCATAGACCTCTTCCCACTTCAGGGCGATGTAGCCTTCAAGTTGGCCTTTGGTGAACACGTCACCTGCCAGTAAGAAGTCCATGTCGGCCTCAAGCTCCTCAAGGGCTTCACGCAGGGAGCCGCAAACAGTCGGGATCTCGGCGAGCTCTTCTGGCGGCAGATCATAGAGATCTTTGTCAGACGCGGGACCGGGATCGATCTTGTTCTTGATGCCGTCAATGCCGGCCATCAGCAGGGCTGCAAAGCACAAGTATGGGTTGGCCGCCGGATCGGGGAAGCGGGCCTCGACGCGCTTGGCTTTCGGGTTTTCGGCCCATGGAATGCGCACGCAACCCGACCGGTTGTTAGCTGAATAGGCACGCAGAACGGGGGCTTCAAAGCCGGGAATCAGACGCTTGTAAGAGTTGGTCGCAGGGTTTGTGATCGCGTTCAACGCCTTGGCGTGCTTGAGGATACCACCGATGAAATACAGGGCTTCTTGTGACAGGTCAGCGTATTTGTCGCCTGCAAACAGGGGCTTGCCCTCTTTCCAGATCGACATGTTGACGTGCATACCGGAGCCGTTGTCGCCGGAAATCGGTTTGGGCATGAATGTCGCTGATTTGCCGTAGGCCTGTGCGACGTTGTGGATCACGTATTTGTATTTCTGGATTTCGTCAGCCTGTTTGGTCAACGTTCCGAACACAAGGCCCAGCTCGTGCTGGCAAGACGCCACTTCGTGGTGGTGCTTGTCGACCGTCATGCCCATGCGCTTCATGGTGGAGAGCATTTCAGACCGGATGTCCTGTGCGTCATCAATCGGGTTCACAGGGAAATAGCCGCCTTTAACTCCGGGACGGTGGCCAGTGTTGCCCATTTCATACTGGGTGTCGGTGTTCCAAGACGCGTCGATTGCGTCAACTTCATAAGACACTTTGTTGATGGCAACGCTAAAGCGCACGTCGTCAAACAGGAAGAATTCTGCTTCGGGGCCCATGTATGCCGTGTCACCGATGCCGGTGGACTTGAGATAGGCTTCGGCCTTTTCAGCCGTGCCGCGCGGGTCGCGGTCATAGGCTTCGCCGGTGTCGGGTTCAACGACCGAGCAATGAATGCAAACGGTCTTTTCCGCATAAAACGGGTCGATGTAGGCGGTGGAGGCGTCTGGCATCAGTTTCATGTCGGATTGATCGATCGATTTCCAACCGGCGATCGACGAACCGTCAAACATAAATCCGCCATCAAGGAAGTCTTCGTCAACTTCGTCACGGATCACTGTCACGTGCTGTAGCTTGCCTTTGGGGTCGGTAAAGCGGATATCAACGTATTCGATATCCTCGTCGTCAATCATTTTGATCAGATCAGCGTTATTCATTGGGTGTGTCCCCTTAGATAGGATGGGTTGAGGATTAAAGCGCGTCTTCGCCGGATTCCGACGTGCGGATGCGAATGGCTTGTTCGATGGTGGATACGAAAATCTTGCCGTCACCGATTTTGTCAGTCTTGGCCGCACCTATGATTGCTTCGATTGCGGCATCGACCTGGTCGTCGGCAAGGACGACTTCGAGTTTCACTTTGGGCAGGAAGTCCACGACGTATTCTGCGCCGCGGTAAAGTTCGGTGTGGCCTTTTTGGCGGCCAAAACCTTTGACTTCGATAACTGAAAGGCCCTGCACACCGACCTCTTGCAAGGCTTCCTTTACCTCGTCGAGTTTGAAAGGCTTGATGATCGCTTCGATCTTTTTCATAGCGGCGGCTCCCTTGATGTTCTTCGTTTAGATCGCAGAGATCACTTCCCGTTACGGGACACAATTGGCTAGGGTCGCGAGAGGGGTGCGGTATTTGGGATTCTCCGCGTCGTGCCTAAAAAATGTGCAAATAGCCTAGCAATTAGGCAAAGTTGAATCGCAGGATGCTGAAGCTATGACCAAACTGCTGACCGCTGCCCAAATGCGCGCCATTGAACAGGCAGCGATTGCCTCTGGCGGCCTGACCGGACTGGATCTGATGGAGCGGGCAGGGCGCGGCGTCGTAGATGCCGTATTTGCGCAGTGGCCGGAATTGGCGGCGGGATCGTTTCGTGCAGTGGTTCTATGTGGTCCGGGGAATAACGGCGGTGACGGGTTTGTGGTGGCACGCGTGCTGAAAAGGTGGGGCTGGGACGTGGATGCGTTTCTTTACGGGGACGCTGCGAAACTGCCGCCGGACGCGCGGGCAAATTACGTGCGGTGGCGTGAAATGGGGGCGGTTGCGCAGTTAGGTAAAAAGACCTTGGAAGATGCCGCCTTTCCCGGTCAATGCGCGCTGGTTGTCGACGCACTGTTTGGGACGGGCCTGGTAAGACCAGTGGACCTGCCGCTTGGCGCGTTGGAATGCATGCCGAAAGTCGGGCAGACACATCGCATTGTTGCCGTTGATCTGCCGTCGGGTATTTGCAGCGATAGCGGGCGGGTGATCGGCTCGCAAACAAATGTCGTCAATGCCGATCTGACTGTGACGTTCCATCGTGCAAAATTGGGACATTACTTGGCGCAGGGCGCATCGGCGTCTGGCAAAGTCACTGCGGTAGACATCGGGCTTGAGGACATTGGGTCGGCGCCGGAGAGGACTGTCTCGTGTGTTGATGGCCCGTCCGCCGGATTGGCAAAAGCAAGTGACAGCCACAAATTCAGCCATGGCCACGCACTCGTTCTCTCTGGCTCGCAATGCAATACGGGCGCGGCCCGCCTTGCGGCGCAAGGGGCGTTGCGCGTTGGTGCGGGGCTGGTGACGGTTGGTGCGCCCAGTGATGCGCTCGCGGACTGTGCTGCACATCTGACGGCAGTGATGCTGACAGGTGTGCAGGATGGGCAAGCGCTGGACCACGTGTTGCAGGACGGCCGGATCAATGGCTTGTGTTTGGGGCCGGGGTTGGGGCTGGATCGTGCAGCGGACATGGTGCAGGTGGCGCTTGGCGGGGTGGACCCGCGCCCAACGGTGTTGGATGCGGATGCGCTGACGGCAATCGCGGTGGAGCCTGCGCTGTTTGAGATGCTACATGACAAATGCATCCTCACGCCCCACGCAGGCGAATTCGCGCGGTTGTTTCCCGACATTGCGAAAAAACTGAACGCGCCAGCCAGCATCGGCCCCGCCTATTCCAAGGTTGATGCGACCCGCGAGGCGGCAAGACGTACGGGCTGCGTCGTGCTGTTCAAAGGGCCCGATACGGTGATTGCCGCGCCGGATGGGCTGTGCAGTATCAATCGCGCGATTAATGATCGCGCGGCGCCATGGCTTGCAACCGCGGGGTCGGGCGATGTGTTGGCCGGATTCATCACAGGGCTGCTTGCGCGCGGGTTTACCCCTATGCAGGCGGCACAAACGGGCGCGTGGCTGCACGTGGAATGCGCCCTGTCGTTTGGTGCGGGACTGATCGCCGAAGATATCGCTGACGAGATTCATAATGTATTCAAGAGCTTGGGTCTTTAGGCCCCACCCAAGTGGCGTGATTCCTTAGCAACAAAGAGTGGTTCAGTGGATTTCTGCGGTGACAGCGGCGGATACTCTAGTTTAGATACTAGGT
>CALAGN010000159.1 GCA_937891785.1 uncultured Octadecabacter sp.
GCCGCGCCGGTCCCCCGCGCGGCCTATTTCGGCCAAACTACAAAAGATGTTTAGAACGTCTCGCGCGTTAGGACAGCATCGCAATTGCTGCCGCCGTACGTCCCTGCCCAAATATCGATGCGCCCGTTTGGCGGATTGCTCAGCGTGACTTTCCCATCGCCATCGCCATTGTCATCGCCGAGGAAGCCATGCTTCGACTGGCGTTTCCAATAGCCACCTGAACAAGATTGCGATCCGCGGTCTTCTTGGACGTTCGGGAAATCGGTGGAAGCAATTACTGCCTTCAACACGGCCATAAGATTTTTCGTAATCTAAACCGTACCGCCCAGACTGCCCTCTAGCGTGGCCAATTCCTGACCACCGGCCATCATGTCTTGCAACTCTTCAGGTGTGATTTCACCCTTGCGAGCGGTGCCAAGGGTCTGACCACGGTTCAGCACCGTGAAACGATCCCCCACAGCCATGGCATGGCGCACGTTGTGGGTGATGAACACCACCGCGATACCCTGCTTGCGCACCTTGTCGATGGTCGCAAGCACGTTGGACGTCTGGCGCACACCTAGGGCCGAGGTCGGCTCGTCCAGGATCAACACCTTGGCCCCGAAATGCACCGCCCGCGCAATCGCCACAGTCTGGCGTTCACCGCCCGACAAGGTGCCAACAGCTTGATCTGGCCCGCGCAGGTTGATACCCATCTTTGTCATTTCTTCCATGGTGACGCGATTGGCATAGTCATGGTCGAACGTCTTGATGGGGCCAATTTTCTTGATCGGTTCGTTGCCCATGAAAAAGTTCCGGCTGACGGACATCAACGGGATCATCCCCAAATGTTGGTGTACGGTCGCAATCCCTGCCGCGATCGCATCGCGCGGATTGGCGAAATTCATCGGCTGGCCTTCAAAGATGATCTCACCTGCTGTCGGTTTATGAACCCCCGACATCGTCTTGATGAAAGTCGATTTGCCCGCACCGTTGTCCCCCAAAAGGCAGTGACATTCGCCCGCTTGGATATCCACCGATACACCTGCCAGCGCGATCACGCTGCCGAAATGCTTTTCGATATTCTTCATCTGGATGATGGGGGTGCTCGTAGAGACATTCATTAGCGTTCTCCCGTGATGATGCGACGAATATACGTGTTCAAAATCACCGCCGCCAAAAGAATGACGCCCAGGAACACCCGGAACAGGCTGCTTTCAACGCCCGCAAAGAACAACCCTTGTTGGACGACACCAAAGATTAACGCGCCCAATGCCGCGCCAATCACAGACCCGTATCCACCGGTCAACAATGCGCCACCAATAACCACGGCGATGATCGCCTCGAATTCTTTCAGCAAACCGCGATCTGCACCCGCAGACCCGAACTCCATCACCTGACACACTGCGAAAACCGTGGCGCAGAAGGCGGTAAACATAAACATCTTGATCTTGACCGCGCTCACCGGAACACCGGAATTACGTGCCGCATCCGCGTCTCCGCCTGCTGCAAACACCCAGTTGCCGAACCGTGTGCGCGTCAACATCCAATGCCCAAATATCACCAGCCCGAGGGCCCAGATCATCAACATCGGAATGCCGTCCACGACAGGTTCGCCCATCCGGTTACCGCGTGTGAACGTACCAATCACGCCCAAATCGCCCAACCATTGAAAGAAAGGTCCGCCAATTTTGGCGCCAAAGACCCACGCAAGCCAGTCGCCTTCCGCCGCCTCGCGGATGCCACCAATGATGGTTTTGCGCTCCAACGTCTGGGGAATAAAAATCGTAAAGCCGCGCAGGATGAACAATGTCGCCAGCGTCACAATAAAGCTCGGCAATCCGGTCTTCACCACGATGTAGCCATTCAACGCCCCGAAAGCGATGCAGATCACGAAGGTGATCAGAATCGCGATCCACATGGGCCAGCCCAGCGTCGCGCCGAAAATCGCGATCATCATGCCCGCAAAACCGATCATCGACCCGACGGACAAATCAAACTCGCCTGCGATCATCAAAAGACACGCGCCAACGGCGATAATCATGAATTGCGCGGACACCACGGACCAGTTCATCACGCCTTGCGCATTGAACATGCCGCTATCGAAGGCAAACAAACCAAAGAATACAAAAACGGCGACCGTCCCGACGATGCCGCCCAATTCAGGGCGCATTAGGGATTGCCGGAACTTCGACGTTGCTTTGATTCTTTCGTCACCATTTGAGACGTCAGACATCTGGGATTTCCTTCAAGTCAGAGGGGAAACAAAGTCGTCAAGAGAAGACTTGGCTGACAAAAGGGGCGACTCCGGCACTTGGCCAAGTCGCCCCTGATCGTGGTTGGACCCTAGCGGTATTCGCCAGCAAACTCTTCTACCTTCTCCAGCGCATCAGCTGTCACGAAGCCGGGGCCGGAGTTGATGTTGTTGCCCGGCAGAACGCCGAAACGGTCGTAGTTCGCCAGAATGACGACCGGCAGATAGGCCTGCAGGAACGGCTGCTGGTCGATACCCCACTGGATGGTCCCATCCTTGATCGCCGCAACGATGTTTTCGCCGAGGTCGAACGTACCAAAGTAGATGTCGCCTGCGATGCCCATTTCCTCAACCGCGAGGATGGTCGGGTCAGCCGAAGTTGGCCCGAGCGTCAGGATCGCATCCGTTTCCGGATTGGCCGAAAGATAGGCCATAACACGGTTCTTCACTTCAGCCGGATCCTGACCGGAATCGATCATGGAATTGCCAAGCTCAATGCCCAGACCATCCGCAAAACCGACGCAACGATCCGCAACGACGGTGTTCGAAATCGCGTGGTTCACGCACACAAAGCTGGTCACGCCATCGCCTTTCGCGCGAATGCCCGCAGCCAAACCGGCGTCGTATTCAGGCTGGCCCACATACATCAGCGCGCCAATTTCGCGGGCCTGCTCGGGTGTGCCGGAATTCATGATGATCACGTCGATACCCTGATCAACAGCAGCCCTGAGCGGGCCACTTAGTACGTCAAAGTCGGCCAGTGTCGTAATGATACCGTCTGGCTGGGATGCCGCCGCTTGTTCAATAATGCGGGCCATGTCGGCAAGGTCACCGGTTGGCGGGTTGCGGTATTCAACGGTAACGTCCATCTGATCGCCCGCGAGCGCGAGGCCGTTCTTGACGGTATTCCACCAGCTATCGGAATCCGGCGCGTGGCTGACCAGAATGTATGTCAGATCATCGCCATGGCCTTCTGCTATAACAGTCGTCGCCATAAATGGCGCGGCAACCATCGCAGCAGTCGCGAAGAATTTGCTCATCGTAGATTTCATGTCTTCCTCCCAAGGAATTTCATTTTA
>CALAGN010000160.1 GCA_937891785.1 uncultured Octadecabacter sp.
AACAGGAGGTTAAATACGACCTCGGTCGGTCAAATTCATGCGGCGCGCGCGGCCATCGCAGCGGCGAACCGTTCGAACAGATAGTAGCTATCCATCGGGCCGGGGCTGGCTTCGGGGTGGTATTGCACCGAAAACACTGGACGATCTGCCATGGCGATCCCGCAGTTGGATCCGTCAAACAGCGACACATGTGTTTCGCGCACACCCTCCGGCAGGGTCTGGCTATCGACGGTAAAGCCGTGGTTCATGCTGGTGATTTCCACCTTGCCGGTATCGTAGTCTTTGACGGGGTGGTTGGCGCCGTGGTGGCCGTGGTTCATCTTGATGGTCTTGGCCCCAAGGGCCAGAGCCAGCATCTGATGTCCAAGGCAAATTCCGAAAAGGGGCAGGTCCGTGGTGTCCAGCACCTGTTTGATCATTGGCACCGCGTAAATACCCGTGGCTGCCGGATCACCGGGGCCGTTGGACAGGAAGACCCCATCAGGATTCAGCGCCAGCACGTCGGCAGCCGTGGCCGTAGCGGGCAACACAGTGATGTCACAGCCAGCCGAAGCAAGGCAGCGCAGGATGTTGCGTTTCGCGCCGTAATCAATCGCGACGACCCTGTGCACGGGCGCTGTCTGGGGGGTGTAGCCTTGCGGCCAGGCCCAACGCACTTCGTTCCAGTGATAGGACTGCGCGCAGGTCACATCCTTGGCCAGATCGAGCCCTTCAAGACCCGCAAATTCGCGCGCGGTTTTGACCAAGGCGCCCAGATCAAAATTGCCGTCGGGATCATGCGCAAGCGCCACATGCGGCGCGCCTTGATGGCGGATTGCGCGCGTCAGGCGGCGTGTATCAATGCCGCCGATGCCGATGCGGCCGCGCCGTTCCAGCCAGACAGTCAGTTCCTCGGTGGCGCGCCAGTTGCTCGATTGTGTCGGATCCCATTTCACGACCATGCCAGCAGCGACAGGATCGGCGGCTTCGTCGTCTTCGGGTGTGACGCCGGTATTGCCGATGTGCGGGAAGGTGAATGTCACGACTTGGCCCGCATAAGATGGGTCAGTCATGATTTCCTGATAGCCGGTCATGGCAGTGTTAAAACAAAGCTCGGCGACGGTTTGCCCGGTGGCCCCGAACCCCTTGCCGTAGAACACCGTGCCGTCAGCTAGAACAAGGCAGGCTGTAGGTTTGCTCTTGGTTTGACTGGTCATGGCAACTCATCCCCCGAGGCGCCCGTGATCGGGCCAAACTTGGCGATACCTAAGGTTGGTGCAGGGGCGGGTCAAGGCCCGATTCTGCCCACAGGTGCGCATTTTGACGTCGCGGCGTGACCCGTTGTCACGCCGCGATTGTCAGGGTAGGGTCCGCGCTCGTTACCGCCCAGAGCAAGGAAACAACGATGGATATGCGCGAAAGGGTCAACACGGCCCTCAAAGCTGCAATGAAGGCCAAGGAGGCAGACCGTCTGTCCACCCTGCGGCTCATCAGTGCTGCGATCAAAGACCGCGAGATCGCGGCACGCGGTACATCAGACGAGTCAGCCGTGAGCGATGAAGATGTCCTTGGCATCCTTGGCAAAATGGTCAAGCAACGCCATGAAAGCGCGCGGGCCTATGAAGAAGGCGGGCGGCTGGAACTGGCCGAAAAAGAGCTTTCGGAAATCGGTATCATCGAAGAATTCCTGCCCCGTCAGCTTGACGAGGGCGAAAGCACCGCTGCCATTGATGCAGCGATTGCACAGGTTGATGCCAATAGCATCCGCGACATGGGCAAGGTCATGGGAATCCTGAAAGGGAAATACACAGGCCAGATGGATTTTGGTCGCGTGGGTCCGCGGGTCAAGGACCGCTTGAGCTAAGGCGGCGCAACAGCCTTCCATCAAGCACGATCAATCCCAATGCCAGCAGGGCAAGGCCCGCATAGACGTTGGGTGACAGAACCTCGTTCAGCACCGCAGCGCCAAGAACAATCGACACGGGCGGAATCAGCAGGGTGACGATCATCGTGTTGGCCGCGCCTGCGGCTGCAATGATTCGGTAGTACAGCAGATAGGCGCCTGCTGTGGCAAAGATCACATAATAGGCGATGGCGGCTGTGGCCGGCCAGCCGATATCAAAACGCGGCATTCCGTCAATCATCAGGGCTGCCGAGATATGCCCAAAAGTTGGTGACGGCTGTCATCAGGCGGCGTTTTCAAGTTGCT
>CALAGN010000161.1 GCA_937891785.1 uncultured Octadecabacter sp.
GTGCAGGCAGCACCACTTCGAGCAGTTGAGGTGTCATACAGGCGAAACCTCAGCTGCTAAAATCAACAAGCTGCAGGATTCTGCAAGAAACAGAGATGCTTGACGGAAGCTGAGTCACCGAGAAGTCACACCTTGGTGTTTATAACTCGATAGACGCGTCCTCGGCGTTCGACCTTCTTCGAGGTGACCTCAAGCCCGAGCTTCTTTTTGAGCGCCCCGGCCATGGCACCCCTGATGGTGTGCGGTGCCCACTGCAGGGCGGCACTGATCTCGTTGATGGTCGCGCCGTCCGGCGCGCGCAGCATTGCGATCAGTTGCGCTTGCTTTGTGCCTGTACGCGGCGTGCGCGCCTTGGGGGCTGGCTTATTGACTGGTTCGGCTGTCGCCGCCTCAGGCTTTATCTCAATCGCTGCCAACCCAGCGTCGGTGGCGATCAGCGTGACGCCATGGCCGTCGCCAGTCTCGCGCCAGACGGGTTCGCCCTTACGCAGGTCGGCGTCGACCTCTTCGAGGAAGCCCTTGGTGATCAGCGTCTGAACCACCTTGGTGGCGGCACCGCCGCGTAGATGCGAGGGCAGGGGCAGGGCGATGTGATCGGAGCGTTGGGATGCGGCGCTGAGAATGAGTATTTGGGTGTCGGTGAGGTTTGCCATTGGCGTGTCTCCGTGTTTGGACCGCGACCGTCGCGGCCTTCTACGACCCCAAGCCGCGCAGAGCGCGCGGCAGGCGTTTGGGCGTCAGCCCAAAGTCAGATCAGGCCGAGGTCTTTGAGACAGGCGGCCGCATCGGTGAGTTGATCTGTTGGCACGTCAATGGTGATCGTCATGCTGTCGGCATGGGCGCGGACATAGACGCCGCCGTCGTCCATGAGGGCCATTTCGATCTCGTCGAGGACTGTGGTGATGCGGCTGCGGTCGAAGTGATCGGGCAGCTTGCGGATCGGCAATCGCAAGGCGCGTTGTGCAATAATTGTGCCACTGATCGCGGTCTGTTTTGACCTGCGCGGGGTTGCGGGCAGTTGCCCACATCAGCTTTCTTACATCTTGCATTCCTGTCGAAATTCACAGCCTTTCGTGGCTTAGAATGTTCCAAGTTGCCGACTTGAGGCAAAGTGTCGCAAGCTCTTGGAAGTTGATCTAGATCAATGGACGGCGATAAAATGCATTGTTTTTCTTGCCGTCTGGCGAGAAATTGCCTATTAATAAAACTAGGTAAGGCCTTTGTTTTCTAAGACGTGTTTTTCACTTGTTCATAACAGTTTTTGGTCAACCCAAGCGGCGAATCTTTCGGGTCGATCCCGTGAGGTCTATTTGAAAACACAGGATATTATGCTCATGCCATCACGTTTCTGGTCCACCAAGCCCAAAAGGTTCGCGCGCGGGCATGGCTTTTTTGCAGCCCTATTTTCCGTGATGCTGCTGACGTTTGGTGTTGGGCCGGCGTCTGCCCAGACGGTGTCCTTGACCGAAGCTTTTGATCGGATGCTGGATCGCGATGTGCAGTATGAAATTTTGGATCTTGAACAGAACATCGCCGCAGAGTTGGTGCGGCAGGCGCGCGGCGAAAGGTATCCCCGTGTCGGATTGAACATCCAATACATCCAAACCCAGCAAGAAATTCTTAGCCAGGACAACGGCACTTTTCAGGAAGGCTCGTCCGAGTATCCGACAACGAACATGACCTTTTCGGTGCGCCAGCCGCTCTATGATCGGGTGCGCTGGAAGGCGCTGCCGTTGGCCGAGGCGGAGGGGGAGCTTGTTGCGGCGCAGGCCGTTGTGGCCCGCAATGAACTGACGTCCATGCTGATCCGAGCCTATTTGGATGTTGCCCGCGCCCAGATCGGCGTTGAGCAGGCCCGCACAATGGTCCGGGCCCGTAGCCAGTTGGCGTCGGGTTTGGATCTGATGGTCGAGGCCGGCACGATCGAAGTTGACTCGCTCTTGCGCGCTCAGGGCGACGTATTTGAGGCGCGCGCATTGCAGTCCGAGCGCGAGTTTGACCAGACGAGCGCCTTGTTCGAGCTGTATCGCTTTACCGGCTCGGATGTGACCGCGGTCAGCTATGCCGGCGCTTCGGTCGGTATTCCCAATTACAACGCCCTCGTGGGGACATTCAGCTTGGAGCGCCTGCGCGAGGTGTCGCCAGCCATTCAGGTAGCACGGGCTGAACTGGATGTAACAGAGCGCCAAGCAGAGATTGCTAAGGCGTCGTTTCTCCCGACTGCAGACGTGACGCTTGAGTTCAACTACGAAGAGACCGAAGGGTCTTTGTTTGGTGGCGGATCGGTCGTTCAATCAGGCGAAATTGGTCTCAATGCCGAATGGTTGATTTATGAAGGTGGCGTACGCCGGAGCCGTTTGCGCGAGGCAGAGACACGCATTGAAATCGCCAATCTGCGCCTTCAACAGATCACCGAACTGAGTGACCGTCGCTATGAAGCGATGACAGCGGCGCTGCAGCGCAGCTTGGCCTCGGTCAATGCAATTTCAGCCGAGCAGGGGGCCGCGAGCCGCCGCCTTGCTGCCGCGGTTGAGCAGCAAGAAGCTGGTCGCATCGGGCCGGAAGCGGCTCTCGAAGCCCGGCTGCGTCGCGATACATTGAGTCTTCAGGGCCAGATCGCCCGTCTACGGGTTGTCCAGATTCAAGCAGAGCTTTTGGCGCTCTTCGGAGCGCTGGATGTGCAGACGCTATCACGAGACTTTAGCGGAACCTGAATCGCAGGGACCAATCGAAATCCAAGCAGGAAAAATAATGACAAAACAACTACTTATCTATGACAACGTTGTCCCAGTAAACCGTCAGACGCACAAGAAGACGTCGGTTCGCAAAACGACCTCCTTTGGTTTTGCCAAGGAGGTCAATTCCGTTCCGATCGTGGACGTTGAATTTCCGCGTGTTTGTGTCGAAATGCCGATCGTCTTTAGCCGCACGGAAACCGGGATCGTTAGCCTTGCACTTTTGGGCGCGCAGCAGGATCGCAACGCTTTCGTTGACGGCGATAACGCTTGGACGGGCCGCTATGTGCCAGCATTTTTTCGGCGCTACCCGTTTGTTTTCGCAGTGCAAGAGGGCACTGACCAGATGACCTTGTGCCTTGATGAATCCTACGAGGGTTTGAACAAGAAAGACCTTGGCGAGCGGATGTTTGACGGTGAGGGCACCGAGAGCTCTTATTTGCGTACCGTTTTGCAATTTGTCGAAGAGTATCAGGCGACGTTCAACAGAACGCAGTCCTTTTGCGACCGTCTGGACGAAGCCGGCCTGCTGGAAGAGGCGCGTGTTGATTACACGATGGCCGACGGAACCAAGGGCGGTGTCACGGGCTTCTTGCGGATTTCAAACGAGAAACTCCGCGCGCTGAGTGATGAACAGATCGCAACCATGTTCCGGTCTGGCGATTTGGACCTGATCCAAGCGCATCTGCTGTCGATGCAGCAGATCGAGACCGTTGTTGCCAAATCTACACCTGCGTCTGCTGCTAGGGCGCCGGAAGAAAAGCCTGCTGCTGATACGTCCGAAGACGAGCCCGCAGTCGAAGACATGGGCCTGCACTAGGACGAATTTTTTAGCGGCCCTTAGGGGGCGCAAGTCGGGGATATTACTGTGAGCAAGACCTTTAGACGTCAAGATCGTAACGGCGCCACCCGGTTAGGTGGCGCAAAACGCGACGCCGGGCCGAAATGGTCCTTGCCACAACCCCAATCACAGTCATCCAGACTTCCGGATTGGCTTAATGATTGGGCCCAAGACCTTTTCCTTGGAAAAGGCTCGCGGCTTCCGAAAAAACGCGCGGGGATCGACACGCTCGAACCCCGCCTCTTGTTGTCTGGTGATCCAATCAGCGCAGCGATGAGTTTTGCCACAGACAACGCAACACTGCGGGTCGTTGAGGTGGAATATAATCGCGGCACAGTAGACGAGCCCGATAACGTAAAAGAGAAGCGCATTCAGCTGATCCAAGGCATCGATGCCGCGGGCAGCAACGTCATCGCAGAGCGACGCGTTATCGAGATTGATGGCCAAAAGCGCGTTGTGACGGGTGACTGGGATGAAACCAGCACGCTGCTCGACGTGCTCAATATCACCGGTAACAACAACAATAACCAGTTGACCATCGACCAGTCGATTCTGTCGCTGCATGACGTCATTAAATTCGATGTCTCGCTTGGGGGCGGCGTTGATACAATCCACGGCCCGGAAAGAAGCGATGGCATGGTCTGGTCGCTGGATTCCAAAAACGGCTCTGGCTTTACGGGCGAATTGGCATTGCTGGAACCAACTGGCGATATGACCAACCCCGATCAGGGTGATCGCACGCTTGATAGCCGCGTAACCTATGAAAACGGCGCGCGTGACGAGTTCCTAAGCTTTTCCGGCGTGAACGCAATTCATGCTGAAAGCAGCCGCGATATTCTGGCTGACCGTATTGCTGGGTCTAATGAATGGGGCCTGACGTGGGACAGCGAAACAACGCTTGTCCGTTTCAGTTCCTCCAATGCTGTCGGTCCCGCTGCATCCAGCACGGCTGGCCGCACAGTTGAATTCGCTTTTTCGGGCGCCGATGGCTTTAAGGGTGCGGGCGACACGCATCTTAACCTGTCCGGAGAGACCCGTGCTGCATTAGAAATTGGGGCCGATATCAACGCCGAAAGCGGCGAGCTACGTCTTTACGAAGGCCTTGATCTGGTTCGCTTTTTCCCGACGATGCTTGATACTGCTGGCATCTCGGGTTTCACGGGAACAAATGGCGTCGATACGGCACGCGGGGCACAGGGTGTTGATTTCAACCTGCTTGCTGGCCACGATGTCTTTTATGGCACTGATGATCTGCTTGAATGGAACGTCAACTCGCGGGCTGCGGGCGCGCTTCCAGAAGCAGCGATCACCCTCGATTTCTTTAAAGCGCCGGAAAATCCGGCGACCCCTGAAGAGGCCGACATTTGGGTCGATTTGAACCAAACAGCGCAGCTTTTCGGAATTGACGAGATCCGCGGCGGCGACAGTGATGATCGTTTGACGCTGTCTTATGGCGGTGGGCTTATCGTGTCCGTCAAAGGATCCGAGGAAGACGCCAAGCTGGAAATAGCCGGTGGTGGTACTGGGCTATTCAAGGCCGACGACATCGAATTCCTGACAGTGACCGGCGGTAATTCGATCCTGGATTACTCGACGCAAAGCTATGATGTTTCTGTAGATTTCGGGCTTGGTACGGCCAGCGGGTTTGTTGGAATTACCGGCTTTGTCGGGGTTCGCACTGGATCGGGCAATGACGAGGTTATTGCCGCAGCCGACACCACTTTGATCGACACCGGCGGCGGGGCAGATACGATAACCCTGACGCGGTTTACCTCGGCTGCGACGATTGATGCCGGCGCGGGCGCTGACACATTGCGCGGCGATACCGATGCGCGGTCCGACCGGGTCACGTATGTAGATGATGAGGACCCAATCACCGCCGAGCCGGATCTTGATGCGGATGGCAACCCGATTGCGCGCGATCCGATCACGGACTTGCCGATCAACGGTCCATATGAGATCACGAATCCGCTGGGCAGCCGCTTTGAAGTCCAGGTGATGGACGGCAATGGCGCAGACGGCATTTACACGACTGTTCTGGCCAACGGGACGGCGCAGGGCGCGACCGTCAGCTTCACCGATATCGAAAACATCGAGGGCCAAGGCTCCTCGGGCGATGAAGATCGTCTGATCCTGAGCCTGAGCGCGGGTAGCATTGGTAACATTGGGTGGAATGTCACCAATGTCTACGAAGGCGTTGTCGTCGCGGGCGGTGTATCGCTGGCCTATAGCAGCATTGCACGCGGGCAGAACGCGGGCACCCGGCCCCTGACGCTGAGCTATCTGGGCAATGGCGGCACGATCGGCACCTATGGCGGTGACGTGATCGTGGACCTGACTATTGAAGAGGCCGCGGGATTCTCGGAATTCAAGGGTGCGGTTAACACGCTGATCGGCACCAACAAGAACGATTCGCTGATCGGCAACGCATCGACCACGCTTATTCAGGCGCATGATGGCAACGACCTTTTGGGTCTGGTTGCGCTTGCGGGCGCCGACGCGCAGGGCGGGACTGGCGTAGACACGATCGGGTATCGCAATGCTCAAGGTACGGTCACATTGCTGGCCGGTTCGCTTGCGCAGACCGGCGCGACCAGCGGGAATGGCACGGCAACCCTGTCCGGCATCAGCAAAGCGGTTATCCTTGCGCAAGAGTCATTGACGACGCCGGTCGTGATCAACGCGGCCGCCTTCGCGGGTAGCACCGTGCTGCAAGGTGGCGGCGACGCGGATACCCTGATCAGCGGTCTTGGCAATAGTAACGGATTCCTCGCCTCTGGCGGTAACGACACGCTGACCAACTCGAGTGCGACAGGTGCCTATTATATGGCAGACAATGCGTCCGGAGACTGGACCGTGTCAGACTTCGACACAGTCAAGATCCAGGTTGCTAACGACGGTGTGTTTACGGACACGCTGGTCGGTGTGTTCAACCAGATCCGCATTGGCGGCGACGAGAACGCCAATACCATGACGGCAGCCGCGCTGACGCTTGCAAGCGTGGTGTTCGTGGGCCGGGGCGGCAACGACATTCTGACTGGTGGCCTGCTTGGCGATACCCTGAGCGGCGGTGACGGATTTGATACCTTCGTCGGCGGCGGTGGCGACGACCTGCTGCGCGAAGATGGTTTCCGATCCTATGATCTCACCGGCGGTGGCTTGTATCATGACAATGCGACCGACACCGGCTATCTGCTGTCGTCGGGTCCGCTGAACTCCAGCGCGAATGACAGTTTCCGGCTGGAAATCGAAGGTCTTGACGGCGTCAAGTTGATGACGGCCGCGATTTCGTTTGATGCAAGCGATGCACAGGTGCAGACCGCCATTCAAGCCCTGCGCCAGTTCGATCCGCTGGTTTATGAGCTGACCATTACACGTGATACAGCCCCCGAGCCGAAGATCACCGGCGTCACGATGGACTTCGTCAACGCCTATGGTGGCCGTGATCTTGGCCTGTCGATGACCGCCTATGTCGGCGGCGTCGCGCAGGCGGTAGTCACGCCGGTTGCCGGGACGCGTGCAGGATCGCGCGAGTCTGTAACCACCATCGAAGCCGTCGAATTCAGCTTTGACCTCGATATGCCGGGTTGGGCCAATATTTCCGGCTGGGGCGGAACGGCAACAATCATCGGTTCCGGTCGTGTCGACCGGGTCATAATCGGCGCAAACCACAGCGTTGATCTTGGCGAAGGCGACGACTTTGTCACCGTCACGGATGCGGGCGCGTTGAGCCCGCAAGTTACCCTGACCGGTGGCGCAGGCTATGACCGGATCACTGCATCGGGCCAAACCACGCAGTTCCTGACCGATACGACGTTGTCGTTTGCGACGACAGGTGATGCACAAAAAGTATACCACGCGGGCTTTGAAGACTTTGTTCTGATCGGCACAGGCGGCGGCGATACCTTGAATGCATCGGGGCTTCAATCCGGCGCGCTGACGCTGGGGACACTGGTTTCGACGCTGAACAACGGCGCGGGTCTTCCTATCCGCGCGCTGGACAACGACGCGATGTCCGTTGTGACGCGCGATGCGGATGGCAATAACCCTGTCGAGACAGGCTTTGACACCGGTGAGAAGGCGTTTGACCTGAAGGTCTTCCATCCTGATGGAACGTCGGTGGACTATGTCGACCTGACCTCAGATGTCGTCACGATGGCGGATGTGGTTGCGGCGTTCAACAGGGTGACGGGCCTGTCGGCGAGCATTAGCAATGGTGAGCTGGTCATTACCTCATCGCTTCAGCTTACGGGACCAGACAAGGGTATTCTGCGGTTTGAAGGCGTCGAGGTTACGGACGCGACCTCCAAGGGTAATTCCGGGACCGTCCAGAATGTCTATATCGATACCTCCATGCTGGAGGCGCTTGGCCTTTCAGATGTGGCCTTTGACGGCGTTTCCGTCACGTCCTCGATGGGCAGTGGCATCTCGGTGATGATCGATGGCGGCGCGGGTGCCGACACGATCGTTGGCTCTGCGGGGAGCGATCTGTTTATTGCCGGTGACGGTGCAGACACGATCACAGGCGGCGCAGGCAAGGATCATCTGATCCTCAACCGTGATGGCGTCAGTGGTGATTTCGTGTTCACCGCAACGACCGTTACTGTGGGTGGCACACTTGCGGCGACATTCTCGGGTGTTGAGATCATTGAGGCACGCGGCGACAGTTCGGCGCAGTCCGTGGATGCCGAAGACCTGACAGGTCAGTTCATCTATCGTACCGGCGGTGGTGCGGATACGATCACGAAATCAAAAGGCGCTGACACGATCATCGTGGAACAGGCGACGACCGCAATCGTGGTGCCGACGATCAACGCAGCGGCTGGCGCGACGACAGTCCATAATGCGAACGACCGCGTGTTCATCGGAGCCAGCGGCACGATTACAGGCGATCTGGCGCCATTCACGGTTGGCATTTCCGATCCGATAACCTTTGGTGCCCTGCCAGAGCGTATGGACGAATTGCGCGTCACGCGCGCTGACGACAGCCAAACCGTTGAACTGGTCCTGTCGGGCGCCGCAAAGACGTACGGCGCGGGCGTGTTCACAATCGCGGCGGAAACGATCCATGTTCAGAGCGACGTGATCCAATCGGGCGGGTCCATCAATACGAACCGGCTGATCTTTGAGACCGCGAATTTCAGCATGGATCGCGGCACGAGAATTGCGTCGAACGGCGATGTGTTCTTTGTTGGACGGACCGAAGACCGGCGCTGGACGTCTGGGTTCTACCAGATCCAAGCTCTTGATATTAATTACACATTTGGTGCGGCTGATAGCGGCTCTGGCACGGCTGCGGTCGAAGGTCGGAATATCCGGATCGACCTGCGCGCGGGCAAATTGCCCGCTGAAGCCGTGTCCACCGGTGATGATGCGCCTGAACCGACATTCCTTGATACGCTTACCGGAATCGGCAAGTCCATTCTGGATGCGCTGGAAAATGTCTCGTTTATCTCGGCGAATTCGCGGATTGTGTCCACGATCAACCTGACGGCGACCGAGCATTCGTCCTTCACCACGACCGGCACTGGCAGTAACGGCGATTTCGACATTCGCGTGATCACCGAAGGCGTGAACTATGCCAAGCCGATTGCCATTCTGGCCGGTCTCGCGTTTGGTCTGTCCGAGGCATATCATACCGTTCAGATCGACAGCCTTCTGAGAATTTCCGGCGATATGGACCTGCGGTCGGTTGCGGATATGAACAACTCGGTCAAGGGCGACAGCGGCGGTCTGGGCGGCTTCGGGCTTGGCATCGGCGTCACGGTCAATCTGATCGAAAACCACGTGACGGTTGCAGCGAAGGCCACCAGCACGGTTGGCGGGAACATGAAGGTTTCGGCCGATACGATCGAACGCATCCAGACCGAAGCTGGCGCTTCCACCGGCGATAACGGTAAGTTTACTTTGGCGATCGCCGTCGAAGTCGGGATCAACAACACAAGCGCACGCGTTAGCGGTGCGGACCTGACGGTTGAGGGCAATCTGGTCGTGCAGGCGACCAGCAACAAGCTGTCGCTTGAGAAGAAAATCGGCTTTATTCTGCCGTATCAGACACAAGGCGTGGCGGCATCCGCTGCCACCGGCACCGTGTCGGGTGGCAACTATATCGATGATGCGGTTTCGGGCGCGTTGCCGTTCGGCGCTGCGGGAAAGATCGCGATCAGCAAGGGGGCTGCCAAGGCGAACCCATCAAAGATTGTCACTTGGCTGAACGATAAACTGGAGGCCGCGCCCGTGCGGCCGGAAATGCAAGTTGCGGGTGCGATCAGCGTTCTGGTCGATAATGACGATGTGGATGCGTCGCTGGGTGCAGTGGGCGCGACGGCCAGCCTGATCAAGGTTGGCGGCACGACGAACCTTATCGGGTCAGCCGCGGCGCGACCGAAGATGACCACAACCGCGCTGGCCTCCAACGAGGGCAGCGACGAGGGTCAAACTGACACGGGCGCCAGTATGGCGATCAACGTCGGTGTCATGAACGTCACGGCGGATGCCACCGTGGAAGAAAACACCACGCTCCGGGCACAGGGTGCAGTTACGATCACGGCGACATCCGAGAACAAGATTGATCCGCTGGGCCTGTGGGGTGCGAACCTTGTCGGCCTTGTCCGCAATTCAACCGATGCGCCTGCGCACAAGGTTAACCCTGACGTTGTCAAGGAAGACGGCACGGCCAGCGACACCGGCAGCGTCAACTTTGTGGCTGGTGACACCGTTGCGGTTGATGGCAATCGCTATGCGGCTGTGAATACCCGGTCCGGGGTTGCGCTTGCTGGCGAAGACTTTAGCGATCAGGGCGAGTGGACCGATGTGACGTCTTCCACCACCGTTGGAAGCACCAAGTTCACCATTACCCGTGGCACCGTTGAATCCGGTGGCGCCGTTGTCGCCGGTGGTATCGTCGATATCGGGGCCGGTGACCTCGTTGAAGTTGGCGGCAAGCGTTATAAGGCAGAACTTGGACGGTTGTCGGTTGATCTGGCGGCGGAAAACTTCTCGGATACGACCGAATGGGCCGAGATCACCGCAGGCAGCACCGCGATGAACGTGATCGGCACGGCCGCCACGTATGTGGATGACAACTTCGGATTGGCTGCGAACCTGTTCGACGTCTGGGGCCAAAGCTTTGGACGCGGAAAAGTAGGCGGTGTCGCGATCTCGCTTTCGGTTCTGGATCTTGATTTTGAAGCCAAGGCGACCGTGAAAGACGGCGCGAAAATCGTTGTTACCGCTGACGGCGAAGACATTGGCGCAGTCGGCACGGGCCATGACGTCAATATCAGCGCCTCGGCGCAGAACGACATGATCGCCCTGAACGGCAACTTTGCACCCTTCGGCCCAACCTCTGGCGACAGCGCCAAGCCCGAGCGGAACAAGGGCTTCAAGGTCGGCATGAAGGACTTCTATAAGAAGCACGGCGAAAGCATCAAGAATTCGAAGGCCGTCCAGAACCCCGCGGGCGAGGGCGAAACCGAAAACGCGCTGGGCGCAGCGGTATCCGTGCTTCTTGAGCGGACCTATGCCACGACCCACATCGGTGATGCTGTCATCATCGCGAATGACCTCACGGCCAGCAGCAATGCGACCCACCTGAACTTCGGGCTTGCGGCTGCGGGCGGCAAGGGATCCGAACTGTCGCTGAACGGTTCGTGGAACCATACGACGATCGACAGTTCGGCGATCACGAAGATCGGGTCCGGCGCGGACATCAAGCTGACCGGGAACCTCGATCTTGATGCGACCGAACTGACGACGATCGTGCAGTTCGCAGGCGCGGTGTCTGTCTCCAACAAGATCGCGGTCGGTATTTCCGGTGTCACGGTCCTTAGCGACCGTCGTGCCGATGTCCTGATCTCGGGCGGCGCAGGCGACGGCAGCATCTCCGTTGACGGTGCGATGACGATGGATGCCGAGGTCAAGGGCGCCATTATCACTGGCGCAATTGCGGCTTCGGTCGCAAAGCCGGCGCCGCCTTCGGCATCGACCGGCAGCGGATCAGGCTCGTCCAGCTCAAGTGCGGCCAGTTCCGGCGGCGTAGGCGGTAAGACACCGTCGGGCGTCAGCAAAGGCGCGTCGGCCTCCAAGTCGGGTTTTGCGATTTCGGGCTCGGCGATCGGGTTCGAGGAAGATATCTTCGTCAATACCGATATCGAAGGGCTGGCCAGCCTGACGGTAGGATCGTTGTTCATGCGAGCGGAAGATACCGCCAACCGGATTCTGGTTGCAGGGTCCGGCGCCATGACCACCACCCAAACCGGTGTCGGCATCGCGGGCGCATTTGTAGTTATTGATAGCCAAAAAGAAATCAGGTCGCGGATATCGACCACGGATGCCACGGCGCTGTTGCTGAGTGCCGGCACTTTGACGATGCGTGCACGCGACAACTCGGGCTATTTCAGCCTGGCGGTCGGGGTTGCCGTGTCGAAGGGTACCAAGGGCGTAGGCGTGGCCGGTTCGGTCACCGTGACCGTTGCCCGCACCGAGATTGAGGCCGGCCTTTACGGCAAAGACGCGCGGAAGATTACATTGGGTGCTGCAACCGCTGTTGATATCGCTGGGCGCAACGACGCGCTTTGGCTGCATATCTCGGGGGCTGGCGCATATGGTAGCGCGGCGGGCGTCGGCGTTTCCGTCGGCGTGGCCGTGATTGCCAGCTTGGTCGAGACCCATCTTGACCATGTTGTCATGGGGTCGGCCGTTCAGGCGGCATCGCTGTCGGCGCAGGCTGTCAACTCGATCCACTTGATCAACCTGAGCTTTGGCGCAGCCGTCTCGACCGGGGCCAGCGCGAAAGGCGCTGGCGTGGGCATGGTCGCGATCAACGTCTATGACGCGAGCACGGTAGTTGAATCCACTGGCAGCACCGTCGTCGTCGGTGGCGCGGGCGCAATCGGCCTGACGGCGTTTGATGAAAGCACAATCGTGGCCACCGCAGGCGGGCTTGCCGTGTCGACCGGCAAGGTCGCCGTTGGTGTCGCTGTGGCCGTGAACATCGCGGGTCAGGCAACGAATGATGCGAGCCAGTCCCGTGGAACCGAGGTTCTGCTGACCGGGTCGTCGTTGACCAGCGGTTCGGGATTGTTGTCGGCGATTGCCGTCACCGATCTGACGATGGTTTCCGTCGCGGTCGGTGTCGCGGTTGCCAAGAGCTTTGCCTTTGCGGGCAGTGCGGCGGTGAACCGCAACGATATCGGGACCAAAGTCATCATTGACGAGGCTTCGACGCTTGCAGGTGCGGGCTCGATGCGCGCCGAAGCGGTCAACGTGTCCGATCACACGACCATTGCTGGCGGTGTGGGCGTGTCGTTCGACCCATCTTCTGGTGGTGCAGGCGGTGCTGGCATTGCCATCACGCTGGTCGACACACCGGTGACCACGCAGGTCAACGGCACTGTTACCATGACGGGCGATGCATCGATCATTGCGCGCGCCAATCAGGTCAACGTGACGATCGCCATCGGCGGTGCAGGCTCTGGCGGGTTCGCCCTTGGTGGGTCGGTCGCGGTGACCACGATAGAAGGCAATGTAACTGCTGCGGTTGCACCAACATCGGCCAAAACATGGAACGTGCGTAACCTGACGGTCTCGGCGCAGGAAAGCTCGACGGTTGTTTCTATTGCGGGTGCGGTTGCCATCGGGCTTAGCTACGGCGGCGTCGGTGCAGCATTCGGCACGATCACCAGTGATCGCTCGATCTTGTCCAGCGTGAATGGCCCGGTGACGGTCAACGCCTCGGGCCATGTGCAGGTCACAGCGGGATCGCGCATGCCGGTTGGGGCAGGCACAGACAATGCCTATCTAGATAGCGCCCTTGACGGTCTGGGCGACGATGCGTTCTCGCAAGACGACAACACCTTGGACAAGTCCGATCTGCGCTCGCAAATGATCAACATTACGGCCGCGTTTGGCGGATCGAAAATGGTCGGGATTGGCTTCAACCTTGCCTACACCGAAGTCGACCGCGAAATTAAGGCCTCGGTCAGTGGCGGCGCAGTCTTTAACCTGAGCAATAACGATACGACCGCGATCATTGATGGCGAAGCCGGACAGACAAAGGGTCTGTTGGTCAAGGCGGATGACGCAAGCGGGATCGTCGTCGTTTCGGTTGGTGCTGCTGCGGCAATTGGGCCGGATCAGGCCGTTGCAATCGCAGTTGCGGGCAGCGTGGCTTATTCGAATATCGACAGTTCTGTGATCGCCGAAATTGGCGTTGCGACAGTAAACTTGCAAAACAATGCCGATCTGGGCGTGTTGGCGCGCAACGACTCTGAAATCATCGCGGTTGCGATTGGTGCAGCTGCTGCAATCGGTGGCACGACAGTTGGTGGTGCAGTTGGGTTCTCGGCTGCTGTAAACAAAATCTCGGGCGAAGTTGGCGCACGCCTGTCCGGCAACGTCACGGCAACCGGTGGTGCAAAAACCAACAATATCTTCGTAGATTCGGAAAATTCGGCGCTGATTGTGGCCGTATCCTTGGCGGCAGCGGTTGCCGCGACCACGGGGGCTGTGGCCTTGGCTGGCGGCGGTGCTGGCAGCGGTAACATTATCGCTGGTGCAACCTATGCCGTTGTGAGCGATGCCACGATCTTGAACGCTGACGCGATGTCGGTGAATGCGCATGGCACGGCCACGATTACTGCGGTCGTTGTGGGTATCGCAGTATCGGTGACAGCAGGATCCAGCGGCGGCGTATCGTTCTCGCTTGGTATTTCTGCAGCTTCAAACGAGACCGAAGGCCTGGACCGCGTTATCGTCGGCCTTCCGGCTGGATCTGGTTATGCGGTGGCCGCGCGCGTTGCAGACAGTTCCGTTGTGCTGGATGGCGCATTGGCCGTCGATGCGCGTTCGGACAATACAATTACTGCTGTTGTTCTAGCGGCATCTGTCGCAGTCGCGGCGTCGGGGGGCTTTGGCCTGTCGGCGGCGGGCGCAGGGGCCGGGGCCGGTAACTATGGCGCGTCCCGCGTTCTAGCGGAAATTGTTGGCAGCAATAGCGGCGACCGGACAGTTGCACAGGGCATACATGTCAGCGCGCTGAACCTGTCAAAAATCACGGCTGTTATTGGGTCTGCTGCAGTTGCGGTGGCTGTTGGTGGCGGCACGAATGTTGCCATCTCAATTGCTATTGGTATTTCGGTCAACTCCATTTATGCATCAACAGTTGCGCGGATCAGCGGCTTTAGTGCTGCGGCTGCGCTTGATGCAAAAACTGGCGCGCTTGAGGTCATTGCTGAAACCGAGCGTGGCGGCGAGATGCTCGAGATTAACGCGACGTCCGTTGCCGCCTCGGTTGCGGTTGCAGCTGGTGGCGCAACAGGCATTGCGCTTGCTGGTGGCGGCGCAAACTCTATCAACGATATCAGAGGCATGACCCTTGCCGAGCTAAGTAATATCGGCGCGGGTCGCGCCGGATCGGTCATGATCAAAGCGCTTAACAAGATCGATATTGACGCCAATGTTGTCGTGATCGCTGTCGGAGTCGGCGCTGCTGGCGGTGGCGGCGCGGGTGCTGCGGCCATCGGTGGGGTCTATGTCTCCAACGAGGTTGGCACCAAAGATGACGCATTCGATGTGATCGCCAAAGTTGCAGATGCGCGTATGA
Source organism: uncultured Octadecabacter sp. (assembly GCA_937891785.1). Taxonomy (GTDB): domain Bacteria; phylum Pseudomonadota; class Alphaproteobacteria; order Rhodobacterales; family Rhodobacteraceae; genus SW4. The sequence goes on from CALAGN010000161.1 coordinate 15,182, forward strand.
CCGTCCTTGGTGATATGTCAGTTACAGCTACCAATTCGTCCGACATCTTTGCCAATGGTGATGCCATTGCTGCCGCTGTCGCGGTTTCCAGCGACGTTGCGGGTGCGCTTTCAGGCGCTGGTGCGGGCGTTTACAATGACATCTATGTGAACACACGCGCCGAGGTTTCGCGCACCAGCGGTCCGGTTGGCGGGTTGAACACGATGCTTACTGTGCGCAGCCTGAGCGTTGCCGCAAAAGACACAGCTGATATCGAAGCGATTGCTGTCGGCGCGTCTGTTGCCGTCGGTGTTGGCGGCACGGCTGTGGGCGTTGCGATTTCTATCGGGGTTGCGATTGCCAAGAATACGGTCAGCAATAGTGTCATTGCCGAACTTAAGGACGGTGTTTTGGGCGCCGACCAGATGGTCGTGGCCGGGGTTGCAGGCGTTCCCGCTTCTGGTGGCAATATTACAGTCGTCGCCGATAACGACGCCACGGTGTTTGGTACCGCGATTGCGGCATCTGTTGCGGCTTCCTTTGGGTTGCTGGGTGGCGTCGCGGTTTCTGGTGCGGGTGCATCGGTTCATAATGCTGTGTCCAACAATAGCGAAGCTTTCATCACAAACGCCCGTCTGACGGCCTACAATGGTAACATTGATGCCATCGCGACCAATGACACGCTTCTTAAGGCGCGTATCGTTACGGTTGCTGCCGCAGTAAGCGGCGGGATTGTTGCGGGTGCCGGTTCGATCGGTGTTTCGATCTTGTCCAGCACTGTTGGCGGCGAAAACGCAGCCGATCGCGCGCATCGCACACGGGCCGTTGTCACGAGTAGCGTTCTGAATGCCGGACGCGATGTCACGATTAAGGCTGATGCCAAAGAAGAGCACCGCATCGAAGCAGCCACTGCTTCAGTCGCTGTCGCGATTGGATTGGGCGGCTCGGTTGCGGGTGCGGGTATCGGGGTTTCGGTATCGAACTATTCAACCGTCGAGGCGATTTCCAAAAACAGCCTGATCTTCGCAGCCGGCGATATCAATGTGCTGTCCTTTGCTGAAACGCTTGTAAACGACAACGTGCCAAACGGGTCCGGCTCTACGATGGTTGGTGTTGCGATGTCGGTCGGCCTTGGCGCGATCGCAATCAACGTCAGTATCCTTCGGGTCGACGTCGAGAACACGTCCCACGCGATTGTTGAACATGCGGGCCATGTCGGCACAGTGCTTGAGGCAGGCGGAGACATTACGGTCGATGCGGATTCGATCTCGCGCTTGATTGATCTTAACGGTGTTGGTGTCGCAATCTCGGCTGGCGGAATCTCCGCGACGGGTGGTGGCCTGGAAATCACGTTGAAGGTCAACAACAGCGTCACGGCGATGATCGACTTGTCTGGCAAGGACGCAGAAGTCAGCGCGACAACCGGCGAAGTGAAAGTTCAGGCCAAAGATACCGCCGAGTTTGATTCAAACGTTGCCAATATCAACGCGGCGATTTCGCCAATCGGCTTGGCCGTTGGCGCAGCCGTGATGCTAACACGTCACTCATCGACCGTCAGCAGCACGATCAAAGACGCGCGCGTAACCGCGAGATCAATTAAAGCGATTGCACTGTCGGATGTTGATATCTTGGATGTCGGCGCGACGGGTGTCAGCGTTGGCGCCATCGCGGTTGAAGTGAACATTGCACGCGCCGAAGCTGCGGGTACTGTCACCACCACCATCGACAACGCCGTTCTTGTGGGCGAGCAATTCGTTGACGTGACATCACATGCTGACCTTTATCTTCGGTCGTCCACACTTGGTGTGTCTGCGGGTCTGGGGGCCATCGGTTCGATGACGGCCTTTGCCGAAGCCGGACTTGGTGGCGACGGCGATAGCGACGACGCGAACGCCGACAGCCTTGTGGTCTTCAAGAACAACGTCGAGATCATAAGCCGTCAGTTGAACGTCCTTGCCGATCTGGATAACGACATGTTCGTTGACACCACGGCCGGTGGCGGTGGTGGTTTCGTAGCGATCGGTGCGGTCAGCCATGTGCGTGACAACACGACCTCGGAAATCACAGTAGCCTCCAACACCAAGATCACGGCAGATGGTGTGAACATGTCGGCCCGCGCCGAGCGTGAGCTTGACGGAAACGCGGATGCCAACAGCTTTGCCGCCGCCAGCGGCGCGGGGGCCTCGTTGAAGCTCTTTGCGCTTGGTGACGCGCGTATCACGTTCGCGTCGGGTACCGGCGAGAACAACCGCACAAAGATCACCGGTGAATCGATCCAGATCGACACCTACAACAAGGTCTACAAAGAGGCTGTCGTTTCCACTAACGGCCAGCCGGCAAGGTTGACGTCCAACGTGTCCTCGGGCTCGGGCAACCTGCTTGGCCTCACAATCATTGGGACCGATGCCGAAGTCGGAAACGCAAGCGACCGTTCTCGCTCGGCCGTCGATCTGGGCGATATCTGGATCAAGGGCGAGGGGACCTTCACGAACCCTAGCAGTGTGGTCGTTCGCGCCTTGACCGATCACTCTGTCGCAGATGCGGTCGAAGTCTTCGCACTGTCGGCTGTTGGCGGTCTGGCCGTTTCGACGACCGATCAGACGATCGACGCCGAAACCGACGTATCGATGAACGGTGCATTCATCGATAACCTTGGCGGCGACGTGAAGGTGGAAACACGTGCAAACATACGTAACACCGCCGATGGCGCGGTCTTCCAGTCGGGCGCATTGTCGGCCAATCTGGGCATCGACGTAAAGGCGATCACGAACTCGGCCACCACCATCGATCTGGACAATGTCGACATTGATGGTCTGCGCGTCGAATTGAGTGCGGGTAAGGCAAACAACACGGTGAACTCGATGGTTCAGCGGACGGCGGCAAACGGCTCTCTCGTGTCGCTAGGCATCTCGCTTGGGGTTGCGGTGCAGACGAACACCACCAACCGTGTGGCAAGCGTCGATATCGATGGCGCAACAACGATCAACAGCGCCGGAAACCTTCTGGTTTCGGCTGAACGCGGTCTGTTCCAGACCAGTGATGATGGTCTGGTGCTGGTTCTGGCGGTCCCGCCATACGGTTACAACGTGGCCAATCAAGGCAGCCACGGTGGTTCCGCCAACGTGAACATCGATGCGGCCGCGCGTCTGCGGGCGGGCGTGAACTACCAAACGATCTACGAAGTTGCCTATGTCGGTGCAAACGCGCTGAACCGTTGGAACGGCCCGGATATCGTCATCAACGCTGATGGTTCTGCCCGGCAGTTAGATACTGTGATTACGCGCGGAGCCGAGGACTCTCCCGAACAGATCGGCACCGGCACCGAGAAGGAAATCATCCTCGGTGTGGACAACAACCAGGACTACGTGATTCAGTATTGGGACGCAGACACACTGGCGACTGACCTTTACGCAGGTGATATTGTTCAGCTTGAGCAGGTGAACATCAACGCTAACGGGGCAGTGGGGACGGGTGGAAACTATTACCGGTTCCTAGGCGATGGCCCGATGGCAGTCGTGACGCAGGCGGCGGATTATACCAACACCGCTCTGTGGCAGAACATGGGCGCGTCGCCGTCAGTATTCATTGTTGATCAGGCCTTCGGGTCCAACGCGAACGCGTATATGCGTGCGGCATTCTATCAGCAGATCGCCGTCATCCGCCCCGGCAAGATGGACAACCCGACCATCAGCGTCGGCCAGCTTTCGACGCTTCTGGCGACGCAGTACCAGCAGATCCGCGAATGGATGCGCGAGCACAACAGCAACGCCGAAGCGCTGGTGCGTTACGCAGCCCAGCTTGAGCAGATCGAAAACCAGATGGTCGCCTTGGGCCTTACACCGCCTAGCGGTAGCGGTGACAATGCCATCATCGAAGAAAACCTGCCTGCGGTCTTCCTTGAAATCCCGAATATCGTTGCCGCTCCGGGCTCGATCTTCATTCAGGCCGAAAACGCCGCATCGGCTTCTTCGCTTGTCAACAACGCCACCACCACGGGTCCGACCTTGCTGGCGCACAAAGATGTGCAGATCGACGTGCGTTCGGATGTGTTCATGATGCACCGGGTCAATGACGTTGTGATCGCGAATACGAAAGTCGCCCGGTTCAGCGAACTGACAGGTGACTATAAAGAATTCCATCCCGGCAATATCTACGCCAACGATGCCCTTATCGGCGGGGGAAGTGTTTCGGGCGGGTCCGCGCAGATCAATGTGACGATCAACGCGGTCAACCGGTCGACCTATGAATACATCGACGACATCGCAGTGGCTTATGCGGCGAACAATTCGTATCTGAGCGATCCGAACGATCCAAATTCGACGCTTATTTCCGCGACCTTGCCGGATCTTCCACCAGATCTTTACCTGCTTGGCTCGATCGTGAACGACTTGGGCAATGTCTCGGTCCAGACCACGGTTGGTGCGATCCGCCTGACCGGTGTAATTTTGGCGAAGACGGTCAACATCAAGTCCGGCGGCGATTTCGTCGTCTCGACCGACTGGTACCACGCCGGTGCCAACCCACGGACCAATACGGGACTGGGATCGGGCGAATACAGTAACAACAGCAAATTCATCGGGTCCCTGACGCCGGCCAATTTCAGCACCAAGGGCGCGATCAGCACCCTGACCGCAACGGCGGGAAGTACTTTTGGCCAAGCGTACATTAACGAACGGAATTCGGCGGCAAGCCAATCCGCCGTGGTGGCCAATGGTGTCGTGTCGATCGTGGCGACCAATGTGAACATCAACGGGCTTATCCAGTCTGGTGTGCAGTCTGCCTCGATGATCATCCCGGAAACCTTCACCGCACCTTCGACCAGCCGGTCGCTTGTAGGGACTAACGATGAAGGCCTGTTCGGGATCGAATACGGCAATATCAACGGCACGCAGGTGCCGCTGTCGGGCCGGTGGGACGCCAACGAACAGGCCATCATTCTGAACGATATCGATTTCGCCGGTGGCCGGATCGAGATCACGGGCAACGTCTTCTCCACCGGCAACGGCGCGCTGAAGGTTGCGTCTGGCTATGCGGATGTGACCATCCGCAACTATTCCAACGTGAAGCTGATCACGAACCAGATAAATACCAGCCGCGACCGTCAGGGTGTGATCCAGATCACTGATACGCTGGATATTCTTGATGATGGCAATGCGGCAGCCAAGGCTACCCTCGACAACCCCAGCAGCACGACCGCGCAAAGAGCGGCCGCGCAGGCGATCGTGGATGCCTATGTCGCCAAGCGCACGGTATTTACCGAGGATGCCGGTGGCATTCTGGTTGAAGCGTTCCGCGGTGACATCAGACGCGACGACGATGGCATATTTGAAGGCGTCCGGTTCACGTCTCTTGGCGTGCAACCGCGCGTCGATGCCCTTACCACAACCTACTCGCCGAAAACCGGGACGTACTATGTATGGACAGAAGGCCAGGCGAGCGTTGTTCAGGAGATCTATACCGAGTACTGGAAGACCTTCAATTTCTTCTTCAATTTCGACACTGGCAGCGGCACCGAACTGTCGCGCAATGTTGAAGAACTGAGCGATTCCGCGCTTCTGGAAAGCGAAGGCACGCAAGATATCTTGGCCCTTGCCGCCGCTTTGGGCATCGACCCGACTGCGGCGAGCAGCGCCGAGATCATCGGGCGGTTCAAGAACATCACGAACGTCGCCGTTGAATTGACCAATGGCAACATTGTCCGCCATGACTTCACGCCAAGCGGCGGCGCTTTGACGACAGTTTTCCACAGATATTCGCCGGATCCTGCTGGCACCAAGCTTGAAGTCGAATTGAGCCTGCTGTTCGAAGCGGATGGCACAATTGACGATACCAAGTACGCAGGATTTTCAGCGATAACCGGCCAGAGCTTCGATGCAAACAATCGTGATGCCGGTCAGTACCTGTCGACCTTTAAGAACTTCGACCAGACCAAGCGGGAATGGACCGAAGGCGGCGGCTATCTGAAGAAAAAGACCAAGTACCGTGAGACCACCACCACCGAGGGCCTGAAGAAATACTGGGACATCGGCCTGAAGGCGAGCCACGCGGTCAACATCGAGTTTCTGGCTAGCAGCGTGATCCCGACTGTGCGGATCGAAAGCGTGGGTGAAGTGAACCTTGCGGGCGATATCCGCACGGCGCCCGATGCCCATGTCTATATCAACGGGGAATTCTCGACGCCCAGCAGAGCGTTCGGCGTGAACGGTGGCAGCGTAATCGCCACGCAAAACGTGTCGATTACCGGCAAGTTGCAGGCCGTCCGCACGAACGGCATCTTCGACTCGGTCTTGGTGAACTTCATCGCGGAGCCCGAGGTGGCACAACAAGCTGTCTCTGCTCAAGCGTTCAGCACAGGCCCCGGCGGCGCGGCGCCGACGCTTTTGTTTTTGTCCGCGGCGGTCACACCTCCGCCCACGGCCTACATGTCGCCGACGGTTAGTCCGCCGGTGGATGTCCCATATGAACTGGATATCGAAGCCACTGAGGAAATCCGCATCGATCTTGGCTCCAACACCAACTCTGATGGCTTCGTCGTCGTCAAACGGGCTTGGTCCACGGGTGGTCTGGTCTATATCAGCGCGCCGGATGGCATCTTTGCATCGGCGTTGACGGATTCTGCTGATCCACACATCAGGGCCGACCGGATCGAGCTGCAATCTAGCAAGTCCGTGGTTGGCACGGCCGAGCGCGCCTTGCGGATCGATACCAATCATCTGGCCGTCAATGGCGGCTTCTCGGGTGCTGCAGGGCTTGGCCTGAACGTGGTCGAGATGGCTGGCGATCTGCATCTGGTCAAACCGGAAAACATCCGGACCAGCTTTGTGCGTGATGACCAGCAGCCGGATGGTGACCTTGGGTCGATCTCCGTTGGGTCGCTTGAGGGGGTAGTCCGTCTTACAGCCCTCTCGGGGTCGATTCTGGATTATAACTTTGAAACCGACGGTGCGCTGACTAACGCGCGCATCGCGGCCTATCAATCGCGGTTTGGCCTGGATGATGGCAATCGCACCATCGCAGGGCAGCAGCTCGATAATAAAGAGCTTTCCGATTATCAGGTCTACGTGGACTACTGGAACCTGATCCGCACCCCTTCCGGCGCTGGCCCGGTTGATGCTGATCTGACTAACGTCGCCGCGTTCGATACGCTGGTCACGAATACAGTAGCGGCGTCGCAAGCCGCCTATGACTTGGCTGTTGATGAAGGCGAAACAGACCTCCCCGCTGTGCTGACCCATGCACAAGCCGAAGCGCAGCAACTTGCCCGCTTCGAGACCATTAATACGGCAGAACACAACACAGGTTTCCGTAACACCGAGACTTACCAGCAGTATTACCACCTGATCTGGAGCGGGACTGAATCTGCTGATCTGGACCAGATGAGCACCTTTATCGCTGAAGTTGACCGCCGGTTGTTGAATGATTTTGCAAGCAACGTGTCGCAAACCTATGGCGCGCTTCATGCGTCGCTGGCCGATGATGATGTCGGCGCTGGTAGCGACGTGCGCGCTTACATTGAAACCATCCACACAGATGCCAGCAACAAGCCGGTTCTGGCCGATATGGCGAGCTTCCAAGCCTATGTGGCGGGCACCCTTGTGGGCGGCGAAACACCCGAAGAAATCCAGGCCGCAAATGACGCGGCACTGGCGCGGTTCCAACCTGCCCATGATGCGCTGTGGTCGTTCAACAACACCACGCTGGTGTCCTATATCGACGTTGTGCGCGTCGATACGCAGGCCGAAGGCACCAAAGATGGTGGCGGTGTCTATCTTGATGTTTGGTCGCAGTTCCAGACGCGGGGCAGCGATGCTGCGATCACCGCAGATGTAGCCGCTGGCACATATGACGGGCTGTTTGACAGCTTTGATGGTGCAGCGATCAAGACGGCGATTCAAGCTGATCTGACCTATAGATATGGCGTGATGCACGATGCCAATAAAGACCGCGCGGCAAAGGACACCTATGTTGCAAGCCGCTTCCTTGAGGATGCGGCGCGCGAGTCCGCAATCGACTTGGAGCTGACACGTCTTGCCAGCCTGAACCAGACGCTGCCTGCCGCTGTGGCCAAGGCTCTTTATCCGCTTCTGACGGTTGGGACGATTTCCGGTGGGGCAACCGCCGCCGGTGAAAACGCAAACATCATCGCGCATGAAGTTATCTTGAACGCTGCAGGCGCTGGCGCTGGCCAAGGCCAGATCGGTACGCTGACCGAGCCCAAGGATATCGATTTCACCGAGACGTTTGACTTTGATGCGCAGAATATGCTCCGTGCGTTGCAAGTGCAGGATATCGTTGATGTCGTGCACCAGATCTATGTGCGCAAGGGATCGCAGATCATCTTGTCCCCGGGTCAGGCCCCGGAGCGGGATGCTTTGGCTGCGGATACCGACTGGACCGCTCTGAATCTGGTCTTCGGTGATCTGACAGACGGAAACCGCCCGACGGTCACTGTTGCAAATGGTGATGTTCTGGGGCTTTGGAACACTTGGAACGAAGGGGCTGATCAAACCGCGCGGACCTACAAGCTGTTCAAATACACTGGCGGTGGCGCGACGTTCGATCCACAAGCGATTGATTGGGTCAACGGCGTTCCGGCTCAGTTCGCGGAGGTCACGAACATCGAGAGCGTTCCCGAGACCGGGTCGGTCACGATCAGCACTGGCGACATCTTTGCTGACCTATGGGACGTTCAGCGTGTCTCGGCCCGTCCGTTCGCAGATGTGAACCTGCGGTCTATGGCCCCCACCACCGCGATGTGGCTCGAGATGACCTCGACCTCGATGGCTGGTATTGGTCATGACGGTGATATTCTGAATGTGCGTGCGGCCAACAGTGGCGGTTTCCTTCGTCTTCTGACCACTGGGTCGCTGATCGACGGATCGCCCAGCGGCGTGGCGGCGGCGTCTGCGGTTGAATACATCAGCCTTGTTGCTGATGGATCAATCGGTCAGGACGGCCGTGCCTTCACGATCAATGCCAGCGGCGACAGCGTGTTGCTGCTGCAGGCGGGCCAAAATGCTTATGTCCAACAGCTGGGTGGCGATCTGATCGTTCAGCGCGCGATGGTTGGTGGTGATCTGGAACTGACAATGGAGCAGTCTCTTATCGTTGGCGACATCGACGCAGCCGCCAATGTCACGCTCAATATCGGTGGCAACGTTGTCGATCTTTCGGGTGACGACGCTGATCCATCCGCAGATATCACGGCAGGGTCGCTGACGTTGAATGTTGATGGCGACGTTGGCCAATCTGGCGAACGCCTCGAGATCGACCTTGGGACCGTGATTAGCGGCACTGTTGGTGGCGATCTGATTATCCATGACGTTGATATCTTCACACTTGGCGGTGCATTGACTGTCACGGGTGAGGCCGATGTGCTCAGCGAGTGGTCCATGCTGGGCGCGCCCATCAGCACACTTAGTGCGAACGGCATCACGTTGCGGTCCAAACTTGGCGATATCGGGATCATTGATCCGCTTCAGCGCTTTGATATCCTACTGACCGGTGGTGGTCTGCTGACGGCTAGTGCCGTCAACAATATCGTGCTGAGTTCTGGCGCGGGGATTGCTGTGAATCGCCTTACGTCACAGGAATTGATAGATATTGACGCCGTTGGTGCCGTGATCGATGGCAACGTCGACAATACTTTGAACATCTCCACAACCAACCTGCGCATCAAAGCGGCTGGTTTCGGCACAAGCGCCAGCGATGTTGAAGGCGAAGTTGATCGTCTTTCGTTTGACGTGGGTGCCGGTGGGGTCCATTTCGAAAACCTCAAAGCCCTGCGCATTGACGAAAACCACTTTGAAACCTTTGGTGGTCGCTCAAGCGGGGATGTGACAATCCGGACACGCGAAACGGCTAGTTTCGGTGAAAACCTGACAATCGCTGCCAAAATGCAAATTGGTGTTGAGGGCGAAGCGCCCAAGAACATGACTTTGATCGTTGGGGACGATTTTGAACAGACAGCGGCCAGTGCTGTCACTGTGACTGGCGATCTGGAGATCCGTGCTGACGTTCCCAGTGCAGATCAATTCGTTGTTACGCCTGAAATCGGTGACCCGTTCACTGGGGGTTCTGATGTCACGGTATTCGGCGCGATTGACGCTACAACGACAACGATCCAAACGGGTAGTGAGGGCGACACGATCCTGATCCAACCTGGTGTTCTCAAAGGCGATGTCGTTGTATTGTCTGGTGGAAACAAAGACGTCATCACCGTCACCGGACTGGGCGAACGCGATGCTGCAGATAGCTTCCGTCTGGATGGTCAGGCTGGTACGGATGAATACATCATCAATCGCAATAGCGGTGCAGTCAGCAATGTCATTACCGTCGCCGATACTGGCAACGAAGATGACGGCGTCGATGCTCTGACGATCAATGGTCGTGACGGCGCGGATGATGTTGTTCTTATCCGCAAGAACTTCATCGCGCTTCTGAACGAAGATGGCGCTGGCAACACCTTGGATCAGGTCGAGCGTATCAACTACGATAGCGCGCTCAATGGTCGCGTGCGTGTGAACACGCTGGGTGGCGACGATGAATTATACTCCGACGATACATCTACGATCATCACGCTTGATGGTGGCGCAGGTATGGACACGTTCCAGATCGGCCAGATGTTTGGTTCTGATCGCGTGCTTCCGAATGTTGCCTTTGGCGACGAGATCGAGACCAATGAAACCACCCAAGGCTTCCTGTCGGTAGGCAACAGCCACCCGATGATCGTCTTTGGTGGCTTGGGTAATGACACGTTCAACGTCTATTCGAATAAAGGTCTGACCAAGCTGTTTGGCGAAGACGGTAACGATATCTTCGTGGTCCGTGCCTTCATTCTGAAAGGTGATCCGACCAAGGTCGCAGGCGGCGGCGATGCCGAAGCCTTTGGCGGCGGCGGCGATGACAGCTTCCTTTACAATATCAACGCACCACTTGCGATTGATGGCGGGGCAGGGACCGACACGATTGTCGTTCTTGGCACCGAGAGAAATGACAGCTTCCTGATCACCGAACAGGGCATCTTTGGCGCGGGTCTGAACGTCAGCTTTGAAGCAATTGAGCGAGCCGAAATTGACGGCCTTGAAGGCGACGACAGCTTCTATGTGCAGTCGACAGCAGCCAACATGGCCGTGACGATTATCGGCGGCTTGGGATCGGACTTTATCAGCGTCGCAGGCGACGTCATGACCGATATCGTGTCGCTTGAGGTCGAGGGTAGCTCGGGTATCGTAAATCACGCGGTGAATTCGCTTGATCCGGCCTTCAACGGGATCTTTGTTGATGGTCTGCGCCTGAACGTCGCCAACGAAAACTCTGGCCTGTTCGAAATTGATACCAGCGGGTTGGATATTCTCACCGAGGGCGGGGCCCAAGGGTTCTACCGTATCCGTATGACCCAAGCGCTGACCGGAACTGCTGTTGCCTATCTTACCGCATCCGCTGCACGGTCTTCGACGCAGGATCGCAATCTGCCAGGTGCCGCCAAAGCCAATTCCGTTCTGGTCACAACCAACGCGGCCAGCGCCGGCGAAGCTGGGGCAGTGTTGCGTTTTGACAGCTCCAATTCTGGCGCATCGGATTGGCAGACAGTCTATGTGCAGGCACCCGAGGATGACGCGGCCGAAGGAACACGCGACGTCTTGGTTAGCCATCAGGTTCTGGTCGGTGGCACCGCCGATCCTGAAATTGCCAACACCAAGATTGCAAATGTGCAAGTGACGGTCTTTGACAACGATGCCTATGGTATCCGTGTCGCGGGCAACCCGTCGTCCATCAATGTCGCAGAAGGTGCCTTGGGCGAAACGCTCAAACTAACGCTGTCGCGCATCCCGGACAGCAGCGAAGATATCGTCTACGAAGTCACATACCCGAACGGGGATTTCACCGTCACGAGTGCCGATGGGACCTACACCTACATCGATGATGGCAAGCTCCACGTGCGCTTCACAACTGCCAACTATGTGTCTGGCATCGACGTGACGATCACCGCCGTCGATGACGCGATCGAAGAAAATCGCGAACGTCAGACCTTGACTATCGCGCTCGATACCGCAGATACAACCCAAGCGACGTGGGCCGATATTGCTGACCCGACCGAAGTTGACGTGCGTATCTTTGACAACGACAAGGGCGAAGTGATCGTGACCGAGACCGGGGGCGATACCATCGTTTCCGCAAGCTCGCCCGATAGCTACACGTTGAAATTGTCCAAAGCGCCAACATCCGACGTTGTCATTTCGATTTTGACCGACGGTCAGACTATTCCCAATGTCACAGCCGATCCGCTTGGACGTTGGAGCAACCCCAACAAGACGGTCACGTTTACAGCCGCCAATTGGGACCAGCCGATCACGATTGATCTGACGATCGGCACTGTCGCGGATGAACCGCAGCCAACAATCAAACCGGGTGCACAGAACCACTTGGTATCTGGCATTCAAGGGCCGCTGTTTGTCTATGGCGGTGTTGGACCTGGTGCTGATCGTTCAATTCAGTTGGCTAAAACCCTGCCGACTGAATTGAACGACGACTTGATCGCAGTTACCAATCCGGTGGACGAAGATGATCAAACCGACCGTCTTGTGGTCTTTAACGATGGCAGCGCCGCGATCCAGTCCGGCACCATGACCGAAGACAACATTTCCGGCTTTGACATGGGATCGACTGATCTGGTGTTGAATTTTGGCACGGTTGCCGTTCCTGACTTCCAGACCTTCAAGGCAGGCATCAACTATGATGAGTTAGAAGTTGTCGAACTACTTCTGGGGTCAAATAACGACACGCTTGTCATTGAAAGCACGGCTGAAGACGCGCTGACGGTTGTCCATGGCGGCGGCGGCGATGACAACATCCGCGTTGCTGCAACGGGTGGCGCAAGCACGGCGACTGTCGGCGGTGCAAGCCGGACACTGGCGATCTTTGGCGATACCACGCAAGACGGCCAGCGTTACAACAGCCGCACAGATGCGATCGACGGTTC